>JAHJBZ010000032.1 GCA_018813295.1 Patescibacteria group bacterium | reverse complement strand
ATTCATTAATATAATATATTTAATTAATCAAATAATCAACTAATTTCACTCGACACAATTTTATTATTACAAATCAATCGTACTATTCGAATATCTTCATAAGAATATTTTTCGTTAAGTGCATCGAAAATTGGCTTTAATCTCCCATCTTCAGATTTTAATAATTTTGATTTTATTGTAGTATAGGCTTCTTCTGGAGGTCTAAGATAATTGATATCAATTAGATGACCGGATGCTGTCAGCTGTTCGATATGGCGAATAATAGTTCCTGGTTTAACCCCTTGCTTATTTGCAATATCATTAAGGGGTGTTTTATTTAGTAGTAAGTTTTTTGTGCAGTGGTATTTCGAACCTTCTGTATTAGCCTCTTTTTTTATACGCCTTAATCTTCTTTCCTGCCGACTTGGAATTGGACGTGGTTCGATATTATTATTTTTTATATGATTCTTAATAGCACTTAGGAAGCTATTGCCAAATTCCTCCATCTTTTTTTCTCCTATGCCTTCAATATTCATAAAATTTTCTTCATCTATTGGAAAATAATAAGCCATTTTCTGTAGAACAGCGTCACTGAATATGATGTATGGAGGTATATTTTTCGCGTCTGCAAGTTGTTTTCGTAAAATCCTTAATTGTCTGAATAAATATTGGTCATATGGTAGAGTGTCCCGTTTAAATTTTGGTTTATTGTTCCATGGCGCATATGAAAATTTGTCATCGATATTTTGCGGAATACAACTATCACAACCATTACAATTCTCTTTATGATAATTTTCTCCAAAATAATTTAATAAATATTTTCTTCGGCAAGTTAGTCTTTCACAGTAATTTACAACTTGTTCTATTTTATCTTCTTTATTTCTTTTGATAATTGGATCATCGATTTGATCGATAAAATATTTATGTTTCCATTTATCGTGATACCCGTAAAACATTACACATTCGCTTGGCAGCCCGTCTCGTCCGGCTCGTCCTATCTCCTGATAATATCCTTCAATTGATTTTGGGAATGTTTGATGGACTATCAGCCTTATATTAGATTTATTAATTCCCATTCCGAATGCTATAGTCGCGACAATAATAAATACTTCATCTTTAATAAAAAGATCTTGAGTTTCTTTTCGTACTTCTTTGTCGAGACCTGCATGATAAGGAAGTGCTTTATACTCTTTATTTCTTAAATTTTGAGCAAGGTTTTCTGTGTCTTTTCTGGAAAAACAGTAAATAATAACGGATTCATTTTTGTATTTTTCAAGAAAATGAGTGAGTTTATCAAAAACTTTTTGTTTTCTTAAAACAATATAAGACAAATTTTTTCTGTCAAAACTTGCTACAAATATTTTTGGCTCTTTAAGTTGAAGTTGCTTCACAATATCTTCACGAACTTTTTCGGTAGCTGTAGCTGTAAGCGCGATGATCGGAATATTTGGAAATTTGTTCCGCAATTGTTTCAAATTGCGATAATCAGGACGAAAATCATGACCCCATTCCGAGATACAGTGTGCTTCGTCAATAGCGATTAGGCTGATATTGAGTTTTGCTAAGAATGTTTGAAAATTAGTTTGAGCCAACCGTTCAGGTGCAACATAAAGAATTTTTATTTCACCAACTTCTACTTTTTTCTGAATAGCTCCAATTTCAAAAGTTGAAAGTGATGAGTTGATATATTCGGCTGAAACACCATTCACTTTCAAAGCATCTACCTGATCCTTCATAAGTGCAATCAATGGTGAAATAACCAATGTAAGTCCCTTAAAATAGATTGCAGGTAGCTGATAACACAAAGACTTGCCGCCACCGGTTGGCATAAGGACGAGCGTATCTTTTTTTGCGATTACATTATTAATAATGTCTTCCTGCAATGGTCGGAATTCATCATATCCAAAATATTTTTTCAACAAATTTTTCATACTATTAATTCTTTTAAATGCTAAATATTAAATTTTCTACCACAGAAACATTATATTTTTCGTACTACCCCAGTTACTTTTCCAAAAATTTTCAACTCATTCTGAGGGATAATTGGTTGATAGTTGGGATTGCCAGGTTGCAGGACTATTTTTCCGTCCTTTGTTTTGTCTAAATATTTAACCGTGTAATCATCGTCTACAATTGCTACTACAATATTGCCGACATTAACTGAAGCACCAACCTCTACAATTACCTGATCACCTTCATGTATGCCGGCATCTATCATGCTGTCGCCTCGAACATTTATAAGAATGGTTTTTTCAGGTTTTTTTATTAAATAATCATTAAGATCGATGTGATCGATTAATGTTTCTTCTTCAGAAGTTGGCAAACCTGCCTGGACACTATTAAATAAAGGTAAGCCGAGTAGATTCGGACCTGGTTTTAAACGGCCTTTATCCATTTTTTCGACAAAACCATCATCAACCAATTTATTTACGAGTTTAAATGCTGCGTTTTTGGATTTAAATCCAAAAAGTAAACAAAGTTCGTCGTATGTTGGCATTATTTTGTTTTGCTTATAAAATGCACGAATGTGATTTAACTTTTCTTTTAATGTGTCTATCATAATATTTTAGTTGTTAATAATGAATATCTAACGTCGAACGTCGAATTTCGAATTTTAATCGATATTCATTATTCAGCGTTCGGCGTTCATAATTTAATAGCATTTTTCTTTGCAGTTTTTACGCTTGATACAAAAATTGATATTAATTCAACACATTCTCTAGCTCCGGATTGTAAAAGGTTTGATGATTTTAATAAAGGTTTTAGTTTAATTATTTTTAAACAAATATTTGTTTCCCTTAATTCCTTTAAAATTATTTTTACTTTATGGATAAAATCTTTTCGTGATTCAGCGCTTTGCACTTCTCCATAATTGAGAGCTGGTGATGTACCACTTCTGATTAGTTGATTTCCTATTATATTTCCGGCTTTAGTTTTTGGTACGGATTCTGCAATTTCAATCATTTTTATTGCAAATCTTATTAGTCTTTCCTCTAAGTCATACTTATTCATCTTTCTACAAAATATTAAATCTAAAATATAAAATCGATATTATTAAATCATTACAAGTTAATAAGGTTAAAGATAAAGAAGAATCCAAAAATTGTAGTAAATACGAAGCCTGCGATTAGGGAACTTGCTATCATGCTATTTGTTTGTTAATTGTTTTGCGATATCGAATATAGGCGCGAAGGATGTATTCGGTTAAGATTTTTGAGCGGCGAGTAAACCTGAGAATAGATTTAACAATTTTGATTCCAAGACTTGTTGCTGTATCCAGCATCATCATTGCACCGATTGCAATTGCTATTAGTAGTATTGCTAAGAAAAAGTTTATAAGCATTTTTATTCAAATTATGTGACGTTTCTATAATATGAACATTTGTTCACTAAATCAAGAGAAAATTGAACGAATGTTCACTCATATATAAAAAAATGGCTTATGAAAGCCAAATATTTATGTAGACATTTTTAAAGAAATGTTATGAATTTGCTAATTTTATTTACCCTTTAATTATCTGTATTTCTTCCATGTCTTATTATGTATATTCCTTCAGTATTTTCTGCTTCGAGATCATCCTCTTTGTCATATTTTTTGTAAGCTTTCCCAATTTGAATTATTTTTTCTTCAAAACTTTCTAGCATTCTTATTATATCTAAATTTAAATCATCAGCTTGCTGTTTGCTTACTTGGATTCCATTGGTGTTGGTTTGAGGAGTTGTCCATTCTAGTGCTGGTGATTCTCCTTTCGGTTTTTCTCCTAGTATCTCTACCCATAAAGCGTCGTTACATGTAATCCCGCTTTGTTCAAACATAACGTCTGTTAAGCCTTCAGCCCTTCTCCAATTCATTATTTTTATGTCAGCTTCGGTTAATTCAACTGCCTCCAAATTTATCTCCCCATCAGAACTAAGCATTCCATTTGCAATTCTTGTAGCTTGTTCAACTTCAGCTTTGAGCTGGGTAAATAACTTATATCTCTCCACTAAGTTACCCATAAGGTTTTTGTTTAATGCTGCTTTATTGTTTCTATCTCTTAATTCTATATTGAGATCCTCAAGAAAGAGTGCTTGTTTAAGAAATTTATCCCTCTTTGTGTCTATTATGCTTCTGCTTCCCGATTCATATGTAAAATTGTCTTTAAAAACATCAACCAATTGACTCCTGACTGATGCTCTCCATTCCTCAGGAACAGGATTGTTTCCTACATCGCTAAAAACACAATGTGCTTCAACTGATTCAAGTGATACATCTGGGGTGGCAGTTTGAGCTTGTGCAACTGGAACAACCATGATTGACATCATTAGAATCATTGCCATTAATCCACGTGCAGATATATGGATATCAACTTGGTTATTTGCTTTGAGTTGTGCGAATATTGCGGCAGGGGAGCTACCAGCTTTTACTTGCTCTTGAATATGTGAGATTAGACAAGCAGCTCTAGGATTAAGTGCTTGGGTATTTGCCAAATCCGTTGTATGATTGGCCTCTTTTCTAAGATTTTTAGGAGTATTTCGCATTTATAGTAAAATAATATTATTTTTATTATACTTAT
>JAHJBZ010000008.1 GCA_018813295.1 Patescibacteria group bacterium | reverse complement strand
GGTTTACTAAATCAACAGTGTCTTTTGCTTTATCCGTCACAATATTTATGTTGCGCAGGATTTTAATCAGATGATATAAGGCCAATAGCAAAAACAGCACCAAAAGGGCGATGCCAATTGACAGAACTAAATATAAAACTTCTAATGGGGTTGAATACATTCCTAGAAAAGTCATAGTTTTTATTTTTATGATTTATTTTAGCTTATTTTAGCATGATTTGTTTGTGCTATCAATCAATTCCACACTGTATTTTAACAAAATCTATAACAGCAGTTATTACTCTATTTTCTTTTACATCCATTGATCTTGTTTTTTGTAGTGCTTCTATTATGTCATTAGGATCCATATCTTCTCTAACCCCAAATTTTCTTAATGTGTCGGCATTTGTTCCTTCTCCGAATTCTCTACGATCTGCAAGTTTTAATATTTGTTTACCATTGATTGTTAGCTCTTTGGCTTTTGCTAAATCTTTTGGTGTGACTATGGTTAGGGGAGCGGTATTTGTTTTTATCTCCCCACTTTGACTAAATAAATTTCCAATGCGAGCACATTTTCCAAGCAAGTCTTCAATGAGCCCCCTTAAATCTCCAAATATCGTTGGGGCTTCGGTGGAATATCCAAACCCTTGAGGCTCAGAGCGTTTAGCGGTTTCTGTACAAAGGTCTATCAATACTTGGATTCGCACTGGTGTAAGGCCGGAAATTCTTTGGGCGGAGTTCAATATTGCTCTTATTTCATCAATATTTGATTCATGGGTTATACCAAGTGTGTTTAAATGATTAATTGCTTTTTCTGCTACATTTGGCCAACTGTCCACTATATATCTAAATAACGCTTGTCCATCGGTGTAAGTCTCATCGTTTTCTGCGTGATAATGATCTCTCATTATGTGTAGTTTGGGGACATCTCTGTCGCGTTTTTGTGGTATATCTGGCATGAGAGGGGGCTTTATTAAAATTTGGTTGTTATTTTAGATTATTTTTGGGAGTTAGTCAATGGTTATTAGAGTCCGGACTCCTATGGAGTCCGGACTCTAAAGCGGGTATAATAATTGAGCTGTTTTCAGACTATCCATGAAACGAATTCGTCACCTAAACATATTACCGCCCACGTTGCTTTTAGCTGTTACTGCGTTGCTCAGTCGGTTTTTGGGAATTGCACGGGATCACTTACTCGCCAAAATTTTTGGGGCAACGGAGGGGGTTGGTATCTATAATCTCGATACATACTATGCGGCGTTTCGTATACCAGATCTACTCTATAATCTGCTTATTTTTGGTGCAATATCGGCAGCTTTCATTCCGATTTTTACCCAATACAAAAAAGAGGGGAAGTTTCAGGAGGCATGGGCTTTTGCCAGTTCCATGCTCCATTTAATGATGATCATGATTTTAGTCATTGCTGGTGTTGCTTATATTTTTGCACCATACCTTGTACATATTGTTGCGGGTGGATTTGATGAAGAAGCATTTAATTTAACGGTTCGATTAATGCGGATAATGCTTCTTTCGCCAATTTTATTTACGCTGTCATCAGTTGTAATAAGCATTCAAGACAGCTTTAAGTGCTTTTTATTCCGATCAATCGGTCCGCTTTTTTATAATGCGGGAATAATTTTTGGAATTATTTATTTTGGTGAGCAATTTGGCGTTGTAGGTGTTACTTGGGGTGTAATTATAGGTGCACTCTTACAACTTATCGTCCAACTACCCGCGCTTTTACAGGTAGGTTACAAACACATGTGGTTACTCGGTTATATGCGGCCAGATGTTCGTAAAGCATTTAAGTTAATTATTCCAAGAGTTCTCGGTTTATCGCTCAATCAGTTAACTTTAGTCGTAAACACCCTGATCGCCAGTTTTTTGATGACGGGTTCTATCACCATCTTCTATCTCTCCGATAACCTGCAGGCATTGCCATTGGGGATCATTGCAATTTCTTTTGCCATAACGTCATTCGCGACACTCTCCGAGCTTGCTACGGAACCAAGTACCGAACCTTTTGCCAAAGAAATACAGCGTGTGATGCAGCAAATTCTATTCCTAATTATTCCTGCAACACTTGGCATGCTCGCTCTTCGCTCCGAAGTTATCGACATAATTCTTGTTAGTGGAAAGTTTAGTGCAGGGGATGCGGAGATTACAAAAAATGTACTTGGCTTTTTACTTATTTCACTTTTTGCACAATCACTTATTCCGCTTTTGAGTCGTGGTTTTTATGCGTATCACAATACCAAAACACCCGTCCTTACCGCATTTGTTGGGTCGATTGTAAGTGTGGGCGGAAGTCTTGTTATGGCTTTCGTCCTCGATTTTGGAATTGTTGGTATTGCGATTGCATTTAGTGCGGGGGCGATATTAAACTTCGTCTTATTATATATTTTTATGCACCGCAAATTAGCTCGCCGGATTTTAGATTGGGTAAATATTCTAAAAATGGTCGTCGCAGGTCTTTTAATGGGTGCGGCGGTGGTTTTGGCAAAGGATGTGCTGCCTTATGGTGGAGATTTACTCCAAAAAATTAGCCAACTACTCTTATTAGTCGTAATTGGCATTGCTGTTTATTTTGCAGTGGCGCGTCTTTTCAAAATTCCTGAGTTTGAGATGGTTTGGAGGCAGGTGAGG
>JAHJBZ010000007.1 GCA_018813295.1 Patescibacteria group bacterium | reverse complement strand
CGGTACGATAGTTCAGGCCCAGCATCCCTGCCAGTTGGTTGAGGTTGTAGGGGCGGTCCTTCAGGAGTTCGATTATCTGTATCCGATTCCTGCCGCCTTTCTGTCCCAGTAACAGGTACGAGAGCTTCCTCTTCAGCGCGCGCATTGGATCGATAGCTCGAAGGATATTTTGGTTAATAAATGTTTTTACCGTCTCACGATCCGCCGTGGGATGCGGCGGGAAAAGATGTCCATACTGCTCTCGAATTGTATATGATTTGTATATGATCTGTCATTCCCGTTTCTAATATTTATTCGTTAAGGATCCTTCCTCAATCCGAAATATTTTTTTTCAAATCAGCGACTGGGGCCGAAAAGTACTTTATCTACAAGTGGTTATAATATAACTGTATGACCGAAAAAAAGAAGACACCACAGGAGCCCGCAGACGACCTGACCTCAAAGCCTATGGAGATACATATGCACGGCTACGAGGTCGTTGAAAAAAGAGCAGATAAAGGAGGAAGTTCCGGGAGAATTTATGTTCCAAGAGCTTGGGTAGGAAAGCTTGTTAGAGCTATACGGATTGAGAAATAGGAACTCAACGCCTTTTTTACCGCGAATTCCATGCAAATAAATACAAGGCTTGTCAGGCCTCTCAGGAGGGTGAATGTTGAACAAATAGCTGATAAATACAATGCCGATGCCCATTGTAAAAAGATGACTACGCGGACTCACCTGAAACTATTAACTGTCAGTTTCCTAAAGGGAGATACCCACCTTTCCCAGATAGTAAATCTTTCAAAGAATCCAAAGATCCAGCGTTTAGGGATTGTTGAGATCAGTAAAAGCCAACTGTCAAAACTTCATCATTCAGATAAGCCCGACAGACCACCAACAACTTCAAAACCAAAAAGTTACCTTGTATTTCAGGAGATATACGAAGAAATGGTAAGATATGCTCTCCAATCGTTAAACATTCATTCAAAAAGAAATAACCGACTCTTAATAGCAATAGATGGCTCCAAGAAAAAAGCAGGAATATCCAATCCATTATTTGATGATATTAAAACAGTAATAGAGATGGATGGAATAAAACTTCATTTATCGGTAATTTGTGGTGTTAGGAAGTTACCCCTCGTTGCATTAACGACAGAACCAACGGTGCATGACAACACTCAATTTAGGGAAATTGTGAATAAACTTAATGATCTTGTTGACCTGACCAATGATGATGTGATTCTACTTTTTGATCTCGGATACTATGATTTTAAGCAATTTGAGGAGTTGATGGAAAATGGCATAGCTTTTATTAGCCGAGCCAAGAAAAACGCTAAATTCGAAGTAATTGAAACAGTTTCGGAGGATCCAAGTGGAATTGACCAGATTGTTAAAATCAAAGACTGTAAATATCCCATAAGACTCGTTACCTTAAAAGGAGAAGATGGGAAGAATTGGCGGTATTTCACAGATATCTTTCATCTAAAACCTGAAGAGATTGGAAAAATATATCCCTGGAGATGGGATATCGAGATATGTAATAGAGAAGAAAACCAATCCTTAAAGATGAACCGGTTTTTTGGGAAGTCATTAAACGCTGTTTTGATCGAGATTTATGTAATTCTGATTGCCCAAATATTAGTGATCTTATTTGCCGAACATATGGGTTTAGATTACACACTAACGCATATGATAAATTTTATTCGAGGTTTTTTCTACACTGACACACGATATTTTGATTATGCTCCAAGATGGAAGAATAAATAGGGGGATGGGGTTAGGTCCCCAAACAAGGTAATGGTTCATAGTTCTCAAATACTGGTTAGCGATGGCTCTCGATATATCTTCAAATTATAACTATTGTGGGAGCAATGCTATGGATTTTCGGAAAAATTGTTTTTAGCAAACTTCACAGACAATGGTATAATTCAGATGTGGAGGTGAGGTAGGGGTGAGAATATGAGCTAATGGGATTTCATGAGCCCAAGATTATAGTATTAGAAACGGGAATGATGCGTTACCATAACTAAGATGCAAAATGACGTAGGCAGAGGATGCATTACTAGTATCTTGATTTGTTGCATTCAATGTCCAGTTACTTCCCCCAATTACCTTCACTGGAGATGGTAACCACCAAGTGGAATTTCCACTATGAACACCACCACATGCGGGATATTCTATATATTGACGATCGGACCAAAGGTCATTTTCAATTTTAATCATTCCGATAGTTTGGCCCCACGCGGAAATGCCTACTAAATATGCATCCTCTTGACCTAAGAGTTTCCGGAGGGAGGCATCGGTCAAAGGCTTGGCAGTTAATGCATCAGTTGTACCAGCAGCTACCGCTGCATTATAAAAGAACGAT
>JAHJBZ010000031.1 GCA_018813295.1 Patescibacteria group bacterium | reverse complement strand
TGCAATGAAAATTGATTAAAAATTATTGCCACAAGGGCAAGAGGAGCAAACTAAAAATTTAAAATTATATAGTTATTTCGTTTTGTGAAAAGCTCCAAAACAAGGTAATATAAAAGCTACTTTCCAAAAAAATTTTATGTCCAAAAAAGCAAATATCAGTGACATAATCAAAGGCGCTAAAAAGTATCTTCCTAATATAAATGAGGAAAGGGTAAAAAGGGCATATGAATTTGCCAAAAAAGCCCATGCAGGCGTAAAGCGGGCTTCAGGGGATTCTTATATTCAACATCCACTAGAAGTTACCAAAATTCTTTTAGACTTAAAACCAGATGAAGATTCTATAGTTGCTTCATTGCTTCACGATGTATTGGAGGACACAGGCATTACAGCAGAAGACTTACGTAAACAATTCAACGACAACGTAATTCCATTGTTAAAGGGGATGGAAAAATTAGGAACGGTATATTACCGTGGTCGCGAAAGACAAGTGGAAAATTTACGAAAAATGTTTTTAGCGATGTCACATGATATTCGCGTAATTTTAATAAAGCTGGCCGATCGTTTACACAACATGAGAACTTTGGGGTATATTCCCGAAATAAAACGGAAAAGAATCGCCGAAGAAACTTTGACAATATATTCTCCGATAGCAGCTCGACTTGGTATATATAGAATTAAAAATGAATTAGATGATTTGGCATTTAAACATTTATTTCCAGATGATTACAAACGTATTTATGATGAATTGCACGAAACAACCGGTAAGCAAAAAAACATCATCAATAAAAGCAAAGCTATTCTCTTAAAAACCCTTAAGGAAAATGGCATCAAGGCAGAAATTGAGGGCAGAATAAAGCATTTGTATAGCATCCACAAAAAATTAAAACGTAAAAATAAAAATTATATATCAGAGCTCTACGATATATTAGCCCTAAGAATTGTTGTTGAAGATGAATCTCAGTGTTACCAAACACTTGGCATCATTCATAAGAACTGGACTCCATTGGCTCGTAGGTTTAAAGATTATATCGCAAATGCAAAAGACAATGGTTATCAGAGTTTGCATACAACTTTAATAGGTCTTTGTTCAAAGCTCCATAACCAGCCCATAGAAGTCCAAATTAGAACACATGATATGAATTTGGTAGCAAAATATGGAGTAGCTGCTCATTGGCAATATAAAGAAAAAGGTGGTTATTCAATTGCTATACCGGAAGAAAAACTTAAATGGATACAAAATCTGGTAAATGTACACGAAAATCTAAAAAACAATGCTGAATTTATCGAATCGTTAAATGTTGATATATTCCATGATCGTATTTTTGTATTAACCCCTAAAGGAGATGTATTGGATTTACCTAAGGATGCAACACCAATTGATTTCGCATACGGAATTCATACCGATTTAGGGCATAAATGTAAAGGGGCAAAAGTGAACGGAAAAATTGTTCCACTGGACGATAAATTAAAAAATGGAGAAGTCATTGAAATTCTCACAAGCAACATAGCACAACCAAATCGGTATTGGCTCTCATTTGTGATGACCGCTCATGCAAAAAACAGAATTAAACAATGGTTCAATTCACAAGACCGCGATCAATTAATCAAAATGGGGAAGGATCTGGTAAATAAACACCTAAAAAGATTCAATCAGCCACTTCTCGACCCAGATTTAAGTGTGCTTAAAAAATATTCTGAAAAACGAATATCGGTACGAGAAAGAGAGGAATTACTCGAAAACATTGGCAATGGTTCAGTTGATGTGATGAGCGTAATTAAAAAAATACTTCCCGAAAGCACTACAATGAAAGAGACTTCAAAAAAAGTCCTTGCTCATGAAGTATTAACAGAAGGTGTAAAACTAGAAGATGCCGAAGTATTAATTACAGGCGAAAAGGGATACAAAACGCAAATTGCTACGTGTTGTATGCCAACCCCTAATGACGAAATTGTGGGTTATGTTACGCGAGGTCGAGGGGTAACTATCCATAAAAAAAATTGCAAAGTTCTTATTAGGGGACACGGTGATGCAAGGTTAATAAGAGCTTCATGGAGCACAAAAACCGAATCAAAATACGAAGTTAAGCTCTCACTCAAGCGTCAATCACGGATCGGCATGCTCCGCGACATGGCAGATGTATTCGCAACATTACAATTACCAATTCTGGACATTCAAAATATCCGACACAAAGATTCAGACATAGGAGAAACCATTATTACTTCTAGCCTAGACAACATCGAAACCCTAAACAAGGTAATCCACAAACTCGAATCTATACCGGGCATATTCAGCGTCAAAGAAATAGATTAGAACAACTAACTGTAGAGATGCACTATGGCGCGTCTCTTAAATGAAGTTTTTCGGATTATTTAGTTAACATATCAATGAGTAAATCAGCCGCCATATTATTCTTCAGATTTCGGTATGCATCAGACCCTTCCTTATAATGCTCACGAAATTGTTTTTGTTGCTCTTTCGGATATCTGGCAGAAAGCTCATCAATTTTCTTATCCACTTCTTTGTCTTTAACCTCGAGTTTTGAATCTCTTATGATATGAGTTACACCCAAGCGAGCGAGTAAGCGTTCTTCAGCAGGTTTGCGATGATCTTTGGCAAAATCCTCTTCGGTTTTTTTGATATGTTGTAAATACTGCTCCCAGGTAAGACCTTGCTGAGAAATACGCTGTTTTTGCTCCTGTTTCAATTGTTCAATTTCACTATCAATTAAGGTGTCAGGCAATTCTGCTTTTGTAATCTTTATAATTTCTTTAACAACGTTATTATCGTGTTCACGCTGAATGCGGGATTGCATCTCACTCAAAAGATCTTCTTCTACCCGCTTTGTAAAATCTTTCACAGACTGTTTTTGGCCTGTAATTTTCTCAATTATTGCCTCATCCAACTTCTGCTCTTTCTTTTCTTCCAGACGATTGAGAGTGAGTTTAAATTTTACCTTCTTGCCTTGCATGGTTTTTGCATGATAATCCTTTGGAAAAGTTATAGTAAATTCTTTTTCCTTACCAATTTCCATACCGATAACAGCATCCTCAAAACCAGGCACCATAGTTTTAGTGCCTAAAACAATAGGATGATTTTTGCTGGCGGTATTAGGAATTGCCTCACCTTTCTCATCGAATCCCTCAAAACTAACTTCAGCACGATCGTTTTTTTTAGCTTTGCGTTTCACATCTGACCATTCAGCAAAACGATCCATAATCATATCAATAGTTTCATCAATTTGCTTCTTTTTTACCTCGACTTTCGGCTTAGCAACTTTGATTTTTTTATAATCCCCCACCTTCACCTCAGGCATTACGGCAACAACGGCAATATAAACAAAATCATCCCCTTCTTTTTTTACAGGAGATTTAATATCTACCTTAGGCTGAGCAATCACTGGAACATCATGCTCCTTAATAGCCGCGGTATAAGAAGTAGGAATGATATTTTCCAAAGTAGCCCCCTGAATAGTTTGCTCATCCACTTGCTTGCGAACAACGTCCTCGGGGATATTGCCACTGCGAAAACCATCAACCTTAATTTCCTTGCCAATTTGCTCCAAAGCCTTCTTTTCAGCCTTTTTATAATCCTCATAAGGCACAGTAATGGTAATCTCAACCTGAGACTTTGGTAATTTTTTTACTTCTGATTTCATAATAAATATACGTTAAAAAAACAGTGAAAGAAGTATACCCGAATATAAGCAAAAAGTCATTAATTGTCTGAACTGTGATTTTTGTGATCCGTCACGGCGGACAGGTGGGCATGATTTTTTATATACAAACCCAAATCTGCAGGCGAGGATAGCCACCCTCCCCAAATCTGCAGGCGAGGATAGCTATCCTCGCTTACGGATGTAGAGATTGTAGGAAATCATAAAAATCATTTAATCACACGAATCACAGTTCAGACGTTTGCTCAGCCTCCCTCAACTTTTTTATTGCATCCTGTGTCTGCTCATCAGTTCTGCGGAACTCCAACTGCCATGCATTAAAGTACTTTTCTGCATTTTGGCGGTCTCCTGTCCGAATATATGCCCAGGTAATATCATATAAGTATTGGGTTTCAAAATATTCATCAATTATCCGCTGATATTGCACAACAGCCAATTCGTATTCACCAACCTTTTCGTACAAACGGCCAAGGTTATGAATTATAGCTCTTGTTTTCGCGCCTGTATCCAGAATATCGGTGTATATATCGATTGCTTTGCCTAAATCGCCTAAATCTTCGTAAGCACGAGCCAGGCTGATAATAGCCATACTTGGAATGGACTCTTCCCAGTATTCATAACTCTCTTTGTTTGTATCGTAAGTTTTAATATCTATCTCCAGCTTTTCAATTTCAGCATAAATTTCTGCCTCTTCTTCAGGCGTTAAATCAACCTCTACTTTATATTTCGAGGTGCAGGCAGTAAAAAGAAAAAGGCTGAATATGATTAAAAGAAATTTTATAGTTGTTTTCATAGGTAGTATATTAATTTTGCTTTAAATTTATAACATAAAACAGGCATCAAAACCAGAGTAAAATCACTATCCCAGCCCTCTTAATCCTCCTAATACTCTCAATACCCCAAATCAATCAATAAAATAATGCACTCGTTCCAAAGCCTTTCCTAATGCAGAACAATAACTAGCTGGCTCATCAGCTACCTCACAATTATCTTCGTAACGAGCTTCTGGATATTTAAGACGCTTGGCCATTAGCTCCAAATCCCAATCAGATAAACTCGCGTCAACATCATCATAATCAAGCATTTCCTGAGCGTATAAAACATCAATACGCGCCCACAAACAAGCACTGTCGTTCGCAGATGCCGGAACACCGCTCGGCATACATTTAATGCTATAGCGGACTTTATAATAGTTGTATAAGCTATTCAGTGCCTCAAATTCATCACTCAATGGTTCTTCAGCCGATTCCTCCTCCGATGGAGCAGGGCTCTGCCCTGGTCCAGAAACCTCCTCACCATCTACTATTGGTTCTTCTATCGTAACATTCAGCTCATAAGCCTCACTCAAATTCCTCGAATCCTTCACATAAATCTCATAAAAAATCTCATCCCCTTCCTGAACATCCTCATCCGTAACAGATTCCATAAGCATGTTCTCATATAATGTCTCAAGGAGTCCGGTGCTTCCATTTCTCGTTACAGTGCGATAAATATAATTTGACGTAACATCATAATCCGGTGGATTATCCCATGTTATTTCTATCTCTGTCAGGTTTCCATTAATAACATATTCAACGTTTTCAATGGGATATGGAGGTATGTTATCTGTGCGTATACTAGTATTAACCTTATAACTATTTATATCAATTACGTCAGCCGTAAAATCCCCATCTATATCCAACCCAAGAAAACGGCTGCTAATCTCTCTATCATAAGTCCTCAGCTGTAAGCCGTTTAAGGTAACGAACTCCCCTTCAGCAAAATCGCTATTAACAGGTATGTGCAATACCTTATACCCCTCCAGATATTCCGGAATAATCTCCGCATCAACGCGCCCCTCACTAACTGCAGTACCGGATGCAGTAATGAAATCCACAACATTCCAAAGAATATATTTATCAACATCTATCAAAATATTAATGCCATACTCAGCTGTAATTTCTCCTTCCGCGTCAGCGGTAATTGTGGCAGGAGCTAAGGTTTCATAATAATTCTGAGGAATGGTGCTCGAATAATCAGAAACAATACTCGCCGCAAAAGCAGTGGGAATAATTAATAAGGTGCAAAATAGGGTGATAACAAATTTTTTCATGATTAGGGTGTTAAGATACAAAGGTATTTTAGCATTATAATTCATCAAATTCGAGTCCGGAGTCAAAATATCACACCCACAATCCCTCAGGATTATTCCGATCCAATTCCCACCTTTCCGGATTATCATAAATATACCCACGAATTTCATTCAGAGATTTTTCGTTGCGGATAATGTGGTCGTAAAATCGTGCTTGCCATTTGAAATTTATTCCCGGATAAATTTTATTCGTTGTTTTTGTAACAATGGATTTAAATGACCTAATGACTGTTGACAATGATCCTGATTTTGGTGAAATTTTGGAAAAAAACTGATGGGTTTT
>JAHJBZ010000006.1 GCA_018813295.1 Patescibacteria group bacterium | reverse complement strand
TTGTAATGCCGAATCATGTGCATGGGATTGTTGTGATAGACAACCCACATTCCGACTCGGATACGGTCATTGGTTATAATAACATCAATCCAACCAATGTAGAGACGTTGCAGTGCAACGTCTCTACGGATGATGAAATAAATAATTCTCGCAAACCAAAATATCCAAAAACCGATAAAACCCATCAGTTTTTTTCCAAAATTTCACCAAAATCAGGATCATTGTCAACAGTCATTAGGTCATTTAAATCCATTGTTACAAAAACAACGAATAAAATTTATCCGGGAATAAATTTTAAATGGCAACCCCGATTTTACGACCACATTATCCGCAACGAAAAATTTCTGAATGAAATTCGTGGGTACATTTATGATAATCCGGAAAGGTGGGAATTGGATCGGAATAATCCAAATAATTTATGGATGTAAATTCCGAATTTCAAACTAAAAATTCCTCATTGTGGTAAAATAACAACACCAATAACAAAAAAACTATGCAAGTAATATTACTGGCCGCAGGCCAATCTACCCGCCTCGATCCAATAGCCGATAAAAACACATTGGAATTTTTGGGGAAACCTTTAATCGAACACCAAATCTCCGCCCTCAAGAAGGCCAACATGCGGGATATAGTTGTTGTAGCAAACAAATTTAATATTGAAAAGATCACTGCCATTCTCAAAAAATATAAAAATGTGGTGGTTGTGGAACAGGAGAAATTAGAAGACGGAATGGCCGGTGGCGTCCTCGCAGGCAGTAAAATAGTAAAACACAAAAACATTCTGATAATGAGTACTAACGACGTTTTTGATCAGACTTTATTCGACGATATAATCCGCGCCTCAAAAACCAAGGGGGTTGATGGCGTAATCGCAGGAAAGGAAATGAACGAATATTTTTCTGGCGGTTATCTAAAAATCGACGGAAACAGCCTAATCACCGATATCATCGAAAAACCGGGAGAAGGTAAAGAGCCCAGCAAGCTAGTAAATCTCGTCTGCCACATTTATAATGACTTCCCAAAATTAATCGATTACCTCAAAAAAACTAAATCCAAAAAGGATGATACGTATGAAGTCGCACTGGATAACTACATCAAAAAAGGTAAAGCCAAGATGCTTGCGCTAAAATACAAAGGATTCTGGCAGCCACTCAAATATCCTTGGGACGTAATCAGTCTCATGAATCATTTTTTGGCAAATCAGGACCCAAAAATCGATAAAACCGCAAAAATCTCAAAGACCGCTATCGTCAAAGACAACGTAATCATCGGCCCAAATGTCAAAATATTCGACCATGCAGTAGTACAAGGCCCTGCTTACATTGGGGAGGGATCAGTTATTGCCAACAATGCCCTCGTCCGCAGTAGCATGATCGGGCGTAATTGTGTCGTTGGTTTCGCAACAGAAGTCGCTCGCAGCTACCTCAACCACAATGTCTGGTCACATACAAATTATATTGGGGACAGCATTATTGATGACAATGTATCATTTGGCGCCGGCACTGTAATTGGCAATTTAAGATTTGATGAAGAATATGTAAAAGTCAGCATCCAGGGGAAAAGAGGATGTAGCGGGACTAATAAATTCGGCGCTGTAATCGGTCACGGAGTACGCTTTGGTATAAACTCCAGCACCAACCCCGGTGTCAAAATCGGGCAAAACGTATTTGTGGGAGCAAATGTGCTCGTAGATAAAGACATCCCAAATGACAAAATGGTATTGCTCGACCAAAAACTTAAAGTCGTGACCAACAAAAAAGCTGTATCTATGGCAGACCGGTCTGAAATGAAGAAAAAATTAAAAAAATAATATTGATTAAACGATTGTTATGTTAGACAATGAAACCTCAATTTTATTTTCTAAAGTGCCCTTATTATGAATAAACCATCATCAGAAGTATCATTAGACACATTATCACCAGAGAGTGCGCCGCCAATACAGCTTGATTCTGAAAACTATCCTCCAGAAGAAACAGATCCAACAGACAAACATGCTGCAGTAGCAGGCGGAGAAGACGGAGAGCCCACAGAAGACATGCCCGCATATCAATCACCACTCGGTATTTATGAAGGGGTAACGCCGGAACAGCAAGCCATGTTAATGCTTCAACAAGAGAAAACCAAAAGCGGAATACCGGAACAAATCAGGGGTGATGTAGAAAGAGCATTATCTGCAATACTGGACGCCCCATTAACACTGCCAAGTTCAACCGAATTGGCTGAACTTACAGATCAGGACGCTGTGACCGATGGAGACAGCGCATACGGAGAAATCCCTAAAGAATATGAAGGGCTTAGCCCACGACAAATAGCCATAAGAATGCTCGATCCTGAAGCAGGAGCCAAGGTCACAGATTTAACGGGCGAAATCAGAGAGCAAGTGGAAACTATTATATATGTAGCACTGGAAATACTGGAACCAGCTGAAGTGCAAATAGAGCAAGATGAAACTGGCGCCTCAGACAAATTTGATCCACACAACGAATTCCCGGAGATACCAGCAGAATCAGGAGGCATATCTGTGGAGAGCAAAGCTGTTGAAGGTTAATAACCACTTATCTAATCCCCAAAAACAAACACTTGAATATACTTTTTTTGGAAAAGTGGCTTTTTCATTGACAAATACAGAAATTTATACAATAATATCCTCCTTATATTTAAAGTTGTCTTAAATGGGTGATCACACAAGAAAAAAAGCTGGCGGTGGAGAATATCATATCAAATACCCCGGGAGTATTGATCCAGATGACCAAGGAAATGGTGTTTCTGAACATCATGTTCGTGATCTGACAATACAGATAATTGGTCTGGGGTTAAAAAATAACGTAGATACCTGGCCAAACGACCCAAGCCTGGTCGCGCTCAGAGTAGAGGTAGCCGAACACAGAAGCGCAATAAGCGAGCTCCTAATGAAGACAGATGGTGTAACAATCGCAACAGAAAACGGAATAATTTTAGAAAGCCTTAACCCAGACAGTATTAATCCAGACGATGGGGGCGTAGAAGAAATCACCCCAGAAAGCCCCGCGCCTGAAGAAGAAAGTATAACCGGTATTGCGCTAGTCGATGATGACGAAGATAGCTCACCACAATTAATACAAAATGCGGAACTAATTATGCAATTGGCACTCCTAGATCAATTCCGAGATAGACTAGAAACACTCAAACATTTTAATTGTTTAAATGTGGATGGCACGGTCAAAGATGGTGACGCGCCCCTGCCTACATTCAGAGAAGCAGTAAATTCTTTCACTACGGAAGAGCTACAAATCGCAAAAAGATTCCAAAAGCCAATATTCCTTTTGATCCCGGAGACAAGCTTTAAAACCAAGATAGATATTATTAATAACAGTGGTCTAGGCGAAGTCTCCGTAAGCCCAAAATTCGGGAAAGAATTTGGAAATGACCTCGAAGACGAAGACACCGGCGCAAAACCCAAAAAAATTAGTGGTTGGCGAGTCGTAATTGTAGATGGGGCTAAAGGTATAAACCCAAGAGAAAAACCTTACACAGAAGACACGAGGACGCCGGTTAGAAATCGAATTGATAAACGAAAAAATCAATCAGGTATAGACAGAGACGCAGCCGCCATGATCATAATGGAAATAGTAAGAAATAATGAGTCTATTGATACAAATAACACCTACACACTATTGGATGATGAACCAATGTTATCTGCCGAAATAGTACTCGATGTAGAACTGAACAAAGACAACCTATCCTTTGCCTTTACCGATACAAATTATAAACAACCCGACGCTCACTTCCGTGATTTAGTTGGGGGGAATATAATTCTAAATCAGTTATAAATTATCAATTGAAATGAAAGCAATAATAAGATTCATAACCATAGCTGTTGTCCTCAGCCTATTATTTCCAAATGTTTCTTTTGCAAAAAGCTATTCTGATGTTCCGTATGCCCACAAATACAACGAATCAATAAATACACTATCCAATCAAAACATTATCAATGGATATGAAAATGGTGAATTCCATCCGGAAGGAAATATTAACAGAGCAGAGGCAGTCAAAATATTAGTAGAAGCACTATATGACGATAACGCTATCAACAATTCGCTCGACTGGCACAAAAAATTGAACCACAAATATGTAATGTTCCCGGATGTTGGAATTAACGAATGGTACGGATCATATGTAGAGGTTGCATATCAAAATAATATTATCCAAGGCTTTTCAGACAACACATTTAAGCCAAGCAACAATCTAAATTTCGCAGAAGCTTTAAAAATCATATTGGAAAGTCACGGCGTTAACCTAAACGTCGACTACCAAGAAAACCCCCTCCTATACATAAATAGATCTGATTGGTATACACCATATTTCAGCTACGCATATGAATATAATCTCATTAACCAAAACAAATTTTATCACCCCGCCCAACTAATAACCCGCGGAGAATTCGCAGAAATTGTTTATCGCTTACAGACAGTACAAGAAACAGGACTCCCGGAGTTCGTCGCCTCCAGCCTGCCAACGTCTGACGAGTACAAAATAACAATCCCCGAATTAGATATCATCAATTTAAATGTCAATTTTGCAGATCCAGACGACGAACGAGCAGCTCTGGATGTACTGAAATATGGCTTAGGGCATTATCTGTATCCCCCTGATAATGGCAAAAAAACAGTGGTTTTCGGGCATTCTTCTGGTTATTCATGGGATAATTCACCATATAAAACTATATTAAGACAAATTGATAATCTTTCAAACGGAGACAAAATCTATATTAACTACAAAGAAAAAGGATATGTTTATGAGATATTTAGTTCAGACATTATTCCTGCCACCGAAGATTACCGCATAGTAGAAAACCAATTAAATAATGAATTAGCTCTTTATACCTGTTGGCCACCCGACCGTATAGATTATCGATATGTTGTGTATGGAAAACCAATTTCCTAAACAAGTTGTTGAATTCGAAAAAAAAGTTATAAAAACAAATTTATCTTATACACATAAATAATACTATCAATCCTATTTAAGCCATTTTACAGACTTCTTTTAGACACAATATTAGACATTTTTTATCAACAAGTTTTAAACAAGTTTTGAACATTATACACACACTTTTGTCCAATTTGCTTGTCTATATTTTGTATTCATATTTCTTAGCTAAAACTACACAACCCAAAACAAATAATAAATTTTCAATGTATAGATTTGATCTCTTTAATCACCATTGAAATAAATGAAAATTA
>JAHJBZ010000030.1 GCA_018813295.1 Patescibacteria group bacterium | reverse complement strand
TGCTCTTTCTGCAGCTCAAGCCCCTGGTGCAGTTGCAGTTGTTCCGGATAACGACGATGGAGCTTTCTCAGGTACTGAAACTATTACAGATAACGGTGGTAACACCGCAACAGGACCAGCTACAATAACCGGTGGATTTACAATAGATAACATCGCTCCAACCATCGGCGTCGCAGGTAGCGTTGCACTTAACACAGATAATAATGTAAATGGATGGGCCAATATTAATGATACTGTCGACTACACAGACCCAACCCCTGGTGCGGCAGATGGTGATACATTTACTGTGGATTTCAGTGGATTAACCGGCAATGCAGCTGCTACGAGTGCTGGTAATTCACATACCGTTACAGCTGGTGCTTTCAATGGTGCTATCCAATTTACAGAAACCGTAACGGATAATGCGGGAAATGCAGTTACAGGAAGTACTGCTCCTGCTCTTAATGTTAATAACAATGCTCCTGGAGCTTTAACCGCAACAAATGTAACACTAACTTCAACCGAAAAGAGTAAGGCTGTAGATATTACTATTAATTTTACTACCACAGCTGCTCTTCCCGCAGATGGCCAGATTGAGGTTGTATTCCCGGCAGGATTTGATGTAAGTGCTGCTTCTTATATAAATGTCGCTAGCCTGAACAATATAGATGGTGGCTTTGGAGCATTCACTGTGGCTGGCCAAAGCGTTACCATCCCACGTGATGGCCTAGGAGCTATAGTTCCTGGTAGTACTGCAGTAACTTTAGGTTTTGGTATGGCAGTTAACCCGGCAACAACAGGTGCTACTGGTGCTTATGCAATTAGTACGGAAGATAATATTGGAAATACCATTGATGAAGATACAAATGTAGCAGGTGATACCATCACGGCTCCAGGCGGGGCTACATGTGGAAATGGTACTTGTGATGCGGGGGAGACAACAGCCAGCTGTCCAGCGGATTGTGCGGGAGGCGGTGGAGGCGGTGGTGGAGGCGGTGGTGGTAGCAATACTGCACCAGCTTCTAATTCCAACACTGCAACATCGAGCATATCTTCACAAGTTAGTGGCACAATTCAAGGTGACCAAACCTACAGCCGCCCATTACAGCTAGATGCAAATATGATTGTAAATAATTCAGCGCAGTTAACAGGTGAAAATGCTGAAATTGTCCTTAAGCCAAATTCGCAGTCTACTGTGTCAGCAACTATTCCGCCTAATACAACTGTAACCGGTTCTGAAGGCTGGGATGGAGAGATTAGCCCGCCAATTATTAAGAGTACAACAATAATCAGTGCTACTGGTGAACCTATTGAAGGCACAGATACCGAACTTGCTCGCGCAGATGTAGATGCCGTCGTAAAAATAGGTTCTACAAATAATGTATCTTTAACTTTCTCCAATGATGTAATGCTTGAAATTCCGGTAGATCTTCCTGATGGGACAAGTATAAGAGTTCTGTTCTCACAAGATGGACTTACATGGGAAGACTTTGGTACAGCAGTTGTTGTAGATGGGGTGGTTCAGGTTATAACTGATCACTTCAGTTACTTTGCCCTTTCGCAGTCACTTGCAGATGTATTGGGAGAAGGACCTACTATGGGAACATATGTTGCAGCAACAACCGCCACATTTGCAGATATTGTAGGGCACTGGGCTGAGAGTTATATCGAAGACATTTATGATCAAGGCATAGCAAGCGGTAAATCAGCAACTAGCTTTGCACCAAACGACAACATCACCCGTGCTGAGCTTACTAAGATTGCCGTAAATGCATTTGATTATGATGTACCAAGCAGTGTTTCATCTACACCATTTGTCGATGTATCTGCAGATACTTGGTATGCACCTTACATCAAAACAGCAAAAGACGCAGGCATTGTAAGCGGATACGAGAATAACGTATTCAGCCCAAATGGCATGGTTAATCGTGCTGAAGCCTTGAAGATTCTACTTGGAGCTGCAGGAATTGATGTATCAGATACCACTCCTGATTTCGGTGACGTACCAACCGATAGCTGGTTTGCATCTTATGTGGGTTATGCGCAAAACAATGGAATTGTAGGAGGTTACAGCGATGGCACCTTTGGTCCGGGTAACTATATAACTCGCGCTGAAGTTGCAAAAATTGTAGTCAAAATTATGGATATGCAGTAATTAAATAGATAAAAAGCCCTGCGCCATGTGGTGCAGGGCTTTTTTATTACAAGATTAGTTATTACAAAATTACAAAATTGAAAATTACAAAATTATTTTAGATCAGAAATAGAAAATCATAAATCAAAAATTAATCTTGTAATAAGCGAAGCGTTAATTTTGTAATTTTGTAATAAATAAAATTTCCCTTTATACCTTATATGGTGTAAAATTTTATAAAATAGAAAATAACATAAAAAACATCATGAAAAAATTTAAGCGTAGCTTTGCTAAGTTGTTACCAATTTCTGTAATAATAGCCCTGGTAAGCGGTCTCTTTCTGGTATCTTCCGTCCAATACTCGACAGTAAAACTGGTGTACGCTTTAGATACTGTTACCGGATCGAATTATTTTGATAATAATAATGATGGAACAGTTGACCAGGTTGTATGGGTAGTGGATGAAACTGTAACATCTTGTACTTATGAGGCTGGCGATTGGACTGTAAATAATGCTGGGGATGTTAATATTGTCATCACCAATGTTAGTTGTAGTGGGGTTGGTCAGACTATACTTATAAGCGTATCCGCTGATCCAAATGAAACAGGTGGTGCAGTTGATCCGGTTATTAGTTATACCGATCAAGGGACATTGGGAAGCATTGTGCTGAATAGTGGAAATATGACCAATAAGTCTAATGTAACTGCCACCGATAACGCCAACCCAGTTGTTTCAGCAGTTGATTTTGCAACCGCTACAGATTTTAACTCAATCCAAATTACCTATACCGAGGCGATTACAATTTCAACAGATGGTGGAGGAGATCAGGATATTGCACCGGGCGGTAGCGGCAGAAGTACTGCAACACTAGGTGCCATGACTCTTGCAAAAACATTGGATGGAATCGGTATATGGGATGGCGCTTCGGATATGACAACTGCCAATGCTGTTGATAATATAGTTAGCCTGGATGGTACAGGTAAAATTTTAAGCATCTATTTTAACTATTACGAAGGAAGTTACTTTAATGCCGGTTCTACGGCTCCAACAACACCAACCTTTACGCCAATAGCGGATGCTATCGATATCCAGGATGCAGTTGGCCTTGCTGTAAACACGGCGACTAAAGTTGCAACCAACAGCTTTGCTTGGGATGTAGATCCTCCAGCAATTTCAAATACATATTCCTGCGATACTACTGGGAATGGTTTTATAAATCGCATACAGGCAACATTTGATGAAGATATAAGGGATGTGACTGTTGTAGCTGCCAATTTTGAAGGAGATGATGACGGCACCAACAATGGAGTCGGTGAATCTATACCAACTCAAATGAATACCGCTACTGGAGGTTGTGATGGTGCACCTGATGATACAGATGTCAATGATGATAAAGTTCGTTTTGATTTTGATTCTGCAATTACTGGTACAGAGGCAGCTTATTTGCACAATGTAACTGCCGGCGCACAAGATCTTGCAGGTAACAGGTTGGCTACTGGTGATGGTTTAGGTACTGAAAATGATATGGCTGCTCCGGCTGTCACTGCAGCAATCACCCAAGACACAGATGCCAATGGTAAATTAGATCACCTAGAATTAGAATTTTCAGAAAATATTGATGATACTGCAATTAATGCGTATAACGCTGGCACAGATTACACACCACTCTCTCTTGCTGTAGCTAATGTAAGTAATGCAAAAGTTGAAGCTGCAGAAGGAACTTGCGCTAACGATGCAGCTGAAGGTGATGCATATTTATGCATTGTATTTGATGAAGATGCTGGCACTTGTGATGTAACTAATAAAACCGGTTGTAATACCGAACTAACCAATCAGGATATTACCTGGACAGGTGTGAGTGTTACAATTCAAGATGCCGCTACGAATGCTACAGGCAATCTTATTTCTGGGGATGTTATTGAGGCTGATGAAGCCAAACCAATTCCTTTAGGCGCTGCTTATTTTGATTTTAATAGTGATGGGCAAGTCGATTTGGCAGGCATAGCTTTCTCAGAAGACGTTTCATACAATTATGATGACGCTGATTGGACAGCAACTCCGCAAGGCTTAACAGGTTTTGATGTTACAGCTTGTACCGATTGTCTCACTACAGACGAATTAATTTTAACAGCTACAGCAAATGCAGGTTTAACCGGTGTTTCCGGAGGCACAGAACCAGATTTAGGGTACGCTTTAGTGTCTGGCACCATCTATGATGCCGCCATTAATATAGCTAATAATTTCAGCTTTACAGGAATAAATGATGCTACTGCCCCTGTCCCAATTTCAGCTACTTACTTAGATACAAACACTGATGGTACAGTTGATCGTGTAGATTTAACCATGTCTGCCGATACAGGCCTTGCTTGCACTTTTAATGCTGGAGATTGGTCTTTTCCGGCTCCAGGTGACGTTGGTTTAAATATACCAACAACTTGTACGGTAGCCGGTAACGATTTGCAAATTGATGTTTCTGCCGTACCGGATATAACAGGTGATGTTGCCGCACCTCCAAGTATCCTATATACCAATATGGCCAATAGAATAACTGATGCAAATAGTAATGGTACTACTACTTTTGGTGCACCTGTAGCAGTTACCGATGGCGCCGCTCCAATAATCCTAAGTGCTGTTTATGTAGATAACAACACTGATGGTACTGTGGATCGTATAACAGTTACAACATCACTTGATAACGGAGTAGCTTGTCCTGCCTATATGGATGGCTTTGTAACGAGCAGTGGTGGTGATATCACATTAGCAACAGCTCCTGGCCCTATTGATTCTTGCTCCTCTAATGGATCTAATTTGGTATGGATTGACCTTGCTACACCTGCTGATCCCAATGAAACAGGTGGTGCAATTGATCCAGTTGTAGGCTACCTTGTAGGTCCTGGGAACATTCAGGACTCTAACGCCAATCTTACACCTCCCACATTTGGTATAACCGTTACCGACGGCGCTTCCCCAGTTCTTATCAGCCAGAGATACACATCAACTTTACCAAGTTATGTAGATGGAATTGAATTGATTTTTTCTGAAACAATCGCTAATAATTCAGCTATACTGGGCGATTTTGCATATACTGCAAATGATATTATAGGCTCTGATATAGTTGGCGGTGTTTATAATGGTGCTGTAGAAATTGGTACTAATACAGTTACAATAAATATGGGCATTTCAGGCTTACCTCATATTACGTCTCACATTGCTGCACCAACTCTTGCGTATACCGATGGTGGTGGTACAGAAATTTCTGATGCGCTTAATAATCAAGTGGCAAGTTTTGGAGCAACAAATCTAAGTGATGGCGCTGCTCCATCAGTCGTAACTCTTGATATCGAAGACACCAATGAAGATTCATTGATTGATAAAATTACCGTCACTTGGTCAGAAAATGTGGATACAGATGACGGAAGCCCACCTGTTGCTGCTGATTTTGGCACAATTACCTTACCTGATGGTTCTGCGGCAAATTTAGCTGGTGCAGCATTTACAGATCCAGCTGGAGCTTTAAATACAGTGGAGATTATAAACATTGCAGGTCAATTAGCTGTTAACACTACAATTGGCGCCACTGCAATCGATGGCATTACAAATGAATGGACGGATGGAGCTACTAACGTTACAAGTAATCCGGATGATGGCGAATCGATTTTAGATTCAGCTGCTCCTGTTCCAACAGACGCAAATGTTACTACGACAAAAACCGAAAATGCAGGTGATGCTGGAATAGGAAATCCAACTGATGTGATGACTATTATATGGGATGCTGCTGCTGACGGTGCAACTGATTTAGCCGGTGCTAGTGTTGATTTTACTGACTTTGGCGGGCCTCCTCTTGCTATAATGGAAGACGATGGTGCAGGAGGTACTTGTGATGATACAGCTGCTGGTGATGATATCTGGTGTGCAACTTATACATTAATTGCAGGTAGCATCGATGATGCAGATAACGACGTAGCTATTATTGATGCTTCAGATGGTGATGGTAACGCTATAATTCCTTTTATAGATGGAACACAATTTTCTATAGATAACCAGCTTCCAACAATCACAACACCAGGTTCCGTTGTCCTTACAAATGATGTTAATACAAATGGGGTTGCAGATATAGGTGACACAGTAAGCTATACAAATGCAATTGAAGGCACACTTGATGTTCTTTTGTCTACAACCGTTGATATAAGCAATTTGGTTGCAGGTGAGGTGGTAGCCACAGCAGCTCTTAGCCCATACACAGTAACCGCTGGCGCGCTGAACGGCCTAACAAATTGGCTTGAAACTGTAACGGATGATGCGGGCAACATAGTTACAGGTAATACTGCACCGGATCTAAATTGTTACACCACAGCTGGTGCTGGTTTAACCGGAGCAGATGTAACCTTGTCTTCAACCGAAAAAAGCAAAGCTGTGGATGTTACTATTGATTTTACAACCACATCCGATATTCCTGCAGATGGACAAATCGAAGTTGTATTCCCGGCAGGATTTGATGTGAGTGCTGCTTCTTATATCAATGTCGCTGAGCTAAACAATATAGATGGTGGATTTAACGCATTCGTAGTTGCTGGCCAAAGCGTTACCATCCCACGTGATGGCTTAGGAGCTATAATTCCAGGTGGAACAACAGTAGCTTTAGGGTTTGGTATGGCAATTAATCCTCCAACAACAGGTGCTACTGGTACATATACAATCAGAACTGAAACTAATGGAGGCAGCACCCTTGATGAAGTTGCAGGTGTTGCAGGCGATACCATAACAGATCCAGCTGCCCAGCAACAACAGCCTGCCGGTGGCGGTGGTGGAGGCGGTGGTGGTGGCAGTAGCACTTCTTCTTCCACTTCATCTTCAAACTCCACTACCAGCACACTAGCTACAAATATTTCTACCATCACTGGTAATCAAAGTTATGGTCGTCCTGTTGCTTTTAATGCCAGCGACATTACCGTCGACACAGAAGCAAACACTGCCACTGTGCAGGTAACAGCAGAAAATGGCACTGTTACAATCCGTCCAAATAGCGGCTCAACAGTTAGCCTGTTTATCCCAGAAAACACATCGGTAACCGGTGAAGCAGGCTGGAACGGAAGATTAGAACCACCTTTGGTTAAAACATCGTCCGAAATCAGCGCTTCAGGCGAAAATATCGAGGGATCTGATGATCTCCTGGAAAGATCCGAAGTAGAATTAGTAATTGAGGTTGGAAACAACTCACCGCTTACTTTTTCAAATCCAGTTACAATTACCGTACCAACCGATTTACCGGATGGGGCAGTGGTTAATGTTTATGTATATAACGCCTCCAGCGATACATGGTCAGTTCAAACTACAGCTGTAGCAGAAGGCGGATACGTATCATTTGAAACAGATCACTTAACTTATTTTGCTTTCGAAGATACAGGTGGAACTGCTGAAGTTACTGGAGGCGAAGGAGAAGGGGAAGGTGAGGGCGAAGGCGAAGGTGAAGGTGAATTTACAGATACCGTTGGCCACTGGGCTGAAAGTTATATCCAAAATATATACAACTTAGGTATTGCAAGCGGCAAATCAGAAACCACATTTGCACCTGATGACTCCATCACCCGTGCCGAACTTGTAAAAATGGCAATGAATGCATTCGGTATTGGAGCTGCGACATCTCTAGATAATTCATTTGTAGATGTATCAACATCCGATTGGTTCGCACCTTATGTGGTTGTAGCATATGAAAACGGCATTATTCAAGGATACGAAGGTAATGTTTTGAGTCCAAATGGCAACGTTAACCGCGCCGAAGCTCTAAAAATATTAATAGAAACCGCAGCATTTGATGGGGTTGATGAAAATTACGAAACAAATTACACAAGCAAAGAGGGATGGACTTATGTGTTCTTCCCGGATGTACTGATCGGCGAATGGTTTGGAAAATATGTTGCTTACGCACAGAATTACGGAATTGTCGGAGGTTACAGCGATGGCAACTTCTATCCAGGCAATAACCTTACACGCGCTGAAGCAGCCAAAATCATTTCTGGAATTTTGGAAATGCAGTAATTAAGACTTTTATGACTATAAAGACTATTACGACTATTAGGATGAATTTTGTAGCGTAATCGTAAAAGTCCTAAAAGTCGTAAAAGTCCTAAAAGTCTTAATAAAATATTAATTAAAAAAATATGAAAACAAAAAACCTAATCATTAGCTTGGCAATTGCATTAATATTTCCCCTAACCGCTTTTGCCATAGGTGTGCCGCTTTTTGATGAGCCGCCAACCTCTGTTGATGCAGACAGCTATACATTTACCTTTTACACCGAAGAAGGCGCAAAAATATCAGTTTTAGGAGGTCCTGCATTCATTGCACCAGTAACGGATGGCTTTGATCCCGACGGAGAAGCAAACGGAACAGTTGAAGTTACAGTTGGGCTTGCTCAAAATCAGGAAAATACTTTTTCCATTACTGCCGAAATAAATGAGCAAACCAGCGATTCAGTAATGGTCACAATTAACGAAGTCTCCAGTAGTGCAGGAGAAGGAGATACAACCCCTCCGGATGCACCATTTATAAATGAAATTCCAGAATTCGTAGACGCAATCGAATACATAATCACCGGTGAAACAGAACCCTATGCCAACGTTACCGCTGTGCTAACAGATGGAACAATTGTTGGCAGCCTGCAGGCTGACTCAAGAGGGATTTTTCAATTTCTGGTAGATTTTGAAGAAGACAAAACCAATCGCGTCAATATAACGGCAGAGGACGAAGCCGGAAATGTAAGCCCTGCAACTCAGGCAGTAATCCGGCAGTCAGTTGATTTACCAGAAGAAGAAGAAGCTGAAGAAGAGGAAGAGTTGTTCACATCGGCACAGGTGTTTTTTGAAGATATTCAAGGGCATTGGGCACAAAATTATATAGAAGCCCTTTACGAAGAAGATGTTGTCAGCGGTAAGACCGAAACTATATTCGAACCAAATGGATATATAACTCGCGCTGAACTCACAAAAATTGCAATACTGGCATTTGGTTATTCCATAAACACCAGCGTTGATGAGCATCCATTCTCCGATGTACCGAGAAATTCCTGGTTTGCTCCATATGTCGAGGAGGCAAAACGACTCGAAATAATTGAAGGTTACCCAAGCGGTGGCTTCGGGCCAAACGACTACATCACCCGCGCTGCAGCCTTAAAGATTATTATAGAAGCATCTGAGATTGATTTTTCCGGATACACTCCGGATTTTCCGGATGTCGATACGAGTAGCTGGTACGCACCATACGTAGGCTACGCGCAAGCTAATGGAATTATAAGCGGATATCCGGATGGCACATTTGGTCCCGGCAACTACATCACCCGCGCTGCAGTGGCAAAAATTGTGGTGAATATGATGGAGTAATAAAACAATAACCAATTTTCAATAACCAAATTCCAAACAATACTCAATAAACAATTTTTAATGTTCAAATATTTGGAATTTGGGATTTGAAAATTGGAATTTTTAAAGCAAGAATTTGCTCCAAACAAAAAATTAATATTTAATTAAATTGAAATTAAAGAACATATCTGCTTTAATTAAGTCTGCTTTTTAACGATTTAATATGCGGATAACTGTCGTTGGTACAGGTTATGTAGGCTTGGTTTCTGGTGCGTGTTTTGCCGAAATGGGATATGACGTTATGTGCATAGATATTTGTGATATAAAAATTAATCAGCTAAATAAAGGAAAAATTCCTATTTACGAGCCTGGATTAGAAGAACTAGTAAAGAAGAACTCCTCCCGCCTTAAATTTTCAACCAACATAAAAAAGGGCGTGGAATTTGCCGATATTGTTTTTAGTGCAGTAGGTACACCATCAGATAAAGATCACAAAGCCGATTTAGGCGCGGTTAAAACCGTTGCTAAGTCATTTGGGGAATATCTTAATGGTTATAAAATATTTGTAAATAAATCAACTGTTCCTGTGGGCACAGGTGAAATTTGTAGGCAGATTATCCAAAATGAAATTGATAAGGGGGGGGGCCGAGAGGAATTCGATATTGTAAGCAATCCTGAATTCCTGCGCGAAGGTGCAGCGATAAAAGATACCCTAAACCCCGATCGCATCATCGTTGGCGTTGAATCCAAAAAGGCAGAAGATGTTATTACAAAGCTTTATCGCCCTATCACCCGTGCCGGCCGCCCAATCGTAATAACTGATATCAAAACAGCGGAAATGATTAAATATGCTGCCAACAGTTTCCTGGCTACCAAAATCAGTTTTATAAATGAGATGGCAAATTTTTGCGAAAAAGTTGGTGCGGATGTATCGCAGGTAGCCAAAGGCATTGGCCTTGATAACCGAATTGGTCCTCGTTTTTTACATGCCGGAATAGGTTATGGTGGCAGTTGTTTTCCTAAAGACGTCCAAATATTAATCCAGAAAGGCAAAGAACAAAGTTTTGATTTTAAAATTCTGCAGGCTGTAGAGGAGGTAAACAATCGTCAAAAAGAACTCATATTTGAAAAGCTGCACGATCATATGCCTAATCTGGAAGGTAAAACAGTTGCTGTATGGGGCCTTGCATTTAAACCAAGAACCGACGACATGCGCGATGCACCATCCATCAAAATCATTAAACGTATTCAGGCAGAAGGTGCTTTGGTGAAAGCTTTTGATCCTGTATCAATGGAAACCGCAAAGCGCAATTTCGCAGATGTAAACCTAACGTATTGTGAAAGTGCACTTGAAGCTGTAAAGGATGCTGACGCACTTTTGGTGTTAACCGAATGGGATGAGTTCCGAACGGTCAATCTAAGTGAATTAAAGTTAGCTATGAGAGGTGATTACATATTTGATGGCCGCAATATTTATGAATCGGATGAAGTAATCACTGCTGGTTTTAAATATGAGGGAATTGGAAGGACCGCAAAAGGAAAGAATAAGTCAACTAGCTTAAAAGTTACGATTAAGGAAGCTAAAACGTTGTCAAAAAGTGCAAAAAATAAGGTTAAAAATTTGAAAAATTGAAAATTAACATAGCTTGCTAGCTCCATGGTTTCACATGGAGACTAGCAAGTCTGATACACTGCTGACTCCAGGCTAAGCCATGGAGCCAGCAAAGTGTTTTTCAAGTTTTCAAGTTTTCAAATTTTCAAACATGTTGTATCGTTGTTTCGTCATTTCGTCATTTCGTCAAATATGAAAACACTAGTAACAGGCGGCGCTGGATTCATTGGTTCCCATGTTATAAATCATTTATTAAATGAAACCGATTATCAGGTTGTATGTATTGATAATTTTAATGATTATTATGATCCTGCTATAAAAGAAAAAAACATCACCCCTTTTTTAGATAATAAGAGATTCAAATTATATCGAACTGATATTTGTGATTGTCATTCCGACGGAAGCGGAGGAATGAACAAAATTTTTGTTCAAGAAAAACCGGATAAAATTATCCACTTGGCAGCGAGGGCAGGGGTACGAGATAGCATTGAAAATCCGCTTCTCTATAAGCAAGTTAACTTAGATGGAACTAAAAATCTTTTAGAACTTGCAAAGGATTTTAACGTGAAAAATTTTGTTTTTGCTTCGTCTTCTTCAATCTATGGCAATCAGGAAAAAACCCCTTTTTCAGAAACGGATATCGATCTAAAACCAATTTCATTTTATGGTGAAACAAAAAAAGAAGGAGAGGAAATCGCGCGTAAATATCACGAGTCTTGCGGATTACCAATAACCTGCCTCCGTTTTTTTACGGTCTACGGTCCTGCCGGCAGACCCGACATGGCCCCTTATAAATTTACTAAACTTATTAATGAGGGGGAGCCAATCCCAAAATTTGGGGAGGGAAACACAAAACGAGATTACACATACATAGATGACATTGTTGCGGGCATCATAGCTGCTCTTGAAAAGAATTTACCGTTTGAAATAATCAATTTAGGTAATAACCAAGTAACATCTTTAAATGAATTTATAGCTCTAATTGAGAAATTAGTTGGCAAAAAGGCAATAATTAACCAGCTCCCAATGCAGCCAGGGGATGTTGATATTACCTATGCAGATATTTCTAAAGCCCAAAAATTGCTCGGCTATACCCCAAAGACATCAGCCGAGGAAGGAATGGAAAAATTTGTAAATTGGTACTTACAAAAATTTGACACTATAAGCTCCAATAGTGTCTGAAATAGTTATTTTTTGTGTAAAAAAATAGAAAGTATACTTACGCTTAGTCTATTTTGCTGAAGCCTTGGTTGACTGTAATTGATTAAAAATAAAAAAAATTTAAAAAAACAACATAACCTGCTGGTTCCATGGCTCCGTTCTGGAACCAGGCAGGACTAGCTTGCCGATCCGCCGCCGCGGATATGGAGCCTGCAAATAGAATTTTTTTTTACTTTTCTAAATTTTATTAGACTTCACCAATCTCAGCTTACGTAATTAGTAACAAAAACATCATTTTCTTAGTTATAATATTTCAAAGTTTACAAGGTATATATAATAGATATACAATTGGTACCATTCAATATAACCAATCGTATATATATGCCAAAAACTATATTTAACATAAGTGAGGAGCTTATGAAACAAATTGATAAAACCATCAAAAAGTGGGGATTTAAAAGCCGTGCTGAATTCTTTCGCTTCGCAGCAATAGATTTTATCCGTAATGATGCACGCTTTATGCCATCCGATGATATTTTGAAAGATCATACTAAGGCTATTAAAAGCGTTAAGGCAAGACAAATAAAGAGGATATAAGAATAAATAAGCTTTAAGTCTTAACTCATAAGTTTTAAGCTTAAATGCAAAAAACATTAATCGTAAATTTTCAATTTTAAATTTTAAATTTTGAATCTATAATAAATATATGACAAACTTATTAGTAACAGGTTCAATCGCCTTAGATCGCATATCCGTTTTTCCCGATCGGTTCGGGAATCATATTCTGCCAGATAAAGTTCATCGGCTGAATGTGGCATTTAATGTAAAAGAAATGACCATTAACTATGGTGGAACCGGAGGAAATATTGCTTATAATTTAGGATTACTTGGTGAAAAACCACTACTTCTTGGAACTATTGGTGATGATATAGAGGATTACATTGAATTTTTAAAAAGCCATAACGTTAATTGTACTTATGTTAAAGAAATTCCAATGAAGCTGACAGCTCATGCCACAATTATGACGGATATGGACGACAACCAAATCACAGCCTTCTACATGGGTGCTATGGAATATGCCCAACGGGCTAAAATGTCGGATATAAAAGAAGAAATAGAGTTAGCTATCATTGCGCCCAATGGCATTAATGCGATGAGTGATTATGCTGATCATTGCTCTGAAAATAAAATTCCATATATTTTTAGCCCCGGACAATCTATCCCAGCCCTTTCAAAAAAAGATCTCACCGATTTATTAAAAAGGGCTTACATTTTAGTTGTTAACGATTATGAATGGGAATTAATAAGGCAGAAGACAGGTTTTGATTTACCTAGCGTGCTTAAAAATACAAAATATCTGATTATCACTTATGGTGAAAAGGGTTCTCAGATATGGCATCAGGATGCAACTGTTACTGAAGTGTCAGCGGTAAAAGCAAAAAAGGTAGTGGATCCTACAGGTTGTGGAGATGCATATCTGGCAGGATTAATGTATGGCCTTAAGAATAATTATTCAATTGAAAATGCCGCTTATATTGGAGCATGGGTTGCGGTTCAGGCAATTGAAAAAAGAGGAACACAAAACCACACCATTTCTAAAATTGATTTCAATAAGTTCCTTTCTAAATTAAAAAAATGAATTACAAAATAGCAGACATAAATTTGGCATCATTCGGCCGGAAGGAAATCGAAATTGCTGAAAAAGAAATGCCTGGCCTTATGGCTGTTCGCAAAAAATACGGTAAAACCAAGCCATTAAAAGGTGCTCGCATTGCCGGCTGTATCCATATGACCATTCAAACGGCTGTTTTAATCGAAACCCTAATTCACTTAGGTGCAGAGGTTCGCTGGAGCAGTTGTAACATCTTTTCAACCCAGGATCATGCAGCTGCAGCTATAGCTAAAAAGGGGATACCGGTTTTTGCATGGAAAGGGGAATCAGAAAAGGATTACTGGTGGTGTATCGATCAAATTCTCAAATTTAAAGGAGGCTTGGGGCCTAATATGCTGCTCGATGACGGCGGCGATTTAACGATGCGGGTTTATAAAAAATACCCAAAATTACTCAAAAACCTTCGTGGGATTACAGAGGAAACCACAACAGGCGTCCATCGCTTATACGACATGATGAAAGAGGGGAAGCTTGTTACTCCAGCCATAAACGTAAACGACTCGGTAACCAAGTCCAAATTCGATAATCTCTACGGTTGCCGCGAATCACTCGCCGATGGCATAAAACGGGCAACCGATGTAATGGTCGCCGGAAAAGTCGTCGTTATAGCAGGTTATGGAGATGTAGGAAAAGGTTGCGCAAGATCTATGAGTAGTATGGGGGCACGCGTAATCATTACCGAAATCGACCCAATAAATGCCTTGCAAGCTGCTATGGAAGGCTATCAGGTTATGAAAATGGATGATGCTTGCAAAATTGGAAATATCTTTATTACAGCAACTGGCAATTATCATGTAATAAATGCAAAGCACCTAAGAGCCATGCCGGATCAGGCAATAGTCTGCAATATCGGACACTTCGATAACGAAATTGACGTTAAATCACTTAAAAAGTACAAAAAGATCAATATTAAACCCCAGGTCGATAAGTATGTGATCGGAAAGAAAGAATTAATCCTTTTGGCCGAAGGCCGGCTCGTTAATTTAGGGTGTGCAACCGGTCACCCAAGCTTTGTAATGTCTAACAGTTTTACAAATCAAGTCCTTGCACAGATCGAACTATTCACCAAAGCTGGGCAGTATCCGCCAGGTGTGTATATGCTTCCTAAAAAACTGGATGAAGAAGTAGCCCGTCTGCATCTGGATAAAATAGGAGTAAAGCTAGAAAAACTAACTCCCGCTCAGGCAAAATATATCGGCGTTCCAGTTAGCGGTCCGTTTAAACCGGAGCATTACAGATATTAATGTTGGTGTATCGCCTCGCACGTTAGAAAACGTACTCTGCGATTTTTATTATATTCCGCAGAGCACTCTTTCTAGAGTGCGAGGTGGTTTTTAATTGACCAAACAATTAATATCCGCTAACATACATCACGAAAACATCATTCATCAAGAGTGGCAGATAGAGGCTTAGCTCAATGACCTGCCCCGCAACCGTTCCGGTGTGACATCCGGAAAAAGGTGCGAAATCTAAGACAGATGAGAGCGTCCACTGACTTCTTATCTACATGAAGTCTTTTTATTTAATTAGCGATTCCAGATTAGCAATTTTAGATTTACCTATCAAAATCGTAAATCACTAATCGCTAATCTTGAATCTTAAATCAAATTGTTATGAGCAAATACTATTTCACATCCGAATCCGTAACCGAAGGTCACCCTGATAAAATCTGTGACCAAATCAGCGATGCAGTACTCGATGCAGTGCTCAAAGACGATCCAAATGCGGCTTGTTGCTGCGAAGTTTACACAACTACAGGTCTTATTATTGTTGGTGGAGAAATTACCACCAAAACATATGTGGATATACAAAAAATTGTACGTGATACATTAAAAGAAATCGGATACACAAACGCGGAATACGGGATTGATTATAAAAACTGTGCAGTTCTTAATGCTATTCATGAGCAAAGCCCAGATATTTCGCAAGGCGAAAGCCCGAAAAAAAGCCAGCACAAAGCTCAAGGAGCAGGAGATCAGGGGATTATGATGGGGTATGCATGCAAAGAAACCAAAGAACTTATGCCACTCCCAATTATGTTGGCCCACAAACTTGCCAAAAGGCTTGCGGAAGTCAGAAAAAACGGCACTCTCCCATACCTCCGTCCAGACGGCAAAAGCCAGGTTACTGTGGAGTATAAAGACGGCAAACCAGTCGGAGTAGAGGCGGTTGTTATTGCCGCTCAGCATGATCCTGACGTTACATACAAAAAACTTAGATCGGATATCACCAAGCATGTGATTAAGCCGATTTGTGGAAAGTTGTTAAACGGCCATGCAAAGCTACTAATCAACGAAACAGGTAAATTTGTGATCGGGGGGCCTCAGGGTGATACCGGCATGACCGGACGCAAAATTATCGTAGACAGTTACGGCGGAATGGGCCGGCATGGCGGAGGAGCATTTAGCGGTAAAGTGCCGAATAAACAGGATCGATCAGGTTCTTATATGGCCCGCTACATAGCCAAAAATATAGTAGCAGCAGATATTGCCGATCGATGTGAGATACAGCTAGCTTATGCAATAGGTTACCCAGAGCCCGTATCAGTTCACATCACTACATTTGGAACCGGTAAAGTGGAAGATGAGAAAATTGAGAAAGCGGTTAAAAAAGTTTTTGATATGACACCTGCCGGGATTATTAAAACACTTGATCTCAAACGTCCAATTTACAAAAAAACCGCATGCTACGGCCACTTCGGTAGATCAGAGTTTCCGTGGGAGAAAACTGATAAAATTAATGAGTTAAAAGCGGTTATTTTATAGCCATGATTAAAAATAAATAGCCATAAACAGTAAGCAATAAGTTATAAGTTTTAAGTATACAAATATGGAAAACTTTAAGAAATTAAAAGTGTGGCTGAAGGCGCATCAATTAGTTAAATATGTCTATCAAGTAACTGATGAGTTTCCAAAATCAGAGATGTTTGTACTTACGAGTCAAATGAGAAGGTCAG
>JAHJBZ010000029.1 GCA_018813295.1 Patescibacteria group bacterium | reverse complement strand
TTGATAAACAAATTCAAATGCAGATATTGTGATGAAAACATCGCGCTTACATACCCATTTTTGGAATTGATGATGGGTGTGATGTTCTTTTTAACAGCATCACTGGCAGGAGTTGAGGATATCGCATTACTTATTTTTTATCTTTTTATTACATTTGTTTTTGTAGTTTTAACTTTTTATGACATTTTGTTTAAGGAGGTGCCTGATGAAATTGTTATACCCGCCTTTGTGATTGCTGTTATTTTTATGTCGGTGGCGGGGGTTTATAATTTATCGGATTTATTGATTGGAATTGTGGTTCCAATTTTATTTTTTGGAACTTTATTTTTTGTTTCAAAAGGAAGATGGTTAGGTGGTGGAGATATTCGTATAGGCGCTTTGATGGGGGCGTTGCTCGCTTGGCCCAATGTTTTAATTGGACTGTTTTTGGGTTATTTGTTTGGAGCTGTTTATAGCCTATTCGGGATCGTTACAAAACAGTTAGGACGAAGGAGCCAGATCCCTTTTGCTCCATTCTTGTTAATAGGAACTTATATTACGATGTTTTGGGGACAAAAGATTCTAGATTGGTATTTACATGTTTTGTAAATAAATCTATTTGTGATTTCTCGACAAAGGGGGTTTTGTGATAAGATTAATAAGTAAACTTATTATTTTTAACCTACAAAAATATGTTTAATATAATTCTTGCTCCATTCCAAGCTATAAAGGAGGCAGGTTCCAAAAAATCTATGTCTAGAACGATGAAGGTTTTGCTGGTTGCTTCCCTGTTTGCTGGTTTAAGTGCTCTCTTGGTGACAAAAAGTTTCACCGGTCTTTCCCTTTTAATCGCTTTAGGTATTGCGGTTGGGATGTTTGTATGTGTTTTGGTAATGTCTTTCTTCTTTAAGCTTTCATTGCATATGCTTTCAAAGAAAGGGGGATATTATGAAGCTCTTACAGCTGTTACTTATGGCTGTTTTGTTTTTGCTTGTGGCGCTTTAGCTACATCTGTGCTTAGCCTGCTTATTGATATCAATGTGGTTTTAAACGTTATAGTGGCTCTTGTTAGCGTTGTGATAATGCTAGCAGCTATTATTCTTGCAAAAACCATTAAGCTTCGAGCTGCAATGGATTTCTTCAGTGCAGATTTGCTTACTGTGATTGTTGCATTTGTTATTGTGTATGTTAGCGTACTCTTTGCATTTTATTTTTTGGTGCGCAATTCATGCTTGGGTTTGTTGGATCTTTTGACCCATCCATGTTCAGTCCAGATTTAGGTGGTGGCCTCGGAGGGTTTGAAAACTATGGTGGATATGGTGGTTTTGAAGGACTTGAGGGCCTAGAAGGCTTTGAAGGATTCGAGGACTATGTTCAATAGTATCAACTAATTAACAGCCCACCTTCGCCAAGGCTACGGTGGGCTGTTTTATTGGAATAAGTATGATTGATTATATTTTTTTAACCGGCCTGTTCGGAGCTCTTATTCTTGTAGTAGGTGCCGCATGGCCGGAGGGTAAGGATTTGAAGCGTCCGATGAAATCGGTTAAAAACTGGCTTTTTGCTATTGGCGCTGTAACGATGCTTATTTATGCGTTATTAAATTATTATTTTACAGGTGGAGCAGTTTTCTTTGCCTTTTTACAAGGATTTATAGTTATTGCGAGCGTTATGATGATGCTCAATTTAAGTGACAAGGTTGATATTCCTATAATCTCATTAACTGGTATTGGTTTTGTTATTTGGTCGCTGACATTATTTGAAGGGTATACCACTATTATTTTTATTTTGGGGCTTGTGGGGATTAGTTTGGGATATACGCTCCAAATGGGTACGTTAAAAAGGAGCACGGCATTAATGTTGGGTGGTGCATTGATTGCGATATTTAGCTATATTGAGGCCAATTGGATTTTCTTCTGGCTTAATGTGTTTTTTGCGGTGTTTTCCGGGTATTATGTTATGCGGATGGTTTTGCTTAAAGGTTATAAATAATCAAGAGGATTTCTAATTATGTGTATCAATTTAGAATTTGCATTTCCTGTAACAGAATATAGTGATGTTGGCTCGAAAAGATTGAATGGAAACTCATTGATTTCCTATTTGATCGGCCCCCTCTGCAATAATTGATTGTATAACCTTAAGTTGTTCAGCTGAAAGAATTCTATCATCGCTAGATTCTTGATTTGGATTTAGAGGTTTGTTATCTAAAAAAAGTTGACCATTATTTCTGGAAAAGTATTTTCTTGCCACTGCTGAGTTAGATTCATTATATTGATTCAAGAAGTTTTTTGCTTTTTTGTTGTTAAATCCAAAAAAATGAGTATTATCTTTGATTTTATTAAAATGATCGACAACTTTTCTTATGATTATTTCTTTATTTTCGATGACATCATTTTTATAAGAATTTTCTAGAATACGGTTGGCCTCCAGTGCCGCTAAAATACTTGTCCTGTTGGGAGCCGGATTCATAATAATATTTTTTTCTTTATCTTCAATAATGTCTGGAGGTATATCGCACGCATCAAGGAAATCATCAATCAGGTTGCCGTTAATAAATTGCTCCTTTTCAAAAATACGAGGTTTAACTCTTTCGCGCGAAAAAATATCAGACCACCTATCCAAAAGTGATTTGAAATTATATTGATCGATTTTATGCACAAGGTTTAATTTCACTTTAAAGCTGAAGTCCCGTAATCCTGTTTTTACCGCCTGACAATATTCAGAATTTACTAAACGGTCTTGCCGTCTCAGATAACAAATTATAGTAGTGTCAAAATGGTCCCTTAGCAGTCTATAAAGTGAGACAATTTCACTTTCTTTCATACCATCTAAAGCTTCTGTACTTATTACGGCCTTTTGGCAATCGCTATTTTGATAATCAGTTATAAACTTCTTCCATGTCGCTTTTTTAGGATCAAATTGATTATTATTTCTAATTTCCCAGGCAAGGTTAACATGATTGTTGCCATAATTATCATGCCTATACTCGTCCTCCAGCAAAGGTATAAATACCCCCGCTTTTAATAATTGTTCTTTATTATTCCGAATAAATCTTTGAATTGATGTTGAGCCTGTTTTGTGTACTCCAATATGCAAATATAACTTTTTTTTATTATTTTTAGGGTCTATAACATATTTATTGCTCTTCTTATGACTCCTGTTAATTTTCAGCTCAACTTTCGGCACAGAAGCTGGTTCAGACGTATTCATTATATAATCATCAAATTTGGACTTCGTCTCTATTCTATTTTTCAAATTTAAAAAATCATTTTTTGATTCGCTGTATACAATATCCATACCACTTTCATAAATAAACTTATTTATTTGAGAAATAGATTTAATATCAATAGATTTATTGTGCTTGTTTGTTCCTTCGTTTTTGTGTGTATCTTCATATTTCATCACTTCATTTGCAATGTCATGATCAGATAATTTGAGACCTAAGACATTATTCAAAATTGTTAACATAATTTTCAATGAATCTTTGAATTCTTCTGTAAGAAGCGGGGTATATCTGTAATTATTCTTATATTTGGGCTTCCAGAATCCATTGATATCTAAATGGAAGAAATCTTGTGGTAATGAGCTTACTAGATGTTTTCCAATTTTATTTTTAGGCATCTTATCAAAATGTCCTAATTGAGTACCATAAAAATACCTTGAAATGATCCAGTCAAAGGGGTGTCTTAACATTGTAAAATGTATATAAGCTGAATTATTTGGTAAATATTCCGAAAATTCTGAATTAACTTTATGCCCATATATGACTTTAGTCGGATTTTTTGGATCAAAATTCGTAAATTTATGTTCTTCTCCGTAATCGAAACTAATACTTATATTATGACGTTTGCAAAAATCCTCTAAAATTATCTTGATTGAAGTTCCCCCCGTCTTAGGGAAATGCTCAAATAAAACAAAATCAGCTTTTTTGCCAGCGACCTTATTACTGTCTTTAAATTGATTTTGTTTTGTTGGTAATAATTTTTTTATCTTGTTTAAATAACTCTCATCAGAATAAGTTTTTATAAAATCATCAAATGAATACCCGTATTCCTCAATATCTTCTTTATATATCCTGCCTACTTTTTTAATTAATTCAGGATTGTAAAAATATTTATAATTTGGTATTTGATCTTTAATTTTAGACCAAGGTTCATTTGAAACATTCTTCTGAATATCGTTATTTGTGCTGGCGTGGTGAGTGCTTGATAGGCCATCCAGGCTAAAATGTGTTCCGGCTAGTTTATTGATATTTTTAATTTCTTCATCAATATTTTCTAACTTAGCAATATAATCAAATGGACTGGATTCTTTTTCGTACCGCTTTTTTTGCAATTCATGGTGCTGATTGCATGTTTCTAAGTCAATTTTACTTAAATATGTAATAAATTGACTAAAGGATATATCTTTTGTTTTTAATTTCAATACTTTCATAATTTCTTCATCTACATACTGGCCCTTCATTGCAAAAATGTAAGAACTGATAACCCGTGAATAAGGATTTCTGGCTACTTTAAATTTAAAATAAGATGGATCTTCCAAATCTTCTTTAGTGACTCCATTGCTTTTGTAGAATATCGGCCTGTAGTCATGAACCCATTTACGATTCTTAGTCGAAGCTGAATAGTCCAGCGCTTTTTGCAGAATCCCCATATTTCTGAAAAACATTTTAACGCAAACTGTGCACCCCGCTTTTGCATTCCAGTCCATTATTATTTTGTTTTTACTGTCCTTTAGAGCTTTTATTTCCGGTTCTCCTCGCCTTATTATGCCTTCTTTTTGAGACCTTTCTCTTTCTATGGTCTTCATTTTGCTTAGAGCCTGCCCTCTAAATACACTACTTTTTAATAGCTTTATTTTTCTCAAGCTTTGATTTCTCAATCGCTTTGACTTTCTAAAAGCCTTTCTTCCTAATCGCCCTATCTTTCTGATTGGTTTAACTAGTAACTTCATTGTTAATGTAATGAAAATTTCTAAATGCTGTCTTTGAGATTTGCCTGCAATTCCACACTGTTGCTTTTTTTTCTCTTTTTCTGACTCTTATTAATTTTCAGCTCAACTTTTGTAATTTTATCAGTTCTAGAAATATTAGTTAGGTAATTATCGAAGCTGAATTTTGGCCCGTAGTTAATACCGAGAGCCCGCACTAACCCTTTAGCAAATTTTGTTTCTGAATAATCTTCGGTAATTCTTTTGAGGGCGGATTTGCGAATACTTTTCCAAAGTATATCGTTTTCGTATATATGCGCAATTGCTTCAATGAAGGGGACTGGTTCTGGAGGAGATGACAATAAATCACGTCCGTCCACCCAGCCAAGTTGCTCAGAAAGTATGTCAGTGGCCACAACCGGTAGGCCAGCGGCAGCTGCCTCAAGGATCTTGAGGGGGATCCCCGCTGCAAATCGAGTCGGCGCCACGAACACCCGGGCCGAGCCATATAGCTCGGTGAGATCCATGACGCGACCATGGAGTCTGACTGATGGATGATTCAGCTTTTTGGCGAGTTCCTGATTGCAAATTCCGGCAATTTCGAGAGTTACGTGACGACTTAATCGCTCTTCAAGCAATGGGAGAACCTTATGTACAAACCACAGCATCGAATCGGCATTTGGAGAATTCACATTGGCAAGAGAACCTACAAATAAGAGATTGGCACGTGTATCTAAAGACTCTGGGGTTGGTGATGGATATAGAATATGGTTCAGAATTTCTACATGAGAGTGTCCTTGTTTACGAAAATGTTCACTTTCAGGTAAAGACACAGTCGTGATTACATTTGCAGGAAGTGAAATGTTTATTTCATTTGTAATAAGTTCTTCTTGCTCCTTTTTGGACAAGGGATTACCTAGAACTTCAGCCTGAATAATTTCGCGATTCGAGAATAGTGCTTCCGCATCATAAGCTAGCCGTGTGTCTCCTAATACATCATCTAGCCCAGCTTTGCGAAGTTGCTTCAAATTGTGGGGACGACTTACAATTAGTGTATTATAGTGTCCGGAACGTTTTTTCCAGTGACTGAAAAAATTGTTAGAATCATTTGGATTTTCTGGCCAAACTATCTCAATTTCACGTGATATATCTTTGTAATGTTTGTTCCAGTCATGGGAACCAAATGTCATCATCGGGAAGAAGCTAACCTCACAGCCAAGTTTTAACAACAAATGAATCATGCGGTTGGCACGGGGATAGCCGGCTCCGAGCCACGTGTGAGGGATTTGGTCGTCAACAACGAGGACTCGGTGCGCACTGGGATTAGATCTGCGCCGCGGACGTGTAAGATCTTTGCTTGGAGCATGCTGAAACTGAAGCCAGTCTTTGTGTGCCGAGACGAACGTTTTGCGATTCTGGATCTGAAGTGCTATTGCGGCCTTACGATTACCAGAGCTGGCAAACTCGTGATGTCGTATTACCACGGTAGGGTCATAAACAACAGGGTAACCTGCCTTCCATAAACGAACGCAATAATCGACTTCTTCGTAGTAGGCCGGGCAAAATCGCTCATCAAAACCACCTAGTGAGCGAAATCGCTCCAGAGGCGTAAGAAGAAAAACTCCCGAACAATAGTCAACATATCGGCGGAACTGGAATCGATAGTCGTTTGGATCTTCTCCGCGGCCGTAGCCTGTGCACGATCCATCGGACCAGATAATGCTCCCTGCCTCCTGCAATTGACCGTCCATATTTACGATTCGCCCCCCGACGGCGCCATACTTGGGGTTCTCGTCCATAAGTGACACGGCATTTTTAATTGCATCAGGGGCTATTTCGGTGTCGTTGTTAAAGATTAGTAGGTAGTCGCCCTGAGCCTCTTTCGCACCCTGATTGACCGCCTTCAGGAAGTGTAGATTCTCTGTATTACGTATTACGCGTAGACCGTTTACGTGCTCGAGAAGTTCATTGGTTTCATCAGACGAAGCATTATCTATTACGATAACTTCGATCACAACCCCTTCTGTTTCCGCGAGAGCCCGCAGGCAGCTCGCCGTCAGCTCTGCACGGTTAAATAGGGGTATAACCACAGAAACACGGGGTGTTCCCTTTGATCTAAGGTCGAGGCGAAACCGACCGGAAAGAATTGCTTTGAGATCACGACGAGGATTCCGTTGCCGCGCAGACTCGCGCATGCTCTGCCGAAATTGACGGAATTTATTAGGAAGTCCTGATATCCATTGAAGCGGTCTTATCTTTTTAATAAAAACAAAACGTATAACACGTCGTAATGTCCTTAGTAAAATAATTTCTAAATCATCTTTAGTTTTTTTAGGCATAATTTTGAAAACTCTAACATGCTTACCAAATAACTTGAGTTTTACAATAACTCAAAATAAAATAAAAAATCAAATAAAACAATTGTCGGAATTAACCTTTTTGCTCTTCTAAATCAGCTTTTGCCATTATTTCAGCCAGTTTATCAAATTTTATTTTTGGTTCCCATCCTAATTCAGCTTTTGCCTTTGAATAATCCCCCCGAAAAGCATCAGCTTCAGCCGGCCTGAAGTAACGTTCATTTATTTCAATAATTACTTTATTTGTTTTTTTATTTATTCCCTTTTCATCTAAGCCTTTTCCTTCCCACGCAATATCAAAATCCAACGCCCCTGCTGCCGCTTCAACGAATTCCCTTACACTACGAGATTCACCTGTTGCCAAAACAAAATCATCAGGCTGTTTATGCTGTAATATGCGCCACATACCTTCAACATATTCCTTAGCATAACCCCAGTCTCTTTTTGCATCCAGGTTACCGAGCTGAAGTTTTTCATCAAGACCAAGCTTAATTCTGGCAAGGCCTCTGGTGATTTTGCGTGAAACAAAATTTTCACCACGTCTTGGGGATTCGTGATTGAATAAAATACCATTACTTGCGAATAAGTCGTAACTTTCCCTGTAATTTATAGTTGCCCAATATGCATATAATTTTGCAACAGCATAAGGCGAACGAGGATGAAAAGGGGTGGTTTCTTTTTGCGGTGTTTCTGTGGCTTTTCCAAACAATTCACTGCTGGATGCTTGATAAAATCTAGGCTGGTTTTTCAGTTTATGTGCAGCCTCAAGCATACGCATTGTGCCCAAGCCGGTTATATCTCCGGTGTATACCGGCATATCAAAACTTACTCTCACATCACTCATTGCTCCTAGATGATATATTTCATCGGGCTGAATTTTTGTAACGATTTTGTCGATACTATCGCCATCGCCCAAATCCCCATAATGTAAGAAAAAGCGAACTCGGTTGATTTTCGGGTCCTGTAACAGATGATCTATCCGGCCTGTATTAGATATACTCGTCCTTCGGATAATAGCATGCACTTCATAATCTTTTTCTAACAATAGCTCTGCTAAATATGAACCATCCTGCCCTGTGATGCCTGTGATAAGCGCTTTTTTCATAAATTGTATTGTATGAGCTTAAAAAATTGTATCTTTAACTTATTGTAACATCAATATTATTTCATAAATCTATTTTATTGGTATAATCACAATTGTTGCAATCTAAAATACAAAATTCAATCGATTGGATTTAAATCCAAGCACGAAAAAAGTTTTCAAATTGATATTCAGACATTTTATAATGTATCTTTTTTACTGCCCGGTTAAACAATTCCAATTTATAAATGACAAAAATCCCCAAAGTAACCATCGGCTTAGTACTTTTTGAAGGCATTCAATATTTAAAATATGCCCTTCCATCTCTTGTTGATCAGGATTATCCAAATATTGAATATCTATTCCGCGACCATAGCCTGAATGGTGAAGTTTATGAGTATATAAAAAAAGAACTGCCGGATGTGGCGAAAAAGATAAAACTGGAAAAAGGTGAAAACCTTATGCATAGCGGAGGGCACAACAAGCTGATTAATAAAATGACTGGTGAATATTATATCAGTGCCAGTTATGACATGTTATACGAACCGGATTTTGTGAGCAAAATGGTTAATGAAATGGAAAAATCCGAATATCAAAATTTCGGAAGTGGTACGTGTAAAATTTTAAAATGGGATTTTAAAGAAGCGGAGCGTGAGGATATAAAGAGATCGAAGACTACAACAATCGATAGTGTTGGCATTGGAATAGGCAAAAAGCATGGATTTTGGGATATGATGCAAGGTAAAGATATTAATAAATTCCCCTATTTAAGCCGAAATAATATAGATATATTTGGAGCAACAGTAGCATTGGCCATTTATAGAAAAAGAGCTCTAGATGATATTGCATATACCAATAATAATGGTGAAAAGGAATATTTTGATAAATTACTTCATCAATATAATGATGTCGATCTGTCTTATAGGCTGCAATGGGCGGGTTATTCTTGTCTTTATATGCCACAGGCAACTGTATATCACGATAGACAGGCAATTACTGATGACCCTGAAAAAAGAAAATGGATTAGGGATAACAGCATTTTTGGGCGTATGGTGCTATTGAAGAAAAATTATACAAGAGACTATTCTTGGAACATCAGGATGAAAACCTGGCATGCTAATTTGAAGCATTTTTTTGATTTTCACATTTCTGATGATGATTTGTTCGATCAATATAAAAAAGTAAAAGTGCTAAAAACGGAAATAAATAAAAAACGAGCCAATATTATAAAAAAGAAAACTGCAAAAGATATTGAAAAATATATAAAATGGTAGCAATAGTATGTTAGATGATAAACACCTAAAAACCTTGCAAATTACTTCACAAGAAGATGTGGATTATTTTCGTGATTTAGATGAATTTGCAAATTTTTACTATCCAAAGCAAGACATAAAAGATGTTTATGCCTTAATTACAGTTAAGCCGGATGATGTGGAATATAGGTATTTTTGCTTTAGGTATTTGGATGATATGCGCCAATTTAAATTACCAGAATTAAAGCAAAATCTAGAAAAGGAAGCAGTTATGGTGGAATTTCGTATTTTTCCACATTTAGAATTCATCATACGAAATGCTATTAAAAAATTGGGCGATAGCTGGAGTTTTACTGTCGTTTGTGGAAATAAGAATTATGATTTTTTAGTGGAAATGGTCAATAAAATGGGGGCGGACATTAAGCTAATTAAATATGATCGCGATAACATAGACCACAATAGTTATTCTGAGATGTTATCCAGCAAAGAGTTCTGGAATAAGTTGGTAGGGGAAAAGATTTTAATATACCAGGAAGATAGCTGTATATTTAAACACAATATTGATGATTTTCTTGGGTGGGATTATATTGGTGCACCATGGCCGCTTACACAAGACACTAATTCGCAAATGGTTGGAAATGGGGGGTTAAGTTTAAGGAGTAAGTCAGTGATGCTAAAGGTCATAGACAAGGTGGATATATCAAAAACAAAATATAACAAATCTACACTTGATAATATAGCGAAGCGTAAATTAAAGATCCCGCCGGAGGATGTGTATTTTTCTAAAAATATTATCGATTTTAATTTGGGTAAGGTCGCTGATTGGGTAACGGCTAATAAATTTAGCGTTGAAACACAGTTCCATAAAAATCCATTTGGCGGTCATAGATTTTGGATGGCTATAAAAAATTGGAAAAAGTTTTTATACACAAAGGTCTTACGAAGAAAAAAGGTGCGAACAGTAATCAATAATTGCAGGGCTAAGATTTATATAAAATCTTATTCTATTAAGTCTAATTTGATTATCAGAGAAGATACTACTGATATGGCTATTTTTAAACAAATATTTATACAAAAAGATTATGATTTTCCTATCAATATGAATCCAAAATTTATAATTGATGGTGGGGCAAATGTGGGTTATGCGTCTTTATTTTTTGCTAATAAATTTCCTAATGCAGAAATAGTCGCAATAGAACCGGAGGATTCTAATTTTGAAGTTTTACAAAAAAATACTTCTGAATACAAGCAGGTAAAAACAATAAAGGCGGGAATATGGCACAAAAAAGCAAAGTTAAAAATTGTAGGTACAGAATGGGGAAAATGTGGATTTATGACAAAAGAGGTGGATACAGCTGATACTTATGATGCCAAGACAATAACGATTGATGAAATATTGAAACAATCAAAATATGATGAGATAGATATTCTGAAATTGGACGTGGAAGGTGCTGAAAAAGAAATTTTTTCATCAAATTATGACTCATGGCTTGGGAAAGTGAATGTATTAATTATTGAATTGCATGACAGAATAAAAATGGGTTGTAGTGAAGCATTTTATTCCGCTATTAAAAAATATAACTTCGAAGAAACAGAAAGTGGTGAAAATATCGTTTTGTTTAAAAAATGAACTATAAAATATAGGGTTCGTTAATGTATAATTAGTTAGTTAGTGTTTTTGTTGATTGGATCAATAAAATTCATGCAATAAATATAAATTATTGGAGAATGTCTATTAAAAAAATATTAGTGACGGGAAGTAGTGGCACTATTGGTACTCGTCTGTGCGAAAAACTTATAGAAAAAGGGTTTGAGGTAATTGGTGCAGACTGGGTGCCAAATAAATGGAATAAACAAATTGATAAATTAACAATTAATGTTGATTTGAGAAAACAGCCTGATGTTTTTAATAAATTGCCAAAAGATATTGATCTGGTGATTCATTTGGCTGCAAATGCCAGAGTATACAATTTAGTTATGGAACCTACATTAGCTCGGGACAACTTTGAGACTCTATTTAATGTTCTTGAATTTGCTCGGAAAAATAATATTACAAAGTTCATATTTTCTTCATCAAGAGAGGTGTATGGAAATTCAGGTACGACAACCCACAAAGAAGATGAAGCTTATGTGCAAAATTGTGAAAGCCCTTATACAGCCACTAAAATTGGGGCTGAGGCATTAATCCACTCATATCAACAATGTTATGGCATTGATATTATTATTGTTAGGTTCTCAAATGTGTATGGAATGTATGATGATAGTGATAGATTAATACCTCTTTTTATACAACTTTGTAATGAAGAAAGAGATTTGGTTGTGTTTGGTGAAGAAAAATTTCTTGATTGCACATATATTGACGATACTGTGGCAGGGGTGATGTTATGTATTGAAAAATTCGATAAAGCAAAAAATGAGGTTTATAATATAGCTTATGGTCAAGGTTCATCAATCCTTCGAATAGCTGAGCTAATGAGGCAATTGTTGGGAGTAAATAATAAGATAATAATTAAAGAAAATAGAATAGGGGAAGTTGTTAAATATGTTGCAGATATTTCAAAGGCAAGAGACAAATTGGGTTATGAGCCACAAGTTCCTATAAATGAGGGGATAAAAAAATCTATTAAATGGTACAAAGATCATCTATATTTATAATAGATCAGTTCTTTTGTTGACCTTTTTGGCGAAATTATCGATAATAAGTTACTCATTCCACAAATAATGAAAAAAATCTTACAAACTAGCTTCGCATTAGCAAAAGCGGGATTTAAGCTGAAAAATGAGGGTAACTACCTAGGTCTGCTTTGGTATGTAATAGATCCATTGATGCTATTTATGATTTTTGTGCTCGTAAGGGGGGTTTTAGGCAAAGGAATTGAGTATTATCCCATTTATTTGTTTTTGGGTTTGATTATATTCAATTTTTTTAGGAAGGCTACGGGGTCTGCGATTAATTCTATGTCATCTAATTCTGGGTTAATTACTAATATGCAAATAAGGCAAGAAACATTTATATTGTCTTCATATTTTCAGTCAGCTTTTGCTCATATTTTTGAAGTGTTGATTGTTGTTGTTTTATTGATTGTTTTTAAATTGCCTCTTTGGTATTTGCTTTTTTATGTATTTATATTTTTTGTATTCAGTTTATTTGTTTTGGGTATTTCTTTTATAATTTCAACTATAGCAGTGTATGTTAAGGATTTATTAAATATATGGGGTACATTTACCAGGTTTTTATGGTTTGCTACGCCTATTTTTTATAGCGCAAGATTAGAGCTGCCATTTGACTTTAATAAATACAATCCAATGTATCATTTTATTAAAATGAGCAGAGATGTAATAATTTATCATCAAATGCCTGAATATTGGATGATGATTGCGAGTGTCACTATAAGTGTATTAATGTTTTTTATCGGATTTTTTATTTTTAACAAAGCTAAACCTTATTTTGCGGAAAAATTATGAATATTGCTATTAGTGTTACTAATTTATCGAAACAGTTTAAAATCAATAGTCCTGCAAAAAGGGCTTTGATATCTCGTTTTTCTAATATTATATCCGGTGTTGGTAAAAGAAAGAAAATTCAGCCTTTAAAACATATTTCATTTGATGTAGGAAAGGGAGAAAGCTTAGGTATTATTGGTAAAAATGGTGCAGGCAAAACCACCCTTCTAAAACTTATTGCCGGTATTTATAAAAAGGATAGCGGTGAAGTTAAAATAGATGGTAAACTGCTTTTTTTAGCCAGTCTTGCCAATGGCATGAAACCAAATTTATCCGTTAGAGATAATGTTTTTTTAGTGGGTTCAATTTTTGGCTTATCTAATAAAAAAATAAAAAGAATTTTTAATAAAATTATTGAATTTGCAAGTTTAGAAAATTTTACTGATTGTAAAGTTTATCAGCTCTCGACCGGAATGAAGTCCAGACTTTCCTTTTCAACGGCTATACACTGTGTAGAGGAAATGAATCCGAATATTATGCTTCTTGATGAGGTTTTGTCTGGTGGAGGTGGTGATGAAGAATTTAAAGAAAAAAATAGTGAAAAAATAAAAGAGATTATACATAGTGGTAAAACATTGGTCATAGTCAGCCATGGTTTAAGCACTATTGAAAAGCTTTGTAAACGAACTATGTGGCTGCATCAGGGCAAAATAATGAAAATCGGACCTTCTAAGGAAGTAATAAAAGCATATTTAGAATTTATTAAGAAAATAAAGGCTAAAAAATCTAAATAACTTATGGAAATCAGGGTAAAAGGTAAAAAAATCTTAGTTGTATCACCCAATTGTACGCATCCGCAAAATGCTGGTAATCGAGCTAGGATCTATACAATGCTCAAGAACTTAAAGGATATGGGTCATGAGATACATTTTTTATATTGCGGTCAGGAATTTACTAATAAACATGTAAAACGAAAACCGGATTTTGGTGGGATGATTAAAGAGTGGGACAGAGTTTATCAGATTTCACCTTTTTTTGTTCAACTTCCTCTGATATTTAAAAACATTAGTTTTTACTCTTTAGCTGGTAATTTATGGCGTTTTAAGCAACCATTTGTGTTATTTCGTTATTTTTGCATTAAATACATTTGTATAACTGGCAAATGGATGAAGGTATATACACCGACATTTTACAAATGCTTAAAACCTTTTTTCCCAGACAAAGAACAGCGTCAAAAGAATAAGGTAGCCGTAGTTCAAGAACGAATAAGGCAACAGGAAGAGGCGGGTGAGAAAAACAAAATAGCTGAATTTAGACCAAAGGAGGAACCACTTAGTCAAATAGATATGTGGTATAACCTAAAAACAGACACATTGGTCAGAAAACTGCATGCAGAACATAAATATGATGTTGTAATTGCTGAATATGTGTTTGAATCGCGGGTTCTAAATAATTTTGGTGATGATGTATTAAAAATCATTGATACTCATGATATTTTTACCGATAGGAATAAGAAATATGAGCAGAAAGGCATTAAAGAAACATTCTTTTCTACAACTAAAGAGGAGGAGGCTAAGGGTTTAAATAGAGCTGATAAAATTATCGCTATTCAGGAGAAGGAAGCACAATTTTTCCGACAAATTACAAACAAAGAAGTAATTACAATAGGACATCCGGTTGGATTACAAAGGCCGGTTGAAAAACAGGACACCAATAAAAACATTCTTTATTTGGGCACTGGTAATTCAGCTAATATCGATGGCATTAATGATTTTATAAAGGATTGCCTGCCTTCAATTAAAAATAGAGTCAAAGGGGCACAATTGATTTTAGCAGGGAATATTTGTAGTTATGTCGATGATTACGAGGGCGTAATTAAGATGGGAGAAGTCAAGGACATACATGATGCTTACAACCAAGCAGACATTGTAATCAATCCTGGCGCAGTTGGTACAGGGTTAAAGATAAAAAATATTGAAGCTCTTGGTTTAGGAAAAATCTTAATAACCCATTCTCATTCTGCAGAAGGATTGAAGGATAATGTTAAAAATCCATTTATTGTTGCTGATACTCCAGATGAAATTGCAAATGCAATTGTCAATGTGATGTCGAATCTGGATTTATATAATGATTTGATGGTAAAAGCATATGAGTTTGCGGAGGAATATAATGAAAAACAGATATCGGCTTTGACATCACTTTTGAGGCACCATAGGGTTCCTATATATGAAGAAAGGGATAAGGAAATCATAGATTATCAAATGTATAATCTGCAGAATGATGAATGGGGCATTAGATTAAGAGGCCCTAGACCGCCAAGCTTAAAAAAAGGAGAATATATTGCTTGCGTTGGAGCCGCACAAACATTTGGTTGCTATTGTGAAGAGCCTTTCCCACAAATTTTACAAGACAAATTGGGTGTTTCTGTTATGAATTTGGGGTGGTCTGGACCTGGACCACAGTTTTTTTTGAATGATAAGAACTTAATGAATTATATTAATAATTCTAAATTCGTCGTATTACAAGTTATGTCAGCAATGGGGGAAGATAGTTCAATAGCAATAAATTTTAAGGGGACTAAGATGCTGAGAATGAAATCTAATGGCCAGCACTTTCTTGCAAGGGATTTTTATGACAAATTGCTTAAAGAGAATAATAAATCTTATGTTAAAAAAATTATTAATGAAACTAGGAATACGTGGATAGAAAAATATAAGGTCTTGTTATCGCAAATTAAGGTGCCGGTTATATTATTTTGGTTTGCAGATAGGGAACCTGATTATATAGATAAATATGGCTCATCTAGATCATTATTTGGAGGGTTTCCTCAATTAGTAAATCGGGATATGGTGGAGGAGATTAGGCCTTGTGTTCAGGATTATGTTGAATGTGTTTCCAAGCGTGGTATGCCTCAACCGCTTAAAAGCAAGTTGCCCAACAAAAAACCTGTGATGTATAAGCGTGGTAAAGCGATTGAAAAAACTTACAATAATTATTACCCTTCTCCGGAAATGCAGGAAGATGCTGCCAATATACTTGAGCCAATTTGCAATAAATATATTAAGGAACCTACTGTGAATGTTAAGAACACTTCAGATATTAAGGTTGAAAATAGTGGTGATACTAAGAATTTTATTATTTTTACCTTTCCGAGAACTGGGAGTACTACGCTTAGGAAGTTGTTGGATTTACATCCTGATATTTCCTGTGCTCATGAACCATTTAATGAGGATTTAGATCATGTGGAAAATGTTACTAACGGTCAATATAAACTCGAAGATATAAATGATGTTGAGAGATTAAATTATGTTTTGGATAATATTTTTAAATCTTATAATTGTATAAAACATTTAGATTTGCAGCTACCATTTGAGCTTAATGAAGCATTGTTAAAATATCCTAATAGCAAAGTTATCTTTTTGTGGAGGAAGAATTTGTTACAAAGACAAATTTCAAATCATATTTCCATGCAATCACAACATTGGCAAGCAGATACAAGTGCAATACTTAAAAGTAAATTGAAGCCTATCAAAATTAGTAGGTTAGAAAAAGGAATTAATAGTGATTTAAAGCACATCAAGGAATATAGAGACTATTTGAGCTCTAATGATGTAGATTTTTATGAGTTAGCCTATGAGGATTTTTATGATTTGGATTTAAGTGAGGATCAAAAGTTAGAAAAATTAAACCAATTATTTTCATATTTGGGTGTAGACAAAATGGAAGATGAACAATTGATAAAAAAAGCGAAAGACTTGTTCAATCCACAAAAGACCAAGTTAAACTCTGAATTAACATACAAATTAATACCCAATATTGAATTAATTGAGCAAAAAATCGGGTGTAAAGAAACGGGGTATATTTTTAAACATTAGTTAGATTGGTGCCTATATAACTATTTGTCATAAAAAAATTATTAATCTACTTAAACAACCATCCTGTTTCATCCGAACCAAGTTTTTTTTCTATTTCCAAAATATTAGGGATGTGTTTATAGGTTTCTTCTGAATTTAATTTATATTTGCCGGGGTCTAGGAGTTCTTTAGCTTGTTTGATGTATTTTAGCTTTTTTAATTTACCCACACCCCAGAATTCAAATATTTCATTAATTATTTGGAGTTTTTTTTCTTCTGATACATCTGGGCCATATAAATCTTCATAATATAAATTGTAGAAATCTATGTTGTTGTCTTTTAATAATTGTTTATATTTTTGTATTCTTTTGTTTATTCCTTGTATTCGTTTTTGGATAAAATCAATATCAAAAGGTTCGCATTTTTGTTGTTCGACCATTTTTCTCCATTCTTTGGTTTCTCCACCCCATTTTTGTATTTTCTGTGCGATTAAGGATGAAATTACCATTTGTAAAAGGTTTGTTCTTTGTAGAAATATTATTTTTATGTTGCGGTTTAATAATAGATGGTCACAGAATTTATTATTAGTATTATGTATACCTTGTTTGATCCCATTATATTTATAGCTAAGTTCCTTTAATGCAATATCTAAATCATCAATAGTGTTGATATGTTTTGGAATTTTGTTTTGCCGCTTAAAATTTTCCCTATTTATAAATCGATTATTATGAAAAGGTTCCCCGTATAAACATATTTTGGGGTGTGTATTTAGTATTTTTTTCAGTGTACTACTACCAGTTCTGGCATGGAAAAAAAGCATATATTTTAATTTGTTGCGCTCTAACAATAATTTTAAAAGTGATTTTATTGGTTGCATTTTTAATAAAGTAAAAATTGCCAATTGTGATTATTATTAATGATTTTTTTAATGCTTGGGTATTCTTTTAAGATTGATTGCATCAAGTTTATCATCTTATTGTTATTTTTTAGCTTGCTTTTGGGGGCATAGTGAAAAAAGGGTAAATTTGGGTAATCTATATTTAATATGTTATATGGCATTTGCATCTTGTGCATTGTAATACCCCAGGTAATTTCTTCTAAAAAATATGTATTATCTATTAAGTCTTGCGAGATAATTTTGTTAAAACATTTTATCCATTCTGCGGAAAATTCGTTGACCAAATTATTATGAAGGCCAATGAAGCCTGCGTTGAAGCTTGGCGGTATGTAGTTACAGCTGGGTTGATTATCGTTATTTTTGGTTCGTTTAATTCTTAGCGGTGGCATTGTGGCACCTGCTAACTGAAAAAATTGATCCCATTTTCCATCGAACCACATCGTTGCCCCCATTGGCACCAATCTTGCATTAAAAGGTATGGAAAAACAAATATCCCCAGTGAATTTTTTATGTAGAAGCATATCGCTATCCAAAAAAATTATTTTATCTGCGGATGTTGCTAATTTGTTAGCTAATTTGATTGCAAATAATTTATTCGTCATCAACCAAACTCTGTGTTTTTTAAAATCAATATTAGGATTTTTTGCAACAATGTCGTTATAAATATACCCAATTTCTACTCCCATTTCTTTTAATAGGTTCAATGTAATTTCACTAGGTTTACCAAAAATACTTTCAGGGCGAGGAATCGCAGCTATTAATTCGTAATCACATTTAAGAAAACGTTTTAGTGATGCGGCTAGAAAAAGAGCTTCGATTTCTAGTGGGCCTTCTTGGCATACAAAAACAAAAGCATATTTTTTAATTGGTTTTATTAGGCTGGTATCAGTATAGGTATTTTTTGAGGAATTAAATATTGGTTTAGTGGGCTGTTGCGTATCTAACCCGTTGAACAACCACCCCGTCTCATCCGACCCACATTGCTCTTCAATCTCTTTGTAGTTAGGAATTTGTTTGTAAGTTTCTTCTGAATTTAATTTATATTTGCCAGGGTCTAGGAGTTCTTTAGCTTGTTTGATGTATTTTAGATTTTTTAATTTACCCACACCCCAGAATTCAAATATTTCATTAATTATTTGGAGTTTTTTTTCTTCTGATACATCTGGGCCATATAAATCTTCATAATAGACGTTATAAAAATCTATATTATTATCTTTCAGCAATTGTTTATATTTTTTTATTTTTTCACTTATTCCTTGTATTCGTTTTTGGATAAGTTCAATATCAAAAGGTTTAAATTGATGTTGTTTGAATTTTTTTCGCCATCTTTCTGCCCCCCCACCCCATTTTTGCATTTTTCGTGCAATTAGGGAGGAAATCACCATTTGCAGAAGGTTTCTTCTTTGTAAAAAGATGACCTTGTAATTTCTTCCTGTTAGAATATGCGGTTCTATATCTTGTTTCAACTGACCAATAACATGTTTAAAACCATTGTATTTTTGGTTGATTATATTAAATCCTTCTTCAATGTCATCAATTGTAGCAATTGTTTTTTCTATTCTATTGGTTATGTTTTTATATTTTAATGCACGCAAATCTAGTTTTCTTCTATTGAAAGGTTCATGACATAGCATTATCTTTGGATGTAGGTTGGCAATTTTGACTAAAGTACTACTACCAGACCTACCATGTGCAAATATTAAATATTTCAAAGAGCTTTCATCCGGCAAGCCAATTTGATTATCTAGCTTGAGAGTAATCCTTTTGAGCGGTGATTGGATGAGGCTTCTTATTAGCTGCATTTGAAAAGTGGTTGGAATTTATCTTACCACAATCGGCACACGGTTGCTGAAATGGATCTTGCCGTCGTCTAAGATTATTTTGAGGAATAGTTCGTATGTATCTGATGTAGGGCTATCCCAGATGAATGTGTAAGTTTGTGCATTACCTGTTGCGCTTGCAATTTCGATTTGAGTACCTGACGGCTTTTTAGCCATGACAATTAGTTCGGACAGATCGTTTCTATCGTCTTCAGAAAGGTATGCCTGTATTAAGACTGTGCCTCCTGCGTCGAAGGACGAGTTGCTGTTAGGTTCGAGTATGCGGGAAATGCCGCTTAAGCTTGAATTAGATTCTTCCGACTCAAAAGATAGTGTGTCTTCTGATTCATTTTCGGAATAATCGTATGCAATTGCTTTGATTGTGTGCTCGCCTAAATCTTCGGGGACTGTGAATTGAAGCACATAAGGCGGTGTGCGGACATTGTCTACAAAATCTTCATCCATATAAAAATCTACTTTGAGAATGTCTCCATTTGGGTCGTAAGCATCGACCTGTGCGATCATGGAATCACCAGCAGTGAGATCTGCATTATTACCTGGATAGGTGAAATTGATAATCGGAGCGGTTTCATCTTCGCCGACTTCGACTTCTATGGAGGATTGGTTGGAGTTATACAGCTCATCGAAAACAACGGCCTTTATGGTGTGTTCTGAACCGGTTTTGAGACTTTTGGATATCTCTATAACACCTTTGAATGGTGAAGTTTCTGATGTGTATATAAGTTCATCATCCCAGTAGTAATCAACTTTGGATACGCCCTCTACTGAATCTATATCAACCCACACTCCGACCGATGGCGGGCTTATTGTGCTATGGGATTTGGGCGAGGTGATGCTGATTTCAGGTTTTATGTCGAGCGTGTCCGGTGTGTGTACATCGTCATATTCAGTTGGGACTTCTTCGTCCTGATCATTTTCTTCAGCCCACTGGCGGACTGCATTTTCCCAGTTGGGGTTGTCCGGGAGAATGGAGTGGTGGGAGAAAAAGGCTTTTTCTTCAATTGCTTCTTTTGGGGTATATTCAGTTGCCAGTTTCCCGGATACTTTGTCGATTTCTACGAGTTGGTAAGAGCTGTCATATTCGCTTGGGACGCCAAAGCTGGCGAATATCCCAGTGGCGATTTCATCTTCCGGAGTGTGTTCGGATGGGAGTTTGCCCGAGCTTTTGGCTATTTTAACGTATTTGATGCCTTCAGGTTTTTCAAAGGGTGTTTGCGGATAGTCTTTTGTGGCTTCTGTCATAAATTGGCGCCAAATAGGAGCCGCTACATCCAGGCCGCTGGCTTTTAAGGAAAGGTGTTCGCCATCCGCATTGCCGGCCCATACACCGGCGGCAAGATTGCGAGTGTAGCCAAGTGTCCATGTATCGAATGGATAGTTGATGTCGTTTTTCTTTTTGTTGGATGTACCGGTTTTAGCACCATTGATTTGGCCTGGGATTGTTAATTGGTTTTGCCAGTAAGGATCTGGGCGGGCTGAAACATCGCTTAGTATATTGTTGATTAGATAAGCGACTTGTGGGTCTAGGATTAAGTTTCGTTTAGTCGGCTCTTCGTATTCATCCAAAATGTTTCCATTACGATCTTCTATTTTTAAGATAGCGACTGGCTCGTTTTTATAGCCTCCGTTGGCGAAAACGCTATACGCGCCCACCATGTCGATTAAACGAGCCTCTCCGGCACCGAGACCAAGTGAGAGCCCGTACCAGTCATCGGACTGATTCAGGTCTATCCCCATCTTGCGTGCAAGATCGAGGAGGTTTGGAATGCCGGCGAGATAAGCGGTTTTGACAGCGGGGATGTTTAGAGATGCCCCAAGAGCTTGTCGCATGGTTACAGGGCCACGAAACTGCCCATCAAAGTTTTCCGGTTCATACCAGCTGCCAAATTTAGTTCGGACGTCATAGAGAACTGTTGTAGGTGCATAACCTTGCAAAAAGGCTGCGGCGTATACGATCGGCTTGAAAGACGAACCTGGCAGTCTAGGACGGAGTGCGACGTTTACCTGCCCATCGATTTCATCATTCCAATAATCATTGGAACCTACCATGGCAAGAATTTGGCCATTCTCTGTATCCATGGCAACAAGGCTCGCATTGGTGGTATTGAAATTTGTTGCATTTCTTTCCGCATATTGTTCAACGGCTAAGTCTGCAGCTTCCTGCATCGCCCCGTTGATAGTTGTTGTTATCCGCAGGCCTCCTTTTTCGGTTTGTTCTCTACCATATTGTTCCTCCAAAAGCTCTCGGACATACATTACAAAGTGTGGAGCCGTAATGTCTTCTCTAAATTCCTGAAATTCGATTGCATTAGCTTCTTCGAGAGCTGCAGATTTTTCTTCTCCAGATATATAACCAAGTTCTGCCATACGATCCAGCACAAAGTCGACGCGTCCTTTTACATAAATATGACGAGCGTCTCCCTCTTCACCGAATGTATATGTTTTACCAAGCAGGCCTTTGCTGACAAAATCGGGGTTTTCATCAACTAAATCCTGTTCTGATTCGATGCCCAATCCAAGAATTTCTGATTCATTGATATTAATTTGTGCATATATGTTGTTACCATATGGTGAGTAGTATGTTGGTGCTTTTGGGATGGATGCAAGGATCGCGCTTTCAGCGATTGTTAATTCTGCTGCAGGTTTGCCAAAAAATGTTTTAGCTGCTATTTCAACACCATATATACTCGATCCATATGGAATTCTGTTTAAATACATTTCCATTATTTCATCCTTGGTGTATTTGCTTTCCAGCTGGAGGGATAAGATGATCTCTTTCAATTTGCGGGTGTATGTTCTTTCTGATGAAAGGAAAGCATTTTTGACGAATTGTTGGGTGATGGTTGAACCGCCTCTTTGAGAACATAGGCCCAATTCACTACAGATGGCCTTGAAAATAGCTGCCACATCAATCCCAATGTGGTTATAAAACTGATCATCTTCAATTGCCATTGCCGCTTCTGCAGCATATGGGGATATTTCGCTTGATGGTACGATTTTCCTGTTCTCATCCCCATGAATGGTGTAGAGGATCCCGCCATCTCTATCCAGGATTACACTAGATTGAGCAGCGACAAGATTTTCAATATCATCGATATTCGGCAAACTTGGGAGAACGATAGCCAGGGTGAGCAGAATAAGTAAAATCCCCGCACTGATAATGCCAACAAGTGTATATCTAATTATTGTCCAAATTGAAAGTTCTCCTTTTTTGTAAGCAGTGTACTTGTTTTTGATCTCGTGTTTGATCTTGTCCCGGATTTTTGAAAGGGGGGTTTTCATGGTTCTTATTGAATTCTAATTGGGGTTCTAATTGGTGACCTTATGGGTGATAATCAGTTTGCACCAATTAGGTCCCCAATTAGGTCTACGCGACGTAGGAGCAGCCCATATCAGAGATTATTTTTTAGTATCCGGTTTTTTGGATTTTGGTATCAAGAGTTTAACATTTTCTTTCAATTTTTCCGACCAATTAAACCCAAGATGTTTTATATCAATTTTAAGCTTTTCACCGCTAATTAGCCACTTTGGGTTGTGTTTAAGCAGATTCATAATTTGTTCTGCGGTGACTGATATGCTCATGTGCAAGATGATTTGCCTTCCCGCATCGCCCATTGGGATTGATTTGATATTTGATAATCCCGCCATTTTGGCTAAGATTTTGATCTGCAAAATTTGGAACAAGTTAGTAACTTGTTTTGGGAAATGGCCGTATTCTACCATCAGATCGTCTTTGAATTCTTCTAATAGTTCAAAATTATTTACGGATGACAGTTTCTGATATGCATTAATTTTATCTTTGGTGTCTGGAATATAGTTGTCTGGAATATATGCTTCAAGTGGCAACTCAATGGAAACGTCTGGAGCTTGTTCTTTGCCTTCTCCTGTCTTGCCGGCACGCACTTCCTCAATGGTTTTATTGAGCATGCGCAGAAAATGGTTCACACCAACAACACGGATAGTTCCATGTTGATTTACTCCTAAAATATCTCCAGCACCTCTGATCTCCAGATCTCTCATGGCAACCTGGAAGCCGGAACCAAGTTCGCTGGCGTCGACAATTGCTTTTAGTCTTTTTTTAGCATCCAGGCGGAGTTGGCGGGATTGGTAGAGGAAGTATGCATAAGCTTGTATTTTACTTCGCCCAATCCGCCCACGTAATTGATAAAGTTGAGATAGCCCAAAATTTTCCGCATTATCTACAATAAGCGTATTGGCGTTTGGGAGATCGATACCATTTTCGATGATAGTTGAGGATACCAATACATCGAATTCTTTATTTTTAAATTTCATTATCCTGTCTTCGAGGTCGTGTGGGGACAGCTGACCGTGAGCGACAATGAATTTAATACTAGGCATTAATTTTCGAAGTTTTTCCGCAATACTTTCGATTGTCTCTACTCGATTGTGTAAAAAATAGACTTGGCCGTCGCGATCTGTTTCACGTTGTATGGCGTCTACTATCAATCTATCTCCGTGGCGTCTCACTTCAGTGATGATAGGTAAACGACCAGGGGGTGGGGTGGTAATGGTAGATATATCCCGGAATTTATTTAAAGCCAGATTAAGAGTGCGTGGGATTGGTGTGGCGGTTAGGGTAAGGATGTCGACCTGGCTACGGATTGTTTTAAATTTTTCTTTTTGTTTAACGCCGAAACGTTGTTCTTCATCGATAATCACTAAACCGAGTTTTAAAAATTTAACATCGTCTTGTAGTAACCGATGGGTACCGATAACTACATCAATATCACCTTTCCTTAGTCTTTCTAATATGTCTTTTTGTTCTTTCGGTGAACGGAATCTGCTCATCATTTCTACGCGTATATCGAATTCTTTGGTGCGTTTTTGGAATGATTTAAGATGCTGATCAGCCAAGATTGTGATTGGGGCGATGAAAGCAACTTGTTTTCCGCCTTGTACAGCCTTGAATGCAGCGCGCATCGCGACCTCTGTTTTCCCAAATCCAACATCCCCGCAGACTAATCTGTCCATTGGCTGGTCTGATTCCATGTCTGTTTTTACATCTTGTATGGCTTTCATTTGGCCCGGTGTTTCTTCGTAGGGGAACTCAGCATCAAATCGTCTTTGGTCTTCTGTATCATCACCATAATTATGCCCACTGATCTGAGCCCTTTCCGCGTATAGCTGGAGAAGTTCCTTGGCTATTTTTTGTGTTTCTTTTTTAATCTTCTGGCTAACTGTTTTCCATTCAGCGGCTCCTAAGCGGCTTAGCTGTGGCTCGTTTTCTTCACCACCAACGTATTTGCTGATTTTGTCTGCCTGATCGATTGGAATGAAAAGGCGGTCATTTTCCGCATAGGCTATTTCTAAATATTCTCGACGAATATCATCAATTGTTTTTGGAACAACTCCTAAAAAGCGCCCAATACCGTGATCCATGTGGACTATTAGATCCCCCATCCTTAACCCTGTTAGGAAGTCTAAGTTTATTTTTTGTCCAGCTTGGCTTTTGGTTGTGCGTCTTAGGTTAAAGATTTCTTTGTCTGTGAGCAGTTGGATGTTTTCTTGGGGGTTTTGGAAAGAGGTAGGTACATTCTCCAGATCTTTTGCATCGATGATTCTGATTTTACTTTTTGGATCGTGTTTTAAAGAATATTTTATGTTTTCTTCGCCAAAAATGTTTGTAATTTCTTTTACGCGTTTTGTCAGGATGTTGATACGCCAGTCTCTTTGGATTTTGTCTCTCAGATCATTCAAAAGATCAAAAATATTGTAATATTTTAGGACAGACAAATAGCGTAGATGGAAATAGGTCTCATCGCTCTGCGGAAATGATGTAAAATGGAGTTTAAGAGCTGGTGTTTCATCGATAGTTGTGGCGAATTTTTCTGTTTGTTCATCAATATCATCTATGATAATTAGATCATCCTGGGTTATGTGTTTTAGCAATGTCCCTGTTTGTCCCGTAACATTAATTGGCAGAAAATCAATTTTATTCAGGGTTTTACCTAGTTGTTTTGTTTCCTGGTTATATTCCCAGATGCCTGTTATTTTGTCGTAATCTACCTCAATTTTTATAATGACATCGGAATTCGGAGGATATACATTAACAACACCCCCCGATCTTCTATATTCCCCCTTATGAAGCGCTACATCCATGCTGGGCTGGTAGCCCATTTGTATAAGTTTGTTGAAGAATTCTACAGTTCTCATGTCTTGTCCCATTTCAACCACAACACCAGATTCTACAATTTCCTCATATGTGGGCATTGGCAGGTGGATGTCTTTGTTGCTCACCAGGTAAAATTTGTTCTTTTTTTCGTGGATTTTTGAAATTGTTTCTGTGATACGGTAATCATCTCTGGACTCTGTTAGTAGATTATCCAATGCTATAACTGAATTATCACACCAAAAAGGAATGTTTTTTTCTATGTCATAAATATCTTTATTACCATTTGTGATCCAGAAAATGTTATTTATTTTTTTAGCTTTAATAAGCGCCCCTATTAAGTAGCTTTTTGCGGTAGTGTTGCTCACACCAGAAATAACCAAGGGGGTGTTTGGTTTTAGGGCATTAAAAATATCGCGATGAACCGACTGGGGGAAATATGAGGAAATGTTCATTCCATCTACAATGATTTACTAATATCGAACATGGATTTTATATTTTTGATTTTTCTAAATCACTTCAAAAATCAAAAATCACTAATCAATATTTGTAAATAAGAAAAATTAAATTTTAAGTGGCATTATAATATGTGTATAATCATTCTTTTCTTTAGGGCGGATGATAATCGGGGTAATTTTTTCTCCTATTTCAACGACAACCCCCTCTCCACCAATATTACCGAGAACATCTAATAAAAATTGAGAGTTTAAAGCAATTTCATTATTTTCTCCATCGATTTTTGCTTTAATTGTTACCTCTCCTTCACCATACTGGGTTGTTTCGGTTGTTACGATTACCTGTCCGTCGTTTGCCTTCAGAATGATTTTATTGTTGTTTTCTTTCGCAAAAAGGTTGATTCGCTTTAAAACCAGGGTTAGCTCGTTGATATCAAATTCTATCTTCGTCTTTGTAGATTTTGGGATGATTTGTTGATAGTTTGGGAATTGGCCTTCTATTAAACGGGAAATAATTTTTACAGCCCCGATTGTGAATAAAACCTGGTTTTTTGAAATAACAATATCTATTTCATCACTATCTTTTAATGAATCCAGTATATATCCTAATTCCAGAATGGTTTTTGCTGGGATAATACAACTAATATCACCACTGGTTTTTTTAAGGGTGACGATTTTTTCAGCAAGTCTATAGCTATCTGTTGCGACCATTTTTAATTTGTCTTTTTCAACAGAAAAATATACCCCAGCTAAAATTGGTCTGGTTGTGTTTAGTGTGGCAGCGAAAACGACCTGGTGTATTCCTTTTTTGAAGTCTTTAACTTTTATAATCATTCCTCCCTCTTTTTCAATTGTTGGTATTGGTGGAAACTCATTAGATGAAATACCTTTGATTTTTGTAGTCGAGTCGCTTGTTTTTATAACCATGCTGTTGCCTTCTTCCACAGAAATGTCTATTTTTTCATCTTTTAAATAGTTGATGTAGTTTGTAAATAATTTTGATGGAATGGTAATTTCTCCTTCGTTTTTAATATCTGTCTCAATCCAATAATTTATTGCTATCTCAAGGTTTGTCGCAGTGAAGTGCAGTCTTTTCCCTTCTGCTTTTAATAAGACATTATTAAGAACGGGTAGTGTGTTATTAAGATCCACTGCCTTGTTCGTTATTGTTAACGCATTAAATAAGTCTTTTTGTGAGCAGGTTAAACGCATGTCTAATTTAATAAAGTGTGGTTTAGACAAAACTGGTGTTTTGTTTTTTGTAATGTAGATTAATGATATTGAAATTTATTGTTTTTGGCAAACGTTTTTTAATAGTTTTTTATTTTAAAAATAATTAATTAGTAGTAGTTAGGGGGGGTTGACTAGAAGATTGAAATTTTGATAAATATATTAATTGTGTTTTTTGTTGTGTTGGTGGGTTGAGTTGGGTGAGGTGAATACATTTTTTGTTAACAAAGAAAGTATATAATATTGGCTTAATGTAGACG
>JAHJBZ010000005.1 GCA_018813295.1 Patescibacteria group bacterium | reverse complement strand
TAAAGAACTTTTCACCAAATTGGGTGAAAATATGTCTATTGAAATTGATTTAATAGAAGGGGAGGGGCTTGCTGAGTATGTTCATACAAATGGCAAGGTCGGCACCATCATAAATTTAAAAAGTGCTGATGCCGAAAAAGCTCGTGATGTCGCTATGCACATCACCGCTATGAACCCGGTTGTAATTAATCCGGAAGATCTGCCGGAAGATGTTGTCATCAAAGAGCGCGAAATATGGCAGGAGCAATTGAAAGGGGAGGGGAAGCCGGAGGAAATCATAGATAAGATTTTAGTGGGCAAAGAAAAGAAATTCCGTGAAGAATCTGCCTTGGTTAAACAGTCTTTTGTTAAAGACAACGAAAAAACTGTTGAGGAATATTTGGAAGGAAATTCTATAACAACTTTTGTACGCAAGGGGATTTAATTTAATATAATCAAAAACCGAAGGCGAGATTGATTCACCCTTCGCAGTAAAGCTACGGAGAACGGGTCAATCTCGCCTTCTGGTTTTTTGTTGTTTCGTATAATATATAGTTGTAGGATGTAGCAAAATTTCTTTCTGATATAATGTAATTATTAAGGGCTTTAATGATGTCACAAAAATCTGACCAACAATTCACAGAATTGCTAGAAACAGCAAAAAAAGACCCGAATATAATCGGTTTTTTCTTGGGTGGTTCACGAGGAAAAGGTTTTGAAAATGAACTATCAGATTACGACCCGCGCATGGTCGTAAATGATAAGATAGCGGATGAATATAAAAAGAAATATGAGGCTATGGAGTTGGAAGATATTGATTTATCTGTTTTGTCGCTATCTGATTTCAAAACTTATGCAGAATGGGGTAGTCCTGAAGCTTGGGATAGGTATGATTTTAGTCATGTACAAGTATTGGTAGATAAAAACGGAGAAATTCAGAAACTCGTGAATGACAAAGGTTCTATACCACCCGACAAAGGTGACGAATTTATCCGCTCATCTCTCGACGCATACATCAATTATGTTTTCAGGTCTGTTAAATGCATTCGTAATGACAACCAGATTGGTGCTCATTTAGAAGCTTCAGCTTCCATACCATACTTACTTGATACCTTTTTTGCGCTGGAAAATAGAATAAGACCGTTTTATGGTTACCTGGAAAAAGAACTTGATAAATTTCCGCTTCAGAAACTGCCAATAAAAAAAAGGGATTTTTTAGAAAAAATACAAACCGTTTTAAACTCGGCAGATCTATCGATTCAGCAAAATTTATTAAAAATGGTTGAAAATATTGCCCGTGAAGAGGGTTTTGGTCAGGTATTTGATGACTGGGAGGGTAAAGACAATTGGGCTATGGAGTTTCGCCCTTAATAATTACTTAGACTGAGGTAAAATTTTGCTACATCCTATAACTAACAAATATTATTTGATTTATAAAAAACCCGCCCCACTCACCAGGACAGGTTTGTGCAATATTTAGTTGTGCAAAAGAATGAAAAAATGATAAACTCTTTCTCCAATAAATCTAGCAACTATGCCAGGACAAAGTATAAATTCAGTAGAGCTTGTAGCGATACAAACAAATATCGATAGTGGAGGTGCACCAGATGAGGTGTTAAAAGTGCTTTCAGGAGCTGAATATGTGGCATATCGAAACGGCGACTCAGTTGCCGAGGTGATCATTCCGTTGAGAGAAAGAATTTTTAGGAATGTTGCATTACCTGGAGATTTTTTGGATAGGACCGACAGTCTTACAGGACTCTCAGTGGCAGATGGGATAATTGAAAATTCACATGAAATTGCAGTGCTGTGCGCATCCATTAAAAACACTGAAGAAATAAGGGGGTGGCTACTGAAGGTGCTGGCAAATCACCATAATGCTACTAAGGATAGAATTGAACCTTTAGTAAAATTTTCTTCACGCAGTTGGTTTGATGGACCAGTGGCAATTTCAATTATAGAAGATGAAAAAGGTATTGCTGACCAATTATAGCTTTTTTTTGTAAGTTGCTTTGTTAATCACGCTGATAATCCGCAATTTCAATGAGATTACCCTCCGTGTCCTCACACTCAAAACAGTAATAACGATAAGTCGTAAAGGCAAGATCTGTCGGCGGGAACGTGATTTTAACTCCGTATTTTTTAACTTTCTCATAAATACCATCAACATCATCAGAACGGAAGACGGGAATTGAATTGTTACCGACAATCCGCTTTTCATCGATAATTTTTGGTTCAATTAAGCCAAAAAAACACCCTTTTCCAAAATCAAAATCTGCCCATTGATTCTCCTCACGATTCGCAACTTTTACCCCAAACAAATCCTCATAGAAGGCAATCGCGCGATCCATATTCTTTACAGAAACATAAGCATGATCAAATTTCATTACTGCCATAAAAACATAAATGTTAAATGGAAAATGTTAAATGAAAAATTTTGTCGTTTCGCCCGCCTGAATGATCTTCAGATCGGGCAGGTCGTTTCGTTACTTCGTCGTTTCGTCTGTCTTAGGCTGAGGTATCCCTTTCATAGTAAGTTTAAATCTTCCTTGTCTCTCATCGATTTCAAGAAGTTTAACATTTACTATTTGCCCTTCTTTAATAAGAGTAGCCACGTCTTTAACAAACTGATCACTTATTTCGGAAACGTGAACCATTCCCTCCTTGCCAGGCATAAATTCAACAATTGCTCCAAATTCTAAAACTTTAGTTACTTTAGAATTTTCGTATAATTTTCCTGCTTCAGGATCAGCCACGATAGATTCGACCCATTCCTTAGCTTTTTTACCGCTTTCTGCATCAGGAGTTGTAATAACGAGTGTTCCATCATCTTCAATATCAAGAGAGTCGATACCCGTTTCAGCAATAATTTTATTAATCACTTCACCGCCAGGACCAATAACAAATCTAATTTTTTCCGGATTAATCTTCATGGTGATTAATTGTGGAGCATATGGAGAAAGCTCAGGACGTGGTTTAGCAATTACTTTAATCATCGCATCGAGGATCTCAAGACGTCCTTTTTTAGCAGACTCAAGAGCCTCAACAAAAATATTATCAGGAAGCCCCTTAAGCTTAATATCCATTTGAATTGCAGTAATACCTGTATCAGTTCCAGTTACCTTAAAGTCCATATCACCGCCCATGTCTTCCTCGTCCTGTAAGTCAGTCAGAATTTTATAGAGCTCCGGATTATGATGGCTTGTCATAAGACCCATAGCAATACCGGCAACTGGCTTTTTAATTGGTACACCAGCATCCATTAGAGCAAGTGTGGAGCCGCAAGTTGCTGCCATGGAACTTGATCCGTTAGAAGCCAATATCTCAGTAACTAAGCGAATTGTATAAGGGAAATCTTCTTTCGCAGGAAGTACTGGCATAAGTGCGCGTTCAGCAAGTGCTCCATGACCTATTTCGCGATTTCCGGTAAACAATCTATTGCTAGTTTCACCTACAGAAAAAGGTGGAAAGTTGTAGTGATGAAGATAGGATTTTTTACTTTCACCCTCAATTCCTTCTAATATCTGCGCAGCACCAGGAGCACCAAGAGTACAAATGGTTAAACCTTGAGTTTCTCCGCGTTGGAATAAGCCAGAACCATGAGTGCGAGGAAGTAAGCCGACTTCGACATAAAGCGGTCTGATTTCATCTAACTTTCGGCCACCAATACGCTTTTCATTTTCCAAAATATTCTTGCGGACAGTATGCTTTATGAGTTTGTCCATAACGCCTTTAACTTGAGATATTTCATCCTCCTCAACTTTATCTGCAAAATATTCCTCTGCCTCTTTAGTAAGCTCTGCAAAATAACCAAAACGCTCTAATTTTCCAGTCTTTTCATAAAGAGCATTCATAATTTTATCGGCATAAGTCTTTTCAACATAATCAACAATTGCTGGATTATTCTCGGGTGGAATGAATTCAAATTTTTCTACTCCAACCTCTTTTTGAATATCCTGGATAAATTTTGCTATTTTTTGGCTCCACTTTTTACCAAAAGCAATAGCCTCAAGCATTTTATCTTCAGGGATTTCATTAGCTCCTGCCTCAATCATAATCACATTTTCAGAATCACTTGAAACGATTAAATCTAAATCGGATTTATTTCTAGCTTCAGCTGTTGGATTCAATGCAAATTCACCACCAATTAAACCTACACGTACAGTAGCTGTAGGCCCTTCAAAAGGAATATCGGATATTGTTAGAGCGATTGAACCAGCAATAGTAGCAAGCATGTCGTGCTCATTTTCCCTGTCATAAGAAAGTGTGGTGAGCATTACTTGAATATCTCTATGAAAATCTTTTGGGAAAAGCGGTCTGTAAGTTCTATCAGCCACACGCGCCATAAGTATTTTTTCGTCACTAGGGCGTGTTTCACGCTTAACAAAGCGACTGGATTTAATCATGCCGCTGGCATATAACTTTTCTTGATAATTAACCATGAGAGGCAGGAAATTAACTCCAGGACGAGCCTCTTTGCTCATAGTGGCGGTAGCAAGAATTACCGTATCACCATAGCGTACAGTACAACTACCATTGCATTGCTGGGCCAATTTACCGACTTCAACAATTAATTCTTTATTGCCTATAGGCAAAGTGAAAATTTTAGGTTCCATAAATAAAATTATTTAAGATGTAAATAATTCCCAGAACCTATGAAAGTTTCAAATAAAAGGCCACAAAAACTAATTAATGATCTTGTATTTGAAACTTTTTTTCATATTTTCCAGGAAAGTTTGTATTATTTTCGAAGCTTGAGTGATTTAAGGACGTCTTCGTATATGCCCGGTTTGCTGTTTTTAAGATAATTTAGAAGTTTGCGACGTTTGCCAACCATCAAAAGAAGGCCACGGCGGCTATGGTTGTCTTTTCTATTGATTTTAAGGTGTTCTGTGAGCTCATTGATGCGTTTTGTTAAAATTGCAACCTGTACTTGAGCTGATCCGGTATCTTTAGTGTGTTTTGCGAATTTAGCAATAACCTTTTTCTTTTGATCCCGTTTCGTAGCAGTCGTCTTCTTCATTTCGGAGTATTTTTTTAAAAATTAAAAACAGCAAAAAAAATGATATCATATCTTTTAAATTCTAGCAAGCCATTTGTCCATTTTTTCATTTAACATTTATCATCTATCATTTTTGATATTCGAATTCAAATGTTAAATGTTAGATGTTAAATGTTAAATGTTAGATGTTAAATGTTAGATGTTACAGCCATTTCCTCCACTTGAATATGCCAAACATTACCACAACCAAAGTACCCATAACTACTATTATTTTCCAAAAATGTTCAATCTCACTAAGCGCATCAGCAAAAGGAAGTTGCACGTTCATCCCAAAAAGCCCTGTCAAAAAGGTAAGTGGCAGCATAATAACGGAAAATACCGTCAGCGTACGCATAGTAAGGTTAATATTGTGGGAAAGCAAAGATTCATTTGTGTCTTCCAGAGATTCAATAACTTCTTTTTGAGTTTCAAGAATATTCCAAAGTTTTTCTATCTGATCCACAATATCATCAAAATAAATAACTAAATCTTCTGGCAGGAAACGCTTTTGTTTGTGCTCTAAGGCCGCGATTACAGAACGCTGCGGAAGCATAATTTTGCGGAGCGAAATAATATTCTTTTTAATCACCATAATATTAAAAAGCTGATCTTTTGGGTGAGTGGGCTCAAAAATATCTTCTTCAATTTTCTTAAGGGCTACTTGTATATTATCCGTTGAGGGGAAGACGTCATTAAGTAATGCACTGATAATTTCGTAAAGCAGATATCCAGTACTTTCCCCGAAGAGAAGTTTTTTGGATTTGATTGATTTTCTACACCGCTCAAAAATCTCATTTAAAGCTGTTAAATTACCATTGTGAAGAGTTATTAAATAATTTTGGCCTATAAAAATATTGAGTTGCTCGGTATCAAAACGACGATGACGTTTATTGTACGTTGGAAATTGCAAAACAATAAAAAGATATTTTTCATATTCATCAATTTTTGGTCGCTGTGTTTCCTGCACACAATCTTCCAAATCCAGCTCATGAAATTTATACTTTTTCTTAAGCACAGCAAGATCATCCTCTGCAGGATGTACTATATTTACCCAGCGATGTTGTTTGAATTTAATTTCTTCCATGATTCCAATTATGGCTCGTATTGTGGCTCGTGCTTCGCTGTGGCTCGTATTGTGG
>JAHJBZ010000028.1 GCA_018813295.1 Patescibacteria group bacterium | reverse complement strand
CATTGTGCGCCAGCAAAACCGCTCCGTCGGTCGAAGCTTTTTTGCCAACGATGATCGAAAAACAATTAAAGCCATTCGATGCCAACTCTTGCGCGAAAAGAGTTAAACTGAAACTTAATAAAAATAGTAGCAAAATAATTCGCAAATTTTTGATTTTCATTTTTCCCTCATTGAAATTATTCTATGCTGTTTAAATCATAGTCTGATAATAAAATAAATAAAAACGAAAAGGTCAATAACTTTTTTAATTATATAAAACAAACAAATGCTGAATGTCCCCCAAAACTTGAGAAACAGCCATCTATAATAATATAATAAATTGAGGGTTATAGACAGAAAAAAGCGTGAAAATTACTTGCAAAAAAGGCTTCATCCTCGTATATTTAACTGACAAGAAAAACAAAACAAGGAGAAGCCTTCAATGGAACTTAAACAATTAACAGCCAAAATTCAAGTAAAATTTAATCAATATAGTAAAAGGCATACAAAAAGATTTCCCTTACCTATACAGAAATTTATACGTCAGACGCAATTCGGGATATTAAAAAGTGGCACAGTACAATTAAATAATATTGGTCGAGCATTACAAGAAAAGATACCCATCAAGAAGACAACAAAGCGTTTAGGCTATCATTTGGGAACATCTGATTTATGGTATCAGATAACAGAAGCTTCGTTAGACACGCAGCAGAGTTATTTAAAGCAATGTAAGTATCTGATATTAGATCTTTCAGATATTCAAAAGGAATATGCAGAGCAAATGGATGGTTTGGCTATGGTGCATGACGGCAGCAAAAGTAAACAAGGGTCAGGCTATTGGTTGTGCAATGTCGCTGGTGTTGATGCAAAGGGATCATTAATCGTCCCAGCTTATTCGGAATTATATAGTTTGGATAAGGAGAGCAGTAGTGAGAACGCCAAAATATTATCAGCAATAGAAACCGTGAACAACATTGTAGGTGATGATAAGATTTGTGTAGATGATCGTGGTGGTGATCGAAAAAACATAATGATGCCATTACTCAAAGATGATCGTCAATTTATCATTCGCCAGGTAGGGAACCGGGATTTGTATGTCAACGGTAAAAAAATGCCCTTAAAACAGATAAGCAGAACTGTCAAATTAATCAAACAATATAGTGTTACCAAGACAAAGAAAAACAGAAAAATCAAAGAGACCTATTATTGTGGCGCCAGGAAAGTCAAACTAACCAAAAACGGCAAAGATTTATGGTTGGTTGTACTCAAAGAAAAGAACAAAGGCTATTGCTGGCTTTTGTGTCATTTAAAATCAGTTGCTAAAGAATTTGCCATAAAGACAGCATTTGAAGGTTATGGTCTTCGTTGGAAAATTGAAGAAGTTCATCGCCAAATTAAAATTGATTATAGACTTGAATCGATATGTTTGCAACGCTATGATGCACTGAAAACAATGAATGCTCTACTCTGGTCAGCAGTATCATTTCTATATACACGATTGGATAATATATGTGTAGATATTGTAACCCATGTTGAATTAGGTTTGAGAAATCGTAAAAAATGGGCAGATTTGATTCGATTTGTCTATTACAAATTGGCAAATGCTTTACGACGGTTGCTGGCTTTGTCAACATTATATAATCCAATTACATATCTGTCGGATAATTCAAAGCAGTTGTGTTTTGAACTTGGGGAAACTTAAATTTTGGGGGACATTCAGTTTCATAAAATAATTATTGCTTTTTAAGTCGAAATATTTTATATTTGACGCTTTTGATTTCAAGCAGCAAACGAATGTTTTTAATCTGTTGATTTTAAGTAAAATAGATAAGTTTAGAAGTAACTATTCAGCCACAAAGTCTCCAAGACGCAAAGAAACACAAAGAAAAAATTTTTAAGTTATTTGATAAGGCTGATTTTGTTTAGACAATAATGTTTGAGAATAAAATTGAACTACCTTTAAAACATTATAGATTCGTTTTGTGAATCTTCGAGACTTTGAGACTTGGTGGTTAATCCATTGCCTTAATAGTTAGGTTTAGAATAATTTGCATAAGAGTGAATCCAATATCGGTTCTCCTTATCTAAATAGTTGTATTTTTGTAGCTGTTTTAAATTTTTAACATTTGAGCT
>JAHJBZ010000027.1 GCA_018813295.1 Patescibacteria group bacterium | reverse complement strand
TACAATAAAAATTGATTAAAAATTAAAAATTACCCAATAATGTTAATAAAAGACTTCCTAAACATAGGTATAGCAAAAGCCCAAGACCTTATTCCTTGCTCAGATGGAACTATGGCAGATCCGGATATCGGATGTGTAGCAACTCCTGCAGCGATATTAAGTCCTGAATCGAGTTTAGTTAGCATTATTTTAAATATCGCAAACGGGTTTATGGCATTTGTAGCCGGAATGGCAGTAATTACCTTGATTTATGGAGCAATTCGATATACAACCGCAGCCGGAAGTGAAGAGCAGATAAACAAAGCTAAACGAATTATGTTTTGGGGAGTTTTTGGGCTTGTGGTAGCTCTTCTAGCAGTATTTATTACCGATTTCATACTAAATCTTGTGGGGCAGTAGTAGTATTTACTGAGGGAGTCCCGCTAAGCGGGGGTTCCTCAGCTGACGGCCGTCGACTCCCGCCCTAGCGGGGCTCCGTCGGATAATTATTTAATTTATTAAATAATATTATCAAAAACTGTCCAGAGTTTTTTCACTTAACCCCTTGTACATACCAAATAAACTTGTATACTTTTTTTGAACAATAAAAAAACAATTCATGACAAAACTACTCAAAAAAACTGTTAGCTTAGTCGTTTCCGCCTTATTTATAGGCATCTTCGCAGCTCCGGCTGTTTTTGCCGCAACCGAATGTGATGAAGATGGGGATGGTTATATTGTTGTGCCAGCCGCAACCATGTTAATAATTGATGCAGGATCGACATATGATGCAGACGGAGACTATAACGCTGTTCAATGGGAAAGCTTTTTTAATACATTTAGTGATGCCCAGGAAGACGGCACAATTTTAACTGAAGAAGAGGAATGTCTCGCACTAAACTTTAAAAAAGGTGCAGAACCAGCGAGGTGCGATGAACCATTAATTGCTGAAGATTCCGGAGTTTACGATCCTGCAAAAGTCACCACTGTTTCCGGAAGCGAAGTCAACCCTGGCGCATTTGACCAGCCGGGAAATGGAATTGATGAAGACTGTAATGGTGCAGATGGAGAACTTGTGGTAACAGCTGGCGGAGAAACAGATCTTGGAGGACTTGTTGAAAAAACAATAACTTTACTTAGTCGCGCCGTTGTTATAATCTCGATTATAGTACTTATTTGGGGCGGAATTCTTTACTCAACCGCTGCGGGTGATGAACAAAAAACATCCAAAGCTCGTAAAGCAATTATTGGAGCGGTAATCGGTTTGATTGTTGGTCTGCTGGCACCATCAATCGTAAGTTACATCACGTCCAGCCTAGTGTAAGCAACAAAAACAAAAACAAAAGAAAAAGCCTGTCGAACCTTTAGAAGAAATGATAGGCTTTTTCGTTTGTCTCGCTGGCTCCATGTTGCACGTGGAGTCAGCGAGTCCTGTATTACAATTGTCTGAACTGTGATTTATGTGATTAAATGATTATTATGATTATTTAAACGGTTTCCCGTAGAGACGCCCCGCTAAGCGGCGCGTCTCTACGTTTTTGTTTTACCATGTAAATACAAAGACATTTTCTTTTTTACCAGCTCATCTGCCAAACCAGCTGCATACCATTCTTCAGCCGAAATATTTTTACATGTAAATGTAGTAAGCTGAAGTAAAACCATAAAAATATCAGATATCTTCTCATGGCTTAACACTGCATATTTTTTTAGATTTACATATTCCATTAGACATTCATCCGCTAAATATTCAAACAACTGACCATAGGTATTTTTATCCGACATAAAACTGTTAGGCAAAGGCATATCTTTATACATAATAGACTTCTTCAAGCATTGATAAGCGAATGCCTCCAAAGCTACTAAAGCCTTCTGGGTGTGATTAATAGATTCCATGATAATTGATTATTAAATTATAATTTTGCTTACCCCTTTATCTGATGAGACATTTTCATTGATAAACTGTATATCTCAATAAACCCTGGAGAAGCATTTTGATTGAAGGTTTCATTCTTTTCAAAAGTAGCCAAAGCATGGCTAAAAATTGAATTTGGACTATCTAATGCTTCGACAAAAAGATTACCTTTATATAAACTCAAAGTAACAGTGCCTGTCACTTTTTGATTTAGGTTATTAATGTAAGCATTAATATGATCCATATTGGACTCAAGCCATTTTGCGTTATAGCAAAGATACGCCCATTCCTGATCAATTTTGGATTTAAACTTATTTTCATCTTGAGTACACACAAACTTCTCAAGAGCTTTATGTGCTTCAATGATTATATGAGCTCCAGGGTGTTCATAAACATCTCTTACCTTGAGCCCAACAAGCCTATCCTCAATATGATTCACAATTCCTATGGAATGTCTTGCGCCAACATCGTTTAGCTTTTCAATTAGGGAAACTAACCCCATCTTTTCATTATTTATAGATACTGGAATTCCTTCTTCAAACCCAATATTTAAAAACAATTTTAGATCAGGAGAGTCTTCAGGCATTTTACAAACCTTTAAAACTTCCTCAAGTGGAATGATTTTAGAGGGGTCTTCAACCACTCCTCCTTCCGCACTAACACCCCATAAATTATCATCATAGGAATAAGGTTTATCTACGGTATTATCTATTGGAATATTATGCTTCTTTGCATACTCGATTTCCTCTTGTCTTCCCATAGACCATTCTCTAACTGGTGCAATTATTTTAATATTGGGATTAAAACAAAGTGCTGAGACTTCAATTCTTACCTGATCATTCCCCTTTCCTGTACAACCATGCGCAATGGCATCTGCACCTTCTTTTGCGGCCACCTCAACAGCTAACTTTGCAATAAGAGGCCTGCCGATTGGAGTACTTAAATGGTAATCTCCCTGATAAGAAGCATTGGCTTTAATAGCAGGGGTAATATAATCATTTGCAAATTTTTCTTTTGCATCAATTACAATTGCCTTTTTAGCACCTAGCTTAAAAGCCTTCTCCTTTACAAGTTCTAGATCATCAGCCTGCTGCCCCAAATCAACCGTTAAAGCAATTACCTCACATTTATATTGATCCTGAATCCATTTAAGCATGACAGAAGTATCAAGACCCCCCGAATAAAGAAGGATACATTTCTTAATTTTCCCCTCTTTGGCTTCATATGAAGCAACCTTTTTATAGTTATTAGATTTCATAACAGTAATAATTTATATAATAAAAAAACCTCAACCAAACGGCAGAGGTTTATAAAAAAATGACACATTAAAACATCCGCCGTTTACGAACTCTGCAACGACGAGAGTGATCAATGCCATTAATTTCAATAAACCAACTCGACATAATTAAATTATTACATTTACATTATAAAGATTAGGAGTACATTTGTCAATTCTACACTTAAAATTTTCTATAAAATAGTCGAACGATAAGCTTATGAACAAAGCCTGGCTACCGGCAGGCAAAGTGAGAAATCCCTTAAAAAATCAGCAAAATCAAAATCTGCGTAATCATTTTAATCCGATAAATCAGCGGTTCAGACATTACTTCCCCTGCAAATCCTCAATCTGATCCCTCAGCTCAGCCGCCTTTTCAAACTCAAGGTTGCGAGATGCCATTTCCATTTGGTCATTAAGCTCGTGAATAAGACGATCGCGTTCTTCGACAGGAATTTGATCCTTTTTATAACGTTTTTTAGGCTTATGCGAAGTTTGAGCGATGTCCTTAATCGCTTTTATAATAGTTTGAGGCGTAATTCCATGCTTTTTATTATATTCCACCTGAATTTTTCGACGACGATCCGTTTCATCAATCGCTCCTTTCATAGCTTCGGTAATAACATCACCATACATAATCACCTTACCGTTCACATTACGGGCAGTACGGCCAATTGTCTGGATTAAAGCATCACGCGAACGTAAAAATCCCTGTTTATCCGCATCCAATATAGCCACAAGAGAGACTTCCGGCAGATCCAAGCCTTCACGGAGAAGGTTGATTCCAACAACTATATCAATGTTTCCAAGGCGTAAATCGCGCAATATTTCAATTCTTTCCATGGTATCAACCTCGGAATGGAGATATTTTGCCTTAAGATCTGCCTCAAGCAAGAAGTCAGCAAGTTTTTCAGCGGACTTTTTTGTAATAGTTGTAATAAGGATGCGTTCTTTTCGTTCCAAAACCTGACGAATTTCCTCCAATAAATCATCAATTTGATGTTCGGTAGGCCTGACTTCAACAGGCGGATCAATAAGACCGGTAGGACGGATAATTTGCTCAACAATATGCTTCTTTCCGCTATTGTCCTTTTCGTAATCCCTGGGAGTAGCTGAAAAATAGATGGCCTGCTTCACATGTTCTTCAAATTCCTCAAATTTCAGCGGGCGGTTATCAAGTGCACTTGGCATTCTGAAACCATGCTCAATTAATGTGGATTTTCGATTCAAATTACCATTATGCATGGCATTGAGCTGAGGAATTGTCATATGCGATTCATCGATAAATATCAAAAAATCATCTGGAAAATAGTCGAGAAGCGTTGCAGGCTGCTGCCCCGGCTCGCGGTTATTTAGGTAGCGGACGTAATTTTCAATCCCACTGCAATAACCGGTCTCGAGCATCATCTCAATATCATATTCAGTTCTGGTTTTAAGGCGTTCAGCCTCAATATCCTTCCCCATTTTTTTAAGTTCTTTATAACGCGCCTCCAGATCCTTCTGAATTTCGGTGACCGCTTTTTTAACCGCCTCTTGCGTGGTTACATTATGCTTTGAGGGGAAGATCTTAACCTTGTCCAAATCCTGAACCACTTCACCGGTAAATGAATCCGCCTCCTGAATCGCTTCGATCTCATCACCAAAAAACTCAAAGCGAATCATATTGTCGGAACTTGGAGGTATTATTTCGAGAACATCTCCAAGCACATGAAACATTCCCTGCTTAAACTCCATATGAGAACGGGTATATTGAAGATCAGTGAGTTTTCTAAGCAATTTATCGCGCTTAATAAACTCCCCTACTTTCACTTCGACTGCAAGATTTTCGTACATAGATACATCACCCAAACCATATATAGCGGAAACAGAAGCAACTATGAGTACATCATTCCGGGTTAAAAGATTATGTGTAGCAGCATGGCGAAGCTTGTCGATTTCCTCATTAATCGATGCATCCTTTTCTATATAGGTATCAGTTTTCGGTAAATATGCCTCCGGCTGATAATAATCGTAATAACTTACGAAATAAGAAACCGCACTATCCGGAAAATACTCCTGAAACTCGCTGCAAAGCTGTGCGGCCAGGGTTTTATTGTGCGCAAGAACAAGGGTTGGCTTTTGGATGTTCTGGACAATATTAGCCATGGTAAAAGTTTTACCAGACCCCGTAACACCAAGAAGTGTTTGATGCTTAACGCCATCATTAATCCCCTTTGTCAGTTTTTTAATAGCTTCCGGCTGATCACCCGTTGGTTTGAAATCTGAGACTAATTTAAATTTCATAAATTAACGATGTGACGATACGACGATACTACGATACGACAAAAGTTTTAAAATTTAAAATTGTAAATTTAAAATTAAAAAAGTTGTTTCGTCATCTCGTTGTTACATGGTACATCACAGGTGGTTTTGGAGCAACCCTCTCTTGCGTTTAAACTATCGAATAATAATTATTTTTGCTAACATAAACCCTAGTTAACCACCAATCTCATGCTCAAAAAACTACCCCTTGCCTTTGCCTTTGCCTTATTAAGCGCCTTTTCCTTTGCCTTTGCAGCGGAATCTGATTTCGGAGAAATGAACCCCACTGTAAAAATAACAAGTTATAAAGAGTTATTTTCAGGTCATATTATCGCATATGGCAGCGGTTCAGGCACAGTAATTAGCAGTAAAGGACTAGTTGTAACAAACAACCATGTAATTTACGACGATGTTGAACAAAAACCATTCGATACTTTCGAAATCTGTATAACTTTTGATGTTCAGGAAGAACCTGTTTGCAAATATACAGCTAGATTAGTTGCCAATGATGAAGATATGGACATCGCAATTCTTAAAATAAACACAAAGGACGTCTTTAATCAAAGTATCGGAAGCCTTGACTACTTAAACTACCAAACAAATGCGGAACCAATAGAGGAAAGTGAAGTACAAGTAATTGGTTATCCGGGCAGTGGTGGTGAAACTATTACAATCACAAGAGGACAAATTAGTGGCTATGACACATATAACGATTATAAATATTTTAAAACGGACACCGACTTCGATCACGGAAGCTCTGGAGGTACAGCACTTGATGAAGATGGTAATTTTATTGGAATCCCAACATACATTCGAACCTATGCAGAAAATGTAGGGTACTTTTTGGATCTAAGGGAAGCAGTAGATTGGATAAATGACAGCAAAACCGGTAGTCCAATAAATAACGAAAATGCCGAGGGGGGATTAATTATGGAAATGGCTAGATTAAGCTCGGCAAATGAAGATTTAAAACTTAGCTATTACGAATATCCAGGCCTTTCGATTGAGGTTCCTGAAGGTTGGAAATTTCTTGAAATAAATGATGACAATTTTTATACCGAACAAAATCAAATTACAGATGGTGTGGGAATCGGAGTATACCTAAATTATTACCAATACCCTATTGATGAAGGATATTTAGAGGCATTGGATGAGGAATTAGCCGAAATTCAAGAAAGCTATCCGGATTACAAAAAAGAGGAAATTGAATTTGCAGGCCAAAATGCAATTCAAATCACCTACAGCCTATTCAATCACCGCCAATATACTATTTATATTCCTTATGGATATACACTTATTGGCCTAAACTACGTAATTAATTTGGATAAAGAGGAAAAACAGCTAAAAGCCATGGAAGAAGTTTTAGATTCAGTTGAATTAACTATAAAAGAAACAAATGACCCAGATTTAGATCAAACAATTTCTTTTGATGATCCGCCATTTTCTGTAACAATGCCAAATGGCTGGCGCATTCAAAAAAATAAAAGCAATCAACCAATGGATTTGTTAGCCGATGCCGTTCAGGAAGGAAATTTTGATGGATACATATACATATATTACCAACAAATTCCAAAGGGCGAACAGGAACTGGATACAAAAGATCGCATTGATGAAGACACGGATTACTTAGGATATAACAGTAAAGTAATCTACAAAAAAGATGATGTAGTTATAGATGGACTCACTGGTTACCTTTATACATATGAATATGAAGGTGATAAATATCAGGAAATGCATAAGAGGCTAACCGTAAAATTACAAAATGGGGAATATGAATTTGTGATCTATTACGATGATTTAAGTAAAAATTTTGATGAGAACATTGCAGATATCGAAGAGATTCTTACGTCTTTTGAGTTTGAAATTGAAGATTTAGAGCAAAAAGGAGTATACGACTATGGGTCATTTATAAGCCAATTTACAGACATTCAAAACCACCGATTTGCCAACGCAATTAGCGAACTAGCGGATATTGGTGTACTGCAGGGTTATGACGATGGAAGTTTTAAACCTGAAAATCTTGTCAGCCGGGCCGAAACACTCAAAATCATACTAACCAGCAAAAACTATCTCGACGAAGAAAAAGGTTTAGGAAAAGAAATAGATTTTTCTGAGTATAAAAAAGACACCCCATCATTCTGGGATATAAAAAAGGATGACTGGTTTAACGAATACGTTCATTACGGCTATGAAAACGAAATAATTGAAGGCTATTATAATAATAGTTTCCGCCCGCATAGCACAGTTAATCTAGCAGAAGCCCTTAAAATGATTATCGGAGTATATGAAATTACCTTATGGGATGGTGAAACCAACCCTTGGTATAAGATTTATATGGATAAAGGCTATGAACTGGGTCTTATCCCACGCGGTCTGGAAGACCCAGGGCATACATTAACCAGAGCAGAACTCGCGCATATTATTAATAGTGTTTATAATCAAGCCAAATAAGCTATAAGTGGTAAGCGATAAGCCTATAAGCTCGCTTACAACTTACAACTTAAAACTTACAGCTAAAATATGTATAAACAAATAAGCGCCAATAAAAGGAATACAGCAATCCTCCTATTCATTTTCATAGCCTTCTTTATAGGTATTGGTTATGTATTTGGTTTTGTGTATACAGAAGATCAAAACTCAGCAATAGGATTTATGGGGGTTTTTGGGATTATTGCCATAATCTACGCCATAATAAGTTACTTTGCAGCTGGAAAAATAACGTTAGCAATCTCCCACGCTAAGGAAATAAAAAAATCAGATAATCCGACCCTATACAGAACAGTTGAAAATTTGAGCATCGCAGCAGGCCTGCCAACGCCAAAAATTTATTTAATTGATGATACCGCGCTAAACGCATTTGCAACAGGGCGAGACCCAAATCATGCAGCCGTTGCAATTACAAAAGGACTTTTGGATAAGCTTGAAAAAGTAGAACTTGAAGGCGTAATGGCGCATGAACTTTCTCATGTGAAAAACTATGACATTCGCATGCAAAGCGTAACCGTGGCATTAATTGGAATGATTGCACTGCTCTCAGACATTTTCCTTCGTTCCATGTTTTACAGCGGAAGAAGCAGAAGCCGCTCAAATAGCAAAGGTAATGGAATTTTACTTATAGTAGGAATTGCACTGGCAATCTTGAGCCCTATTATCGCAAAGCTCATGCATCTGGCTATTTCCAGACAAAGAGAGTATTTAGCTGATGCAAGTGCTGCAATGATCACAAGATACCCACAAGGTCTTGTTAGGGCACTGGAAAAAATTTCCGCCGACACCGAACCGCTGGAAGTTGCAAACAAAGCAACAGCTCACTTATATATAGAAAACCCCCTAAGAAATGAACAGGGAATGAAATGGCTGAATAATATGTTCAGCACCCACCCGCCAATGGAAGACAGAATTGCTAGATTGAGTAAGATGGGAAGATAATTGTCTGAACTGTGATTTTTTATGATTGGAATGATTATTATGATTTATGTATGTACTCTGTAGAGACGTTGCATTGCAACGTCTCTACAGATGTTTGTATATAAAAAAATCATGCCCATCACATTAATCACACAAATCACAGTTCAGACAATTAAATAGCATTAAAAAACAAAATAATCTAAAATAGGTTCATGAAAAAACAACTTATATACCTCAAAATCTTACAAATTGCAGTAGATGCCATTTTGGTTCTTGGCGCATTTGCCTTAGCATACTTTTTAAGAATTGGTTTTTATTTCTCATCAGACTTTCCATTCAATCAATACTTTCTAATTGCAGCGATAACAACTCCGATCACACTGCTTTTCATGTTCTTCATTCGTGCATACAAACTTAATCAGCAGATAATAAGCTGGCGGCATATCCAAAGACTGACATTTGTAGCGATAGAGAATGTATTCGTATTTATGATTCTTTATTACTTCACATTCCGGGAATTCTTCTCTCGCTTAATTTTAATATATGCCTTCCTTATCACTATTTTATTCACATACGGATGGCATGTACTTTTCAGATGGATTCTTCAGAAAAGCTCAGAAAGAGAAATTGGTGTTTACCGCACTTTGATAATTGGTACAAATAGACCTGCACAGGAAATAGTAAGAACGCTTATTACAAGTAAATCACATATCAAACCAGTGGCCGCTATCGATCCGCATGGCAGCAAAAAAAGCGTAATTCACGGAATTCCGGTCGTCGGAAAAATGAACGTATTTGAAAAAACAATCGCAGATCACGATATCGATATTATTCTTCATGTAGACAATCTGGAACAAAGTTTAAATATCATCAACTACGCTCTCCAAAACAATATTAAATATTACATGCCGCCTGAACTTCTGGGAATTTTCCAGGGACATCAAAGGATTGAAGAAGTTGAGGGAATGCCTTTCTTAAAATTACATAAGAAAAGGAAATGGTGGCATAACATTTGGTAATTCCTTATGGTGGCGCCGCTACGCGTGGAGCAATGATGGCGCTATGTAGATGTAATAGTTATATAACACAACTGCGCCACAGAAGCTCCACAACTGCGCCACAAAAGGAACATGAAATGCATTATTTTGGCTGGCGGTTTCGCAACGCGACTCTGGCCATTAACAGAAAACAAGGCAAAACCCCTGCTTCACCTAAAGGACAAACCTCTTATTTCGCATATCGTTGAGCAGATTCCTAAAAATATTGAGATTATTGTTTCAACAAATGCAATTTTTGAAGATGCTTTTTATAAATGGTCTGAAAATTTTACGGATAGAAATTTGAAAATATTTGTAGAGGACTCCGCATCCGATGAATTTAAAAAAGGAGCATTGGGCGCCACAGCTTTTGTTATTGAAAAAGAAAAGATTGAAGATGATCTAATGCTTCTTGCTGGAGATAATTATTTTGGCTTTAGTATGCAGGATTTTATCAGCAAATTTAACGACAATCCCCTGCTTGCAGCCTACGATATTAAGGATTTAAACCTCGCACGTAAATTTGGTGTTGTGGTTAAAAGAGATGGAAAGGTATTTGAATTTCAGGAAAAACCTGAAGAACCAAAAAGCACCCTTGTAAGTACAGGTTGTTATATTTTCCCTCAAAAAAACCTGGAAGATATTATTAATTATGCAAAAGAAAAAAATGATGATCTGGGTGGTGTATTTGAGTATTTAATGGAAAAAGGGCAGGCAATAGATGTATTCGCATTTGATGAAAAATGGTATGACATCGGCTCATTCGAAGCTTATTTAAAAGCCAATAAGGAATTAATCGGGGATCGGGTTATTTCAAATGAGGGAGTGAATAAAACCGGTGAAAACAAACTAATTGGGGGCATTTATTTGGGAAAAAATTCGACAATCAACAATTGTGTTCTGGAAGACACGGTGATATTAAATGACTGCAATATAGATAACTGCGTAATCAGAAAGTGTGTAATTGATGAAAAATGCACCTTAAAGAATCTCGATTTGAGTCATAAGATGATCAGGCAAGGAAGTCATATTGAAAAATGAGAAATCAATTGATAAAAAACCTGTTTTCCTCTAAAATATCAAAGCTTGTTTATTTAACAATTGACATTTGACACTTAACATTTGACTTATTAGTCAATGGTCAAAGGTCAACTGTCAAAGGTTTACCAAAAATAATAATTCAATCATGAAAAGACTATCAAAAGGATTAATTTCAATAATTATCGCAACACTATTAATGGGTGTTGTTGCTCTTCCGGATTCAGTTAAATCAAAGTTACCCGGAGACCCTGTAAGCAATTGGGTTAAAGACCAAAAAATAACCTTGGGGTTAGACTTGCAAGGTGGCACACAACTCGATTACAGAATTGACCTGCGCAGTGCCACCGAAAGAAACAAGGATGAAGACGACTCAAACGATATTCGTATATCCGATGTAATTGAAGGTGTACGAGCTACTATTGAACGCCGTGTAAATGGACTAGGTGTATCGGAACCACAAATCTATACATCCAATATTGCCGGTGAAGAACATATTATAGTTGAACTCGCAGGCATAAAAGACATTGAAGAAGCAAAAGATATTGTTGGTAAAACAATTCAGCTGGAATTCAAAGAGCCAAAAACCGAAGCAGACCCCGATGAGCTTGTAGAAATTGAAGCAGAAGCAAATGAAGTGTTACAAGAAGCATTAACAGGTGAAAGTGACTTTAAGGAAATTGGAAAAAGAATAGAAACCAGTGATAAAAAAATCCAATATATAGAAGGTACTCAGGAATTTGAAAGCGAATTACCATTGCACTATCTAAGCATTATACCGGACTTAAATGCTGGGCAAGTTTATAGTAAAACCGTTGAAGGCGGCGGTGAATATATTCTTGGTGAAGGAGGAAGTATTAGTGAAAAGCAAACAATCAGAATCGTTCAGTTAGAAAATGTAGAAACTCAGGAAAAAACCGAAGTGGAGGAAGGAGAAATACAAGCCAGTCACATTCTTATCGCCTACGAAGGGGCAGAAAGATCCAGTGCAACCCGAACTAAAGAGGAGGCCAAAGAATTAGTGCAGGGACTAATGGAAGAAATTCTGACCTCTGAAGAAGTAGATTTCGCCCAACTGGCAAAAGATCATTCAGATTGTTCTTCTGCGGCAAGTGGCGGTGACCTTGGCTTATTTGGCCGCGGCAAAATGACCAAAGAATTTGAAGATGCTGCCTACGCATTGGAAGTTGGTGAAATTTCAGACATAGTAGAAACAGAATTCGGATTCCATATCATAAAATTAACAGATAAAAAGGAAGATATCGAAACTGTAACTGAGGAAAAATACTACACCTATAACGAAATTGTATTCGACACAACCCCAGACCCATGGAAGCCAACTGGATTGGATGGTTCACACTTTAAATACGCCAGCGTTACATACAACCAGATAGGTGCACCTCAGGTTAATATTGAATTCGACAGCGCTGGTGCTGACTTATTTGAAGAAATAACAGGACGTCTTACTGGTCAAAGGCTTGCAATTTTTGTTGGCGGCCAATTGATTTCCGCGCCTAATGTAAACGAAAAAATTAGCGGAGGTAATGCGGTAATAACCGGTAATTATAATTTGCAAGAAGCATTACAGCTCTCAAATGATTTAAACACCGGTGCTATAGATGCTCCGATTATTTTAAGCGGACAATATACAATCAGTGCAACACTTGGTGATAGCGCATTGCGTGTTTCATTGTTTGCAGGTGTTATCGGGCTTATTGTTCTTGCTTTATTTATGATCCTTTATTACAGATTACTTGGTATATTTGCTGTCATCGCCCTTGTAATTTATGCGGTAATAATAATATTTGTTCTTAAAACCACTCCAGTCGTAATGACCCTTGCTGGTATCGCAGGTATTATTCTTTCTATCGGTATGGCAGTGGATGCAAATATTCTGATTTTTGAAAGAACAAAAGAAGAACTTAATGAAGGCAAAAATTTTATAGCTGCTGTGCAAACAGGTTTTGAAAGAGCCTGGACATCAATCAGAGATTCAAATGTTTCCTCACTTATTACCTGTGTGATCTTATGGTTCTTCGGCAATTCAATCATCCGCGGATTCGCATTAATGCTTGGACTTGGTATTTTGGTTTCAATGTTCACAGCAATCACAGTTACCCGCTCTTTTATTCAGACCTTAACTGGAACCAAAGCTTCTAAGAGTACTTTGCTATTGGGAACTAAGAAAATGAGGAGCTTAAATAGATAAATTATCAAAAGGATTCAGGATTCAGAAAACAGGAATCAGCTGAATCCTGAATCCAGAATCCTGAATCCTAATATGAAAATTCCAGACAGCCTCACCAAAGCAATTGATAAAATCATTCCAAAAAAGGAGCAGGAAGCTTTTATAAACAGTGCTATCAAAAAAGGTCTCGAAAACTACAAGGCAGACCACGCCGAAGTGATTGAAGTTTTTGTAGACGGCGGATCACGAGGTAACCCCGGCCCTGCAGGAGGTGGTTTTGGTATTTATCGCGGAGGAAAATTGGTAAAAAAAGGTTCTGAGTATTTTGGTGAAAAAACCAACAACCAGGCAGAATATTTAGCATTAAGACTCGCACTTAGGGAGACCTACGATAAATTTAAGGATCTTAAAATTCACTGCTACATGGATAGCCAGCTCGTAGTTGAGCAAATGAATGGAAACTTTAAAGTTAAAAGTGCGGACCTACGCCCAATATTCGAAGAAACCCGCCGCATAGCAGATCAATTCAAACACTTTCAAATCGAGCACATCCGCAGAGAGCAGAATCAATTAGCAGATCAAATGGCTAATGATGCGATGGATCGGAGAAAATAGGGAACATTTTACATCTTGACACAAAAGACAATAATAAGGTATAAATATAAACCTATTTTTAAACATATCAATATGTATATTGAAAAAGCAAAATTAGATGACTGGACCGAATTATGCGCAACTGAAGAATTAAGAGATAGAATTAATGAATGTCTTAAAGGAATTCGTTTTTCAGAAATACAGGAGGGAAGACTATTTTTTTCCGATCGACAATTTGAAGCTGTTTGTGATGACGGAGAAATTCTTGAGGGAATGGAAACATTTAGAGCTAAGCTAAAAGCAGTATTATTTGAATCACTAAAAGGAATTGGAGTTGGAAATGTGAGTATGGATTCTGGAGCTGAAAATCACATGACGGAAATAGTTGACGGCTCAGGCATAGCAAAAGTATTACGTGGTGAAGAGCCTTACATACATTCTTTAAACCCAGCAAAATTCCCCGATAAAGAAGTTGGAGATGTTGTAATAGAAGGTCCGGTATATTTTGCAGCCATAGGAACAAGACCTGGATTAGAACTTGATGGTTTTTATATTCGTGAAGATGACGGAAGAGAACATTTTGATAATAAACTCCTTAAAGGACATCACGAAAAACGCGTAAAAGTAATCAAAACTACAGACGGTTTTGAAGTACAAGAATCTGCGTAAAACCTATCTCATCCTCACCCCAACAAAAGGCTCACTAGCATACACCCCATGATTTAAAACTCCATGGACTCTTCTTCTAATTTGATCTAACTGTGTAGTTTCCATAACAACTCTTAAAGCCACATCAGGACCGCGGGCATTAAAGTTGCTATATGCAGGAAATTCATCAGAACAACGGCCAAAAGTCTGATCTCCTCCCCTTTCCACTGTTCTTATTAGTAAAGAATGGCCAGAAAGATTATGAAGCACCTGACCTGCTTCGGAATCAAGTCTGAACTCAACTTCTCCCGTTTGCGCATCACCATTTAACATACCAGGAGCAATAATGCCGAGATTAAGAGTAAAAGGCCCCCGCTCATGAGTATAAAGATCATCCGTATTGGGCCCTTTGGGTAAAATAGACAACGTTTGCAGACCATACCCCTGCTCATTCATAGGATTAAGACTAACCGAAGCATCCATATCTCCCGAACGCCTTAATAGTTGAGATAGATGAACTATAAGCCACTTTCTTATACTAGCATAATTACTCTCCAGCTCCTCTCTGGCATTGGGATGTAACAATGCACTAGCTTCTCCTAAAACTCTATCAGACGCTTGTGAGTAATTAATAACCTCTCTCATCATAATAAAAAATTTATAGATGTATTTTAATCATCCCACCAAACATGTCAATAAAATACACACCAAAAAGGCGCGATGCTTTCACCACGCCCAAATTGAAAATTGTAAATTGTTTGAAAATTGTAAATTGTAAATTTACGAGTGTTTCTCCACAACCTCCATCAACTGCTCCTTTTGATGCACTCCAACCATATCTTCAACAAGTTCACCATTTTTAAATACTTTTAAAGCAGGAATACTCATAATTCCGTACTGCGCAGCAAGTTCATTGTCATCATCAACATTTACTTTAGCAATTACTGCCTTATCTCCAATTTCACCAGCAAGTTCATCTAAAATAGGACCTTGCATTTGGCATGGACCACACCAGGGAGCCCAAAAATCTACAAGAACCGGTTTATCTTTAACATCAAGAACATCCGCCTGAAATGTGTCTTTACCTGTTTCTATTACTGCCATAATTTTTATGTTTATTTAATAAATTCATCTCTAATCATACCAAAATCATTCAAAAAAAACAAAAAAACATATAAAAAGTAGAGACGCGCTGCAGCGCGTCTCTGTAAGATGCGAAAACAAAAAACAAAAAACAAAAAGTTATGACGAAACTAGCTCCCCAAAATCAATCATTTGTCTGAACCGCTGATTTGTATGATTAAAATGATTTCACTAATCTTGATTCCATTGATTGTAATCTGCGAAATCAAATTCTGCGTAATCAGACAAATCCGAAAAATCTGCGGTTCAGACAAACAAAAAACCCGCACCCTCCCCCGCTTAGCGGGGAGGAGCACGGGCTTTAGTTGTTAGCTAAGGAAATTAGCGAACTGCATCTTTAAGAGATTTACCAGCCTTGAACGCAGGAACGTTCATAGCAGGGATTTTAATCTTTTGAGATGGGTTGCGTGGGTTTACACCAGTGCGAGCTGCACGATGGCTAACGCGGAAGGTACCGAAACCAGTGATGGTAACGTTTTTACCTTTCTTAAGTTCTTTTGTTACAGCAGCTAGTACAGCTTCTAGAGCTTCACCAGCAACTTTCTTACTGAGGCCAGCAGAAGCAGCAACAGCAGCAACTAAATCTTGTTTAGTCATAATGAAATAAATTAAATGATAAATTATTAGACTAAGCGCAGTATATAGATGAAAAATACACATATCAAGGGTTTTTGCCCAGCCTTAGCGAAAAAAGTCACATGTAAACATTTTTTACTCAGAAATAATGGCTTAGATAAGCCAATTCACTCAAATTTGACTAAAAATTTTTTTTCATGGCTAAAATACTATTTTTTAGCTTAAATAAAAGCAAAACTTGACATTAACATGTTCCAATGGCAACTGAAATAAGATAGCAATTTTTTAACATAAATTTCCTATACCTATATATAACATCTAATTTTCAACAAAAAAACCATCCCCCGAAGGCGACATTAGCCAATGTCGCCTTCTGTTGAGGGATGTATTTTTGGTTATTGAAATTTGGATATTGAGTATTGTTTGGAATTTGTAATTTGGAAATTGGAATTTGGAAATTGTTTGGAATTTGGAAATTGTTTGGAATTTGTAATTTGGAAATTGGAATTTTTTATAGTATTGTCTTTTCGAAACATTTTAAATTCGGACTATTAGGACTTTTAAGATTATTACGACTTTTAGGATTTTATCCAGAAGTTGAATAAAAATATTTTATCCTAATAGTCGCAATAGTCCTTATAGTCTTAAAAGTCTTAATAATCATGAACCATATAATAATAGTAGAATCACCTGCAAAAGCTCGCACTATAAAAAAATTCCTCGGTGCAAAATATAATGTTAAAGCATCAATGGGGCATATTCGGGATTTGCCAAAAAAGACTCTTGCTATCGATGTTGAACATGACTTCGAACCTCAATACGAAATCAGTCCTGATAAAAAAAAGATAGTTAAAGATTTAAAAACCCTTATAAACAAGTGGCCGGATACAATGGTTTGGCTCGCACCCGATGAGGACCGCGAAGGAGAAAGTATCGCATGGCACTTAGTGCATGCTTTGGGACTGAAAAAAGATCATTACAAAAGAATTGCCTTCCATGAAATAACCAAATCAGCAATTACAAAGGCATTGGAAAATCCGAGGGATATTGATATTAACAGAGTTCACGCTCAGCAGGCACGTCGTGTATTAGATAGATTGGTGGGATACAAGCTATCCCCTCTTCTTTGGACAAAGATCAGAGCTGGCCTTAGTGCTGGTCGCGTGCAGAGTGTTGCTGTCCGTTTAATTGTGGAAAGAGAGCGGGAAATAGAAGCCTTTAAGTCAGAGGAATATTGGAAAATAGATTGTGATCTTAAGGTGAAAAAAGGAGAGTTCTCAGCAGAACTTAATAAAATTAGGAATAAAAAGGCTGAAGTAAAAAATAAGAAACAAGCCGACAAAATTCTTCAGGATTTAAATAAGGCCGAATACGAAATTAAAGATATCGAAAAAAAGAAAAGCAAAAGAAAGCCATCTGCCCCTTTTATTACCAGTACGCTTCAACAGGAGGCATCAAGAAAGCTTGGCTTCTCCGTAAAACAGACAATGATGATAGCTCAGCAGCTTTATGAAGGTATAGAACATGGACAGCATCACACAGGTTTGATTACCTATATGCGTACCGATTCATATAATCTTGCCAACGAATTTTTAAGAGGCGTGCCAAAAGTAATTACCAAATTATATGGTAAGGAATATGCTCTTGGTAAACCACGCGTATTTACCAAAAAGGCAAAAGGCGCCCAGGAAGCTCATGAAGCAATACGCCCAACCCACCCGGAAAAAACCCCAAAAGATCTAAAGGAGCATCTCGACTCTAATCAGTACAAACTATATAAACTGATTTGGGAAAGAACTATTGCATGCCAAATGCCGGACGCAGAAGTAGACGTAACAACTGTAACCGTAAGTGCAAATAAGGATTACGAACTTGAAGCTAAGGGGCAAGTGATCAAAAAAGCTGGTTTTATGAAGGTATACGTAGAAGGTACAGACAATCCGGAAGATGCACTATCCGATAAAGACAAAATACTTCCTGAAATGACCGAAGGTGAAAATTGTGAACTTATAAAAATTAATCCTGAGCAAAAGTTCACCCAGCCGCCGCCAAGATACACCGAAGCTAGTTTGGTTAAAAAATTAGAGTCAGAAGGTATCGGCAGGCCGTCTACATACGCTCCTACAATTTCTACAATAATCCAGCGTGGGTATATTGAAAAACAGCAGGACAAAAAGCTTTACCCGCAGGAAATCGGAATTATTGTAAACGATTTTTTGGTAAAACATTTCTCTGATATTGTAGATTATAAATTTACCGCCAATTTGGAAGAGAAATTAGATGACATAGCGGAAGGAAAAGACAAATGGCAACCGGTAATTAAGGATTTCTACGAGCCATTCGAGAAAATAATTGAAGAAAAGAAAAAGAGTGTTAAAAAGGAGGACATCATCCAGGAAAAAACCGATGAAATTTGTGATAAGTGCGGAGCCCCAATGATGGTTAAACTTGGACGCAATGGAAAATTCTTAAGCTGTTCAAAATATCCTGAATGTAAAAACGCAAAACCGATGAAAGAAGATCAGGAAAAAGAAGAAAAACTGAAAAAAGAATATAAGGGTGAGAAATGCGACAAGTGCGGCGGGCAAATGGTCATAAAAAACGGACGTTTCGGTGAATTCTTAGCCTGTGAAAATTATCCAAAATGTAAAAACACCAGAGCGCTTAGTCATGCATTAAAAGTTAAATGTCCAAAGTGTAAAAACGACCTCGTTGAAAAAAGAACCAAACGCGGAAAGGTATTTTACGGCTGTAGTGACTATCCAAAATGCGACTTTGCAACATGGAAAAAGCCAGTTGAGGACCCATGCACAGTTTGCAACGGACTGCAGGTGCAGGCAAAAAAGAATTTGATAAAGTGTGAACAGTGCGGAAAGGAGACTGAAACTGATTCTTAAATCATCTTTGTCTGAACTGTGATTTTTTATGATTATGATGATGGTCATGATTTTTTCTACATACAAACACCCTGTAGAGACGCCCCGCTAAGCGGGGCGTCTCTACAGAAAAACCGTTTAAACCAAATCATAAAAATCGCACTAATCACATAAATCACAGTTCAGACAATTAATTGAAATCTTAAATCGTTAATCCATATTCTTAAATCAATTAAGATATGGTAATATTGACGCACGCCTATTAAAGTAACAACAAATGAAAAACATCCATTTACTCAAAAAAATCCAGGGCCTCCGCAAAAAGAATATGACATTCAAAGACCGCTTTCTGCTTGCGATAATAGCTTTGGGATTTATTTTACTCATATTTCTGATTTTCTACGTAATATGGTATGCGTATTCTCAAAGAAGTGTTGCGCATTTTCTGCCAGCAGAGCAAACCGTAGCATATGTTGAATTTGAAGACTTTGTATTGCCTACAAAACTGCAAAGCACTACCGAACTTGCAAAGCAGGAGGTAGAAAACAACATAAAAACCGTTTTCGGGATTGAGGACATGTCGGCAATCACCAATTGGGCAGGTGCACGTTTTGGTATCACCCTAATTCAGAGTGACGAAGAAATAAGCACCCCTGTATTTTTTATACAAACGCGCAGCCGGCATAAAGCTGTAAGCTTTTTCGAAGGGCTTGCCCTGCCGGAGGAAAAACTGGAAAAAACCGGCACTCTCCGCCTGCCAATTTACTCATACCCACAAAGCCAATCATTTAACTTTGCCTTTGTTGGGCCTTTTGTTTTCATATCAAATGAAATTAGTCCGCTGGAAGCAATTCAGGATACATTTGAAGATGAAGCACTTGCCATAAGCGATCAAGAGGACTACCGGAAATCAATCAGTAACCTTCCAAGACAAAGCTGGATGAGGGGGTATATAAACTTCCAGGCGCTTCATTTTGAAAACATCGCGGCAAGCAACATTGTTGAACCGTTAAAATATGCAGTTAATCACCTTGCCTGGACAGTTCGGCAAAATCAAAACGGATTCCATTTCAATACATTTGTAAACCTGAATAAAGACCTCCTTGAATTGAATGAAAGTTTTGCAGATGACACTCGCTTTGCCTATAAATTAACCGACTACATTGGCTCAGAAAATCTCGCCTTATATATAGGTGGAGCAAATCTAAGTGATGAATGGCAAAATACATTGGAAACTATAAGCAACCTAAACCCAGCCTACGGCATTATTCTGGAAAGCATTATCCGCGCCCAGGTGAGCAAAGTATTTGGGGACGAAGTGAACTTGAGAAACGATTTATATCCGTTATTTGAAGGTGAATATGCTTTGGCAATCGGTTTGGACGAGGAAAGCGAGAAAATAAACTTAAGCTTAATCCTCTCTCACGATAATCAGGAATTCGTGGAAACCAAATTGGAAAAATTAATGGACGGATTTAGATACTTAGCAGCACAATTCGCTCCAAAACTTAATATTGTGACTTTGCCGGATGGTACAGAAAGCCGAGAACTCATTGCGGACTCAAGCAAGCTTGAAGAATCATCCGAAGAGTACGAAGGATATGACGTTAATTGCATGGAGGTTACAGGAACAAGTGGTGGGTTTTGCTACACAACAACCGACGAATTGCTGGTAATAACAAATAGCCGTGATCTAACATTAGAAGCAGTCGATTTAAGCATGTCTCCTCAATTCGTTCTTTCCCAATACCAGCCATTCAGGCAGGCAATTAGCAATTTGAGTAAAGTCAGCGACGAATTAACATTTGTTGATATCCAAAGAATCCTGCCGCTTATTTCAAACAACCCATATGGCATAATAGCGGAACCATTCCTAAATAAATTCGACGCAATAAGCTGGGTAAAGCATTATTTCGACGACGGAGTAAGTGTGGAGGGGTATCTTTTGATAAAATAAATTTCATAATGTTGAACATGGATTTGATATTTTTGAAGTACTTATAAAATATAAAATCACTAATCAATATTCGTATATAAAAAAAGTTGACGTAATACAGGGATTTGATAAGATGATTTAGCACTCCAATATTCAAAGTGCTAATTACAATTTAATTTTGAATTTTGAATTTTTAATTTTTTAATTTAATACTATGAAAATCAAACCACTAAACGGCTACGTAGTAATCAAACCACTTGAAGCAGAAGAAGTTACAAAAAGTGGAATTGTTATTCCCGATACCGCCAACAAAGAAAAGCCTCAGGAAGGTGAAGTTGTTGCAGTTGCCGACAAAAACATCAGCTCAAACGGAGTTGAATTGCCTATTGAAATGAAACTCGGCGACAAAGTTTTATACGGTCGCTACAGCGGAGAAGATGTAAAAGTAGACGGTGTTGAATACAAAATCGTCGAAATGACCTCAGTTCGAGCTATTGTTCAATAATTTGAAAACTTGAAAATATGAAAATTTGAAAAAAAGCCAGTTGCTCAGCAAAAAGTTTTCAAGTTTAATTTCCTCATTAAAGTAAAACAAATCAATTACATCACAGAAGTAAACATAATTTTCAAATTTTCAAATCAAGTAATATATTAATCTCTAACACATAAGAAAATGGCTAAACAATTAATGCACTCAGACGAAGCCCGTCAAAAACTATTAGACGGTATTGAAAAACTTAACAACGCAGTTCGCGTTACAATGGGCCCAAAAGGCCGAAACGCACTTCTTGATAAAAAATACGGTGCCCCGACCATTACAAATGACGGTGTATCCATTGCTCGTGAAATCGACCTGGAAGAACCGTTTGAAAACATGGGCGCACAGCTTGTAAAAGAAGTTGCAAACAAAACCAACGACATTGCAGGTGACGGTACAACCACTGCAACCGTTCTTGCTCATGCAATTATTAAAGAAGGAATGCATCACATCACTACAAACAAAGTTAACCCAATGCTTCTTAAAAAAGGTATTGAAGAAGCGGTAAAAATTGTTGTAAATGAGCTGGATAAAATGAAAAAAGAAGTTACAACCAAGGAGCAAATGGCACAAATTGCTACAATCTCTGCGCAGAACCCGGAAGTGGGTGAACTGATCGCAGAAGTCTTTGAAAAAGTTGGAGGTGATGGAGTTGTACAGGTAGAAGAAGGCCAGACAATGGGTCTTTCCATCGACATGGTAGAGGGAATGCAATTCGACAACGGTTACATCTCTCCATATATGGTTACCGACCCTGCCCGCATGGAAGCCTCTTACGAAGATGCCCTAATTTTGATCACCGACAAAAAAATCGGTAGTATTCAGGAAATCCTTCCATTGCTGGAAGGAATGGCACAAGCTGGTAGAAAGAACCTTATAATCATCGCGGAAGATATTGAAGGAGACGCACTTGCAACCTTGATAGTCAACAAACTTAAAGGAACCTTCAACACTCTTGCCATCAAAGCTCCAGGTTTTGGAGACAGGCGCAAAGCAATGCTTCAGGACATCGCTATTCTTACCGGCGGACGTGTAATCAGCGAAGAAGTTGGCTTAAAACTTGAAAACGCAACCGTAGAAGACCTAGGTCATGCCCGCAAGGTTCTATCAACCAAAGACAGCACCACAGTTGTAGAAGGCAAAGGCCAAGCTGATGCAATCAAAACCCGCATTGATCAAATCAGAACAGAAATTGACAATGCAAGCTCAGACTTCGACAAAGAAAAGCTTGCTGAACGTCTTGCAAAACTTACCGGAGGTGTCGCTGTTATCAAAGTAGGTGCTGCAACCGAAATTGAACTTAAAGAAAAGAAGCACCGCATAGAAGACGCCCTCTCCGCAACCCGCGCCGCTATGGAAGAAGGTATCGTAATCGGCGGTGGAGCAGCTCTGCTTCAGGCCAGCCTGAAAATCGATCCTAAAAAACTAGAATCAGAAGAAGAACAACTTGGTGCGGAAATTGTAAAGAACGCCCTCGCCTACCCACTCAACCAAATTGCAGAAAATGCCGGAACCGACGGTAACGTAATTCAAAGCAAATTAATAGAAAGCTGGGGTAAATCAAAAACAATGGGTTACGATGCCACCATCGACATCAAACTAAAACCGGAGAAACAACTCGTAGATATGTTTAAGGCCGGAATAATCGATCCCAAAAAAGTAACCCGCTCTGCACTAGAAAACGCCGCCTCAGTCGCCGCAATGTTCCTAACAACAGAAACTGCAATTACCGATATCCCCGCACCGGAACCGCCAATGCCTCCTATGGGTGGTATGGGTGGAATGGGAGGAATGATGTAACTAGAAGCGAGAAACGCGTGCCGAATGAAACAAGGGCAAAGCCCGCAGTAAAATGAGGATGAATGATGAAAAATCTACGAAGCTTCAGCGAAGGAGATTTAAGTCATTCAAGCGTTTCCCTACCTGTTATGGGTAGCACAAACCTCAAAGATAAAAACCTAAAAGCCGCCCCAGTGCGGCTTTTTATTTCCTCCAACTAGTTTCTGCCGTACAATAGTTGGTGATTAACGGAGAAACAGTGGCGTTAGAAACGAGTTAAAAACCTATTTTAGAATATGGATAATAAACTACTAAAAACAGTATGGGAAGAATTAGTCTACTTAACAAATGATTGGAATGCTCAAAATAAATCTGATGCCAATCTAAGAAGATTAAGTGCTAGTTTAAGAACTTTATTAATAGACAGCGACCTTAAACTTTTCCAGGTTGCTAAAAAAATTGGTATTCCATTAAGGATTCTTGTTGATAGCGAATTAGACCTACTAATTCCTGGAACAGTTTTACGTCAGACTTCAGGGGGGAAACACAATGGCTTAAAAATTGCTAGCTTCTCTAAACTTAATCGCGCTTTAAGTAATGGCGAAGCAAAAAGATTAAGTACGCCAAGAGCCAGAAAAAAGAAACCAATAAAGTTATCAATATTTCTTAAATTGCCAAGTATTACAATTAACGGAATAGATATTAATAAAGAAGATGTCATTAAATATGTAGCAAATAAACTAGGTGGTTGCCATTTTGATCCAAAGAGAAAAGAATCACATAAAAATGGTAAACTGACGCTAGAAGGTAAATATGCAATACTTGATGAACATCGAAAATTGAAACTGGCAGATAAAGATGCAGTTTACTTTGATTTGTTAAGTACAGGTCAAAAATTAATTCAGAGTAGAGATATACAAAAACTGAAGAAGAAGATTCAAAAAATCCTAAAGACAAATAATACAATCTAAAATAGATTTCATCAAATAACACAGGCTATAAGATTCGCTCGCTAAATAAATATAATTTCATAACAATTATAAAAACATGGACAATAACAAAAGTCAGGAAAAAGAGGAAATGAATATCGGTCAAATAATTATTCTAATTCTAGTAGTCGTTTTTGTTATTTTACCTATGGCTATTGGTTTTATTATAGCTCTTTTTAATAATTCCAGTAGTAGTTTAGGTCGTCATCCTGATACAACTTGGTATGACAGCCCTTCCATTGGATAAATGATGATGAATTATATTTATTTTTAACGCTCGCTCATCCAAGTTTGGTCGTAGTGAGCGCTAATGCGCAAATTTTACCACGACCAAACTTCTCATAGCCCGAAACGATGTGGGTCATTCCCGTGAGAATCTTTAAAAGCAATTTGTCCATCCTTATTTTGGACAATAAATTCGGTTTTTTGATTTTGTGAAATTTTACGACCCACATCAATTGCTTCAGCTTTTTTACCACATATTTTTGAAGCTCTTTCAGCACCCGCATGTTGAATCTTCCATTTGCCAGTTTCTTTTATGGGCGAAACCCAAGTTTGATTAGCCTTTTTAACCATAATATTGTTGAATCAAGATATATTACTAAATACATCATATACGATTAATGAAAAAAATCAAACATTTTCTTGTAAGATAATCTTACATATGATATTATAAGCTTATAAACAAATAAAAATATGAAAAAAACTAACAATAAGCTTGGTGAAGCCCTAAGGAAATTAAGAGATGAAAAGGGAATTTCACAGGAAGTACTGGCTAAAGCACTCGACATCCCCCGCCCATCCGTTGCCCAAATCGAAAAAGGCGCGCGTGATGTATCGGTAAATGAATTGGATGCAATATTACGAATATTTCAAATATCCTATAACGATTTTATGGAGTTAAGTAATCCAAAACAACAAAAGAGGAGGACAAAAAAAGGTAAAGTTGAATTTGATAAAGAAAGATTCAAACAACTACTTTTATATATTCTGCAAAAATGTGGTGGAAAACCGAATGTAGGTGAAACAGTTTTGTATAAACTTTTGTACTTTTGTGATTTTGATTATTTTGAACTTTATGAAAAGCCACTAACGGGAATGCCGTATAAAAAACTACAATATGGTCCGGTACCGAATCAACCGGATTACAATCCGATTATTAATGAAATGAAAGAAGCAGGAGAAATACAAATAGTAAACAGACCCTATATTGGCGATACTGTTCAGACAAAATATGTAGCTTTTACTCAAGCAAATATTGATTTATTTACGCCAACGGAATTGGAAACTATTAACAGGGTAATAAATAGGCTTTCCGATATGAGCGCACGACAAATAGAAGACCATGTTCATCATGATTATCCTTGGGCGGTACATGCGGAGGGTGAAATAATTGAATACGAAAGCGTATTTGGTAGGGATGGTGAATTCGCACAAAGAGATTATGAAACTGAAATTATGCAGGCAGGAGCAAGCGATATTTTAGAAGACCTTGGTTCTATCAGTCAGGATGAATATGATTATTATCAAAACTTTAAACAAAAATGAAACAAGGCGATATATATCTAACAGATTTTAGCCCCAGTAAAGGACATGAATACAAAAAAGAACGGCCTGCCGTTATTATTTCAGGCAACTCAATTCTAAAGGGTTCTTCATTAATTACAGTTATGCCTATAACATCTAATACAAGCGGAAAAGTAAATGATAATATTGAAATAAAGAAAGATAAAGCGAACAAATTGTATAAAGATTCAATAATTAAAGTAAAAGATATTCATTCATTTGACCCCATTCGTTTTAAAGCTAAAATCGGTGAAGTTTCCGATGATATTCTTGCTCAAATAAAGTCATATATACCAAAACATTTTAACTTATGAGTGACTACTACAAAATCCCCCGCCAACCCTCCTACAACTACGGCGGAAATAACTGGAAATTATCAAGATCAAAGATTGATCTATTTATGAATTGTCCAAAGTGTTTTTATTTGGATAACAAATTTGGAATAAAAAGGCCACCGGGATATCCGTTTACATTAAACTCCGCCGTCGACGCATTACTGAAAAAGGAATTTGATAGATATAGGGCGGAAGGTAAACCGCATCCGATTATGGTGGAGAATGGTGTGGATGCCGTGCCGTTTCAGCATGAAGATATTGATAAATGGAGGGATGCTTTGCATGCGGGAGTTATGTATTTGCATGAAGCGACTGGGTTACTTATTTCGGGCGCTGTGGATGATGTTTGGGTAAAGCCGGATGGTGAATTAATTGTTGTGGATTATAAAGCGACAAGTAAGGCGGAGGAAATAGTCGCATTGGATCAGGACTGGCAGATTGGGTATAAGAGGCAGTCGGAAATATATGAGTGGTTGCTCAGGATGAATGGATTTAAGGTAAGTGACACTGCATATTTTGTTTACGCAAATGGCGATACGGAAAAAGAGGAATTTGGTGATTGTTTGCATTTTGATACGAGGCTAATCCCCTACACGGGCAACGCGGACTGGGTTGAGCCGGTGATTTTTGATATTAAGAAGTGTTTGAATGGTGATAAAGTTCCGGATAAGGGTGAGGATTGTGATTATTGCACTTACAGGGAGGCTGTTGATGGGCAATTGAAAGATTAAGTTCAACGACCAAACAAAAACATTTGACTTTTTTACATAGATTTGCTAAGATTTACCTAGTTTTACACAGATTTACCCAGATTTATGGAAATAGATCAAAAATTACTATCAATTGGGGAAGCATCAATATTAATAGGCGTATCTGCCGATACACTTAGGGAATGGGATAAAAAAGGTGTTTTAAATTCATTTCGACCATTACCAACAAGTAAGCGATATTATCGGAAAGAAGATATTAATAGCTTTCTAAAAAGAGATAAGCCAATAGATCTAATCGACATAGCTAAAAAATGGGTGAGCAGCGAACCACCTATTGAATTACCATCATCTTTATATTGTGAAACCAGCGATATCTTTTCTGCACGATTGCAGCATTTTAGTATAGAAATTGAAAATATAGCTGATATAAAAGATATATTTCCATTAATCATTGCCATTACTGGTGAAATTGGAAACAACTCATACAATCACAACATCGGGAACTGGCCAGATGTACCGGGAACATTTTTCGGTTACGATATAAAAAAACAAGAAATTGTATTGGCAGATCGTGGACAGGGAATATTCAAAACACTTAAGCGTGTACTACCAAAATTAAAAAATGACCAAGAAGCATTAAAAGTAGCATTTACGGAATATATTACAGGCCGAGCACCTGAAGACAGGGGAAACGGATTAAAATTTGTAAGAGACATTGTAACTCAAAACCCTCTTCATCTGGAATTTCAAACCGGAAACGCAATTTTAGAACTAAAAAAAGATGATCAAGAATTAAATATAAAAAAAACCAATACATCACTACGTGGGTGTATAGCAATAATTAAATATTAACAAAAAAACATCATGTACATTTCTTTGAAAAAATTCGGCACAACACTTGTCTCAAGGCCATCTGGAAAAGAAGCTTTTTTAGCCTCTCAACCATTATTCACGGAAATTAAGGATAATGAAAAAATTGAAATCGATTTTGAAGGTATTGCAGTTTTAACCCCTTCGTGGGCTGATGAATTTATAACACCTTTACAGGAAAAATATAAAAACATCACATTATTAAATACAGATAATCCATCTGTACAAGCTACATTATCAACGCTGGAAAAATCAAAAAACTCACAACGGTAAAAAAATAAATTACCCACCCATGAAAAAACATATGTCAGGATTTGTACCTGTTAATTATAATCTGGCCGGCAAGATACTATTGCCATTAGGGATATTGTTGTTATTAACAAAAATAATATCCTATTTTACGAAATGGTTTTATGTGACAAACATTTTGATATTTATAGGTATCGGCTTTATTATACTCAGCTTATATTTAATATTTGTAGTGCCTAAAGAATAAACCCCTTACACTCACCCCATGAACCAAAAACTAACCATCCGAAAATTAAGAGAAGGTGAAGAGCTAGCAGTTTCGCGTGTATGCAAACGGTGTATTAAGGAAATAAACAGCAAAGACATGACCAAAAAGCAGGTCCGGTATTTATCAGATTATTTTTCAGCAAAAAATATCAGAGAGTCTTTGGGTGAAACAAGAGTTTATGTTGCTTTACTTGGGGAAAAAATAGTTGCAAGCGGTTCATTGTGTGAAGGCCGTATAAAAGCAGTTTTTGTGAATCCTTCATACCACAAAAAAGGAGTCGGTGCGAAACTTGTAAGATACCTGGAGGGGATATTGAAAAAAATGGGACACAATTCAACATTTGTCCGCTCAAGCAAACACGCAGTTGAATTTTATAAAAAACTTGGCTTTAGAGAAGCAGAGAAAATTAATTCACCAGACGTTGGAGAAATAGTAGTTATGAAAAAGAAGCTTAAATAACCCCCTTTAACCATGCCCATAAACAAAGAATGGCATTTGAAAAACCGGATGCCAAAAAACCCTACATTTGAAGAAAGGGTAAAATGGCACAC
>JAHJBZ010000026.1 GCA_018813295.1 Patescibacteria group bacterium | reverse complement strand
GCATCAGCGGCAAAGCAGAGCATATTTGCATTATCACCTGGATCCTGAATTGGATAAGCGCCAAAATGATCGCGTTTGTAATTTTCAAGCGCATTGGAAATTGCAATTAAATCATCCTTTACCTTCTCATTTTTAAACCAATTTCCTGTGCCGTTTATACCTATGTATGCAATTACGCTCAAAACGCCGATTATTACAACTGTGATAATTAGCTCGACGAGGCTAAAACCTTTTTTAGATTTTTCAAATTTCATTTTTCAATTTTCATTTAATTTATAACTTCAATAATCTTAACATGGGTGGAGGTTTTGGGGCAAATTCATTGTCTGAACTGTGGTTTGTGGCTGTTTTATGTATTGAGAATCTTGTAAATTGATTTCTCGACTGATTCAGGAAAAACGACATTAAACACATGACACACATAAGAGCCTTCGCAAGTTCTCCAGCTATTCACACAGTGCAATAGGATATCTAAATAGATATGTAATTCTTTATCGGATAATTGTGGCAAATCTGTATGGAAAACCATTATTTCACTTTTTTCCTTTATCCATTCAAAACCATTCAAACAATCATTAAGTGCATCCCAATTACGTCCAAAATATGGAAACTGAAACCCCCTTTCAAAAACGTCAAATAAGTCTGTTTTTTTTGTAATGGTCTTGGGTATGTGTAGAATAATCCTATTTGTTTTTTTAGATGGTTGATTGTTTGAAAAAATGAAAGGTATTTTTTTAGTCATTTTGTAAAGAATTACTCTCCTAAAATAAAAAAAGTTTCATAATGATCAGGCGTGTAATACAGTTCTCCATTTTTCCCCTTAATAATCCGTTGAAGGCCAGCATGATCAGCGTCTGTGGTTGGATGAACGTATTCATGGTAATAATCTGCAGATTTTTTTGGTAAAAATTCTTCTCGATTTTCAAATATAGCTCCATCATTTTTGTGTGGAAATTTTTCTCCTCGCTTAATCCTATCAAGAGTTTTTTGAATATCGGGAGTTATATTTTTAATATTAATAACTATTTCTGCTGCAGCTTCAGCCTTCCTCGCCTTAATAAGGGCAGCAACTTCATCAGCATTTTTAGCTATACCGATGATTGGGATTAAACCAATGCCATCCGTTAATGTATCGATAGCATGTTGCCAGGACCATTCCCAATGAGTGAGGTCATAGGCAAGGTCGCGGATGTCCATGGGGAGATCAACTCCAAGCAAACCTGCTCCGACTTGCGTGCCGGTTCCTAAAATTGTTATATCATCTGTGTAATTACCCTTAAGTACCTGATTACCGGATTGAATAATGTAGGCAAGTGTTTCCGAACCTCCTTCTATATTATTATAATAAATAAAATAATGCGGTGTACCTCCAGATTCAGACACCCCTATTACAGTTGTAAATAAACAATAACTTCCATTTAAATAAGATGTGATTTCTTTTTTTGAGATACCCAATTCAACATCATAACCGTTTACACTTACAGGTATATTTTTTATCTCGAATTGATCAGTCATAGCATTATAAAATTCCGCTTCATTTTTATATTCGCTTCTAAATTCTCCAGCAGATTCAAAAAAATCCGAATCCGATAACCTGATTAAAACAGCACTGGCATTTTGTGCGCCATTAAAATTCTCTCCGGCTACTTCTTTCATTATATCTTTTATAACAATTGAACCTCCTACTTCTTCATAGTCGGATGATGATAACGGCAAGTTGTCGCTTTGTAGACAAAGATTAGCTGTTAAGGAATTTTGATTATCCGCCCATGCAGAATATAAAAAGCAGAGAAATATATAAACTACGGCTAATATAGGAATGTATTTTTTCATTTTCATATTTACCTCACTTTAATCACAAGAGTTTTTGCAATAATGTCATGCCATGCCTGTTTTTTTTCGTGAAATAGCACCCATATATAACCAAGACAAATAACCGCGCATGAAATTGTTATGCTTATAAAGTAACGTACAACTGACTGCCAGAGTAAAATTGGTTTATCTGAAAGATTTACAACTTTTATCTTCATTATTTTCATCCCCAGAGTTTTTCCGAATTTATAGGGGGCATAAATGAAGTAGATTGGGATACATAAAAAGAAGAATAACGGCAGTAATTTAGGCAATTCTATTCCATAATTCTGGTATAGCGTAATTCCCAGGGAAATTGGTGCAATAAGCCAGATAAGTGAAATGACTATATCAAGCAGGAGGGCAATGGCCCTTTGGGTGGATGTGGCATATTGCATGTGAAAGTAGTTTATCACGGAGGGTGGTTTTGGGGCAAATTCATTGTCTGAACCGCTGATTACGCAGATTAAATGATTTCACAGAATTTGATTCCACTGATCACAATCTGCGTAATCAAGATCAGCGTAATCTGACAAATCAGTGTGAATCTGCGGTTCAGACAATTACGGCACAAACGCCTCTTCCACCTCAATCTTTTTTCCATACCCCAAATTAATGAAGAGATTTATGTGCCATTGCTTGTCGGTAACAAGCCCGCCATTATCAAGTGGATCGGGATTTGTAATGCGATAATGAAGAGGCGCGTTTAATGAGGTGAGGGTTATGAGACCGGCTCCGGGAGACGAAACAAAACTGTCGTAATCGCCACATGAGCCTGTTGCTGGGGGGCCCGGATCAGGCGAAATTGCCAGATCACTATCTTCACCATCGCTACATAAATTCCATTCAATATCTACATTTACAGCAGCAAAAGTGTAATCCACCGAATCACCACTGTCCAAAACACCTTCGATAGCCTCCACCTGATTGGTTACAGTCCCCACAATCGTATTATCATCAAAGTGAACAGGACCTGCCACTAAGTCGAGAGGGTCCAGGGATTTTATGTACTCCACATAACTCTCCAAATATGCCTTCTGATTTTGGTAATTCATCGTATCAATCTGCACACCACTGAGTGAGTTTAGCCGGAGGACGAAGAAAAATGTGGCGGTTAAAAGTAGTGCGCCGAGCATGAGGGACCAGATCAATATACTTCCGCTATTATTAAATTTTTCAATTTTCATTTTTCAATTATTGTATCGTTATTTGCTCGGTATTGTCACCATCATCAAGCGTTATATTAATTTGACCAGGGTTTATTCCATAATACTCCTTACTTATATAAGGGCCTTCTATAACTATATAGCTATCAACGCCAGTTGTGACGGAGAATTGGACGCCATCCATTCTTGGGTTGTAGTTGATGAAGCTGATAATCGGCGAGAACTCTTCCCCATCAGCGGAGAAAAGCTGATAATTCCACTCGCGATTTACCATATCAGCAACTTCCCAACAAACGTCACCACCACCAGCTAGGTTAACAATGCTAATAAGTCCCCTCTCATTACTTTTTTTCAAAATTCCACCATCCGTTGAAGTCAGACCTATTTCATTCATGCCACAACTAGCACCATCCCACGTTAATTCCAAACTATCATCCTCTGGCTCTGCGGTGATCCTCAAATAATCCGCCGTAAAATCAAGGGTCGCTTTCTCATACTCATCCTGCACAATCTCCATCTCAGTAATTTTGACGATATCCTGCAAAACCTCTCCACTCTGCTCCAAAGTTATCGTTTCCCGGAGGCCATTCCACCCAACAAGCGTAGTACCAGTAAGAATCCCGATTATTGCGATCGTGACGAGGAGTTCTACTAATGTAAATCCACCCTTATGGGATTTTTCATTTTTCATTTTTCAATTTTCATTTTTTTGGCAAAAAACTATCGTCCAAATTGTAACTGAAAAGGGGGTGGGGGTAAAGGAGGGGGAATAAATAAAATGGCGCAATTTGGATGAGCGAGCATCTAAATAAAATTATTCAATCAAATATTCCAATAGTTATACATAAAGTGAACAACCATACTTCCAATTAGTCTTACTAATTTTATCTCATCTTCTGTTTTTGGCTGATGATCTAGCACATTCCAAGCTATCCAAATTCCTATTGAATCAGAAGCTAGAAATTTTTGTTCTTTTTTATAAGAATCCAGTTTACTTAATTGGTTGTATTCTTTTTCAAATTTATTTTTGCAATCGTCAAGAACGCCGATTGCAATTTTATTCCAGTTTTTGGCGTTCTTGGTTATTATATCTTGAATTTTTCCTTTTATATTTTTTTGAAGATTTAAATCATTTAAGCGACTTAATGCTATAAATATTCCTGCTACTGTTACTGCAATATCCCATTTGGCAGGATCTTTTATATTTAAATTTGGTAATTCATCTAATATTGGCACTAATGTGCCTACAGCATTAATTTTTGCATAATCAATTAATGATTCTGCTTTTTCTATTAAAATGTTTTCTTTATTAACCATTTTCATTTTAATTATAATTAAAGAATAATTTTATTTAGACGCTCGCGAATATTATATACCGCTGTTGTAGGATGTATTCACTAACTTATCCTTTTTACATTAATTGTAGGTTTATTCTCGTAAGACCACAATTCAACAAGTTTATGCTTATCAAATAATGATTGTGGGATGGGAACAGAATTTTTGTTTTGGAACAACCATATTTTATAGCTATCGCTTTGGCTAACGTAAAAAACAATACCAGACAAGTAATCATCTTTGAATTTGTTATCTTGTTGATATTTTTTTGATGATTTCAGGTTAAGTCCTCTTGGCCCATCATAGATTACTTTTCCTTCATTTTCTATAGTAATCCAAGGACCAAATAATGCATCTGCTATTATTCTTGGAGAAACGAAAGAGTCATCTACTATAAAATATATAAGCTTTGGTAGATCTGTTTTTATTGTTTTTAACTGTTTTTTAGCCTTTTTAATCTTATTAAGAATTGTTTTATCAATTGTTATTGTCATAACACCCCCTTTCATATCTTTAAATGATTCTTTAATAAGTTTTATTTCAGCTAGGGCAATTCTTTCATTTTTTGAATTTAATATCCATCCATCTGGGATATTTCCCTTTTTATCTTTTCTTATTTTTCTGAAAGATAGTCCAAGTTGTTTAAAATATTTTTTTCTTAAAAATTCTTC
>JAHJBZ010000025.1 GCA_018813295.1 Patescibacteria group bacterium | reverse complement strand
TGTGGTCACAATTCGAGCAACTATCCGAGCCACCATCCGATCCGTTAGTTAAATATGGAGGTTACATCTTAATCCCTGGTACAGGAAAACTCAAGCACATTTCTTCAACTTCTTTTTTGATTCCAGCAAGGAGCTCTTCATTATCGATATTATTTATAACTTGATCAATCCAATCAACGATACGCTGCATTTCCCCCTCTTTCATTCCTCTGGTAGTGATAGCAGGTGTACCAAGGCGAATTCCAGATGGATCCATTGGTGAACGAGGGTCATCCGGGATCATATTTTTATTTAAAGTGATACCAGCTTTATCCAGTGCAATTTGCGCTTCTTTCCCGGTAACACCTTTATTTGTTACATCGATTAAAAGTAAGTGATTTTCAGTTCCTTTAAACATAATGTCATAACCTTTTTCCTTGAGTTTTTCTTCCATCTTTTTTGCATTTTTCTTTACCTGCTTTGCATACTCCTTATATTCCGGCTGAAGATCTTCCAAAAAGGCTACAGCTTTTGCGGCGATATTGTTTTCATGCGGACCGCCCTGGAATCCCGGGAATACAGATTTATCTATAGCTTGTGCATATTTTTCTTTACATAAAATCATTCCGCCACGCGGACCCCTGAGTGTTTTGTGGGTGGTGGTTGTTATAATATCAACATGTGGAGTTGGGTTATTCATCTCTCCGGCAGCGATTAAGCCTGCAATATGAGCAATGTCTGCCATTACTATTGCACCGGTTTTATCAGCGATGGATCTAACCCTCTCATAATCTATGTCTCTGCTGTATGCGGAATAACCAACGAGAAGGATTTTTGGTTTATGCTCTAAAACCATTTTTTCCATCTCATCATAATCAATTTCACCCGTTTCTTTTACGGTTTTATATCTATAGAAATTGTATAAATGAGCCATTGCAGTAACCGGATGGCCATGTGTTAAGTGCCCCCCATGACTTAAATCCATTCCTACAACTGAGTCCCCTTTTTCAAGTAATGCAAAGTACACTGCAATGTTTGCCGGAGCTCCGGATAACGGTTGGACGTTGGCATGGTCTGCGCCAAAAAGTTCTTTTGCTCTGGATATTGCTAAATCCTCTACTGTATCAACATTTTCACATCCTCCATAATATCTTCTTCCGCTGTATCCTTCGGAATATTTATTGGTAAAAACTGAACCAAGTGCTTCTAAAACTGCAGCGGATACATAGTTTTCAGACGGAATAAGCTCAATACCTTTTGATTGACGCTCCACCTCTCTCATTAAGGCCTTATAAACCTCAGGGGCTTCTTTTTGTATGTTTTCGTACATTTTTGGAGGGGGTTAATTATTTAATTTAAGAATATTGATTAGCGATTTTAGATTTTAAATTTAGACCAGATTAGAAATTTAAAATCAATATTCAATATTTTTAAATATAATAGATGTTTTTATCGGTTATTATAATGTCGACAGGTTCATCATACGGATCTTTTGGTAACTGATCAAGTACCTGTTCCTGGTAAGCCAGAGCCACTTTTGGAGCTTTATGGAGATGCTCCAAATACCTGTCGTAAAAACCCTTCCCCATACCTATACGATTTCCATGAGTATCAAATGCAACTCCTGGAACTATGATTAGATCGAGTTTGTCTTCAAATTTATCTTCTCCATCATAAACTGGTTCAGGGATGTTATAAGCTCCTTTTTTAAAATTCTTAATGCCCTCGAAGGGAAGTGCCCTGAATTCATTTTTCTTCACTATTTTAGGAAGATAGATGTTTTTTTTCTTGCTCCATTTTTCAATTAACGGAAGTGTGTTTACCTCTGTTTCATTTGCGTAATAAAAAAGCACATGCTCTGCATCTTTAAATATCTCAAGAGCTTCCAATTGCTCTGCTATCTTTGCACTTTTTTCGCTGCGCACGGCTGGGGATAGCGAATTTCTGATATTGATATTGTTGATTCGTATGTTTCGTTTGTTTGCCATTTATCTTAAAACTTAAGGGCTTTTTACTGAAGGGCTTATGGGCTTTTTGTCCTTTAGTTTAGTAAGTTCTTCAGTTATATGTTTTGACTATTCATTACTCATTCCAAACACCTCTTTAGCCATTTCAATTACGGAAGGCTCATCATTTTTCTCCTCTTTCTTTTTTGCGGGCGTAAGGGTTACTTTTTTAACTTCAAGTTTTAAGTTTATTCTCATCCCAAAAATCGATTCAAAGGCTTTTTGTACTACAGCTTGGTTGCTTGCTTTAGCGATTTTATCCATTAAAGTTGAGGAGGTAAAAGCCAGATGAAGTGAACCTTCTTCAAACTTAACAGGTTCACCGTCCATAAAAGACATGCGTATAAAAGGAGTGTCGATGTGATCGATAATACGCTGCCAGTTTTCCTTAATTTTCTCTAAATCCAATTCGACTTTTTCACCAGTGGCATTTGTAATTTTGGTTTTTTCTTCTTTTTTGTTTTTTTCCTCGGACGCGAGATCTCGCGTCCCTACAGTCTCCTTTTTCTTTTTTTCCTCGGACGCCCCGCTTAGCGGGATCCCTACAGTTGGTTTTTCTTGTTCTGGATTTATATCAAACTGACATGCACGTATTACCGCTATCTCTAAGGGTAATTGCGGGATAAGCGCCTGAGTAATTTGAAGCTTTGCGTTGGAGAATATATCGATAAAACCGATTATTGTTTGTACCTCTTGGCTATTCCCGATATTAATAAGCATCTGCTCTCTTAAAAAAGCTATTACTTCACTTGTGAACTGCTGCAGGCTATGACCTTGAGCATTTATTTGGTTAATAACTTCAATCGCTTTCGTAGGCTGTCTCTGAAGCAGATATTGGAAAAATTTTTCTATTAGAACGGTTCCACTTAATCCTAAATTCTCAGCAACTTTATCATATTTTATTTCCCCATTCATTGTCATTTGCTCAAATAGACCGATCGCATCCCTAAGACCGCCGTTTGCTATTTTAGCCATTAAATTCAGAGCTTCTTCATCAGCTTTCACGTTCTCTTCCAAAGCTATATCCTGCAAACGCTTAACAATATCCCCTACCCCTATTCGTTTAAAGTTAAACTGCTGACAGCGAGAGATAATTGTTTCGGGAATTTTATGAGCCTCGGTGGTAGCTAAAATAAAGTACGCATGCTCTGGCGGTTCCTCGAGAGTTTTTAAAAGTGCATTGAATGCCTCTTTTGTAAGCATATGCACCTCATCGATAATATACACCTTGGTTCTTGCCTGAGATGGAGAAAAGACGATCTTTTCGCGCAGTTCTCTGATTTCATCAATCCCTCTATTGCTCGCTGCATCAATTTCAATCAGATCTACAAGACGCCCCTTGTTGATACCATCACAAATTTCACATTCATTACATGGCTCTGCTTCATCTCCAAAATTCAGACAATTCAGGGCTTTTGCAATTATGCGAGCAAGGGATGTTTTACCCGTTCCTCGAGGCCCGGAAAAGAGATATGCATGTGTAAGAGACCCATGTCTAAGGGCATTCTGGATTGTAGCAACGGCATGATCCTGGCCGACTACTGATTTGAAATCCTGTGGACGGTATTTTAGGTAAAGTGACATTTAAACTAAATTAACATTTGACTTTTAACATTTGACTTACTATTGATCGATAAGTATTACGTCAATTGTAAAATGTCAATTGTCAAAAGTTAGACGTGGAATTGAATTATACCTCAGGATTTTAAAATTTGGTAATTCTTTTATATTTTATGTTAAGATGTATCTTGAAATTAACATTATAAAAAATCCTCTCGTCCCGCTTAGCGGGACTTCTAGTACTCAAATAATCATTATTTCATAATTTCATTTTTCGTATGAAAAAATTATTTACTCTATTAATATTTTTACCTGCAATTCTTCTCACTTCTTGTGGCTATGAGAATGGTGATAATACTCCGATGATGTTAGGTGATAGTGATGCCCCTGTTTTAATTGAAGAGTTTTCGGATATACAATGCCCGGCATGCGGTATAATCAGCCCACAAATTGAAGAACTTGCTAGAAATAATTCAGACATAGTTCGTCTTGATTATTATCACTTCCCTCTTTCTTATCACGAGTATGCTTTTATCGGTGCTGAGGCAACCGAATGTGCTGCGAATCAAGGTGAAGGTTGGGAATACTTAGCAATGGCATTTGCAAATCAAAAGAGCCTATCCGATGACTTCTTTTATTCCATGGCAGAGGATTTGGGATTAGATATGGATACATTTATTGCTTGCGTAGATAATAACGAAAAAAAGGAAAAAATCCTTTCTCATCTTCGAGAGGGAAAAGAACGTCAGATTCCTGGCACCCCATCTCTATTTATAAATGGCGAAATGGTTAAGTGGGCTGGGTATGAGCAGATGGAGGCTTACATAAAAAGCCTCTGAAACCCCTCAAAATATTTAAGATTGAAGATTAGCGAATAGCGATTTACGATTTAGAAATCAAATCGCTAATCTTAAATCGCTAATCACTATTCTTAAATCAAATAAGAATTACGTTTATGAAAAAATACCTTTCACTAGCTTTAATGTTGATTATAACAATATTATTGCTTTCTTCCTGTAAACAGGAATTTGATCCTTGTGATCATAATCACGATGGCGTTGTTGAGGAAAAAGAACTTTTTTATTGCAATCAAGATCAGCATCATTCAACAATTAATCTGACGGATCCTGGAGAGTTCCTTGTTACACATATCAATTCACCCGAGAATGGCAAAATTGCTGTAAGGGTAGATCTGCCAGAAGAGCCCAGATATGGCGAGAGTGCGCCAATAACCGTAGTAGCCTCTACATGGTTTGTTGAAAAGTATACAGATCCTAAAACACCCTTTCATCTGGTCTATAATCCAGTCGATGTTGGCGCTATATCCGTAACACACCTTTGGCCTGGTAAAACAGACACGGAAACCGGAATTAGCAGTGATGGTGAGTATGATTATGGTGGCCCAGATAGCCTTGCTTCTTTAAGAGACACTATTCGATTTGCATTGGGAGACATTCCTAATACAGATGGTCTTTATCTGCACGAGTTGATCACTGTTGAACCGCTTTATGACAATGTTGGAATGTTTGCCTCTTCCCATGCAGGCGTTGTGGCAACAAATGTTATGGCTTATTACGGTGAGTATTTTCCTGATCTAAAATATTTTGTGGGAAGGGAAAATCCAACATTGGCAGAGATGTATCCATTGGAGATTGGCCATTTTGATGATGATACTCATAGGAAAATCTATAATCCTTATTATGATTATGAGGGCTACACCTCCACTAACATCGATGTAGATTATTCCACACTTTCCTGGATACAGAACGATGATTACCCAGAAGGCAGGCCTGTTTTTGAGGTACCTGGAGGGGTAGATTATGTTTTGGATTACAAAGGGCCAAATATGGATGGAAAAAGGTATTTTTCCTACGCCCTAACACAAGCACTTTTAGATAATGGGGCGCTGAGTCTGAGAGAATGGCCGGACGACCTTGCAACTCCTGAAATGACCAAAGAATTTTGGCCATACAGAATTACTGTAAATAATTATGAATTAATAGGAGAAAAACTTCCGGAACTTAGGGTACTCATCCCTTTTGCAACAGACGACCATGTGCAAGCCGCTGACGACAAACCGCACATAAGGCAAGCATATGATGGGTTTAGAAAAACAGCAGGTCTGTGGACAAGACTAAATTGCGACCTTTCATATACCCAATCGGAAATAGACGCCAGTGCATCTTTAGAAGGAGGATTCCCGGATAATGATGCAAATACAGAGCCAACAGATTGGTATCTGGAATCTGGATCGTGGGGATTTGAAGGAAGACTTGCAGGACAAATGACAGCCCAAACAATCCCTCTAGCCGGCATAGCCGAAATGGCAGATAGAGTGCAAGCGGATAATTGGCAGGCTAATTTAGATGAGGTGTTATAAAAATTACTTACCACTCATCATAATCTTCATCAAAAGGAGGTGTTTCTGGGTGAGTTTCTGGATGGGGCTCGAAGCCGTATAGAAGAGCCTCTTTCTTGGTAGCAACTACTGGTGTCATTGAAGTGCCACTTTCATTAATCGCAATAACAATTGCATCTCTAACTTCTCTTGTAGTTTTTATTTTGTCACCTGTAATAGAGTCTTTTACTTCAACAATGTCAAGATACCTTGCTTTTGGTGTACCCATTTCTCCACCAGGCCCTTCTCTTTCTACATCCATAAGATAATAATGTGCTGTAGCCTCTACTTCGCCCAATGCTAAATTAATTCTATCAGGATTTGCCATATTTTATATTTTAATCTTTAAGTTTGACTCTTGGTAACTGGTTCAGCATTAGGAAATTCAACAGCATTATAATTTTGTGCTCTTACTTCAACCCCACTATCAAATAGCGCTGCTATACAGACACGATTGTTGTGCATTTCCTCAAATACCCCCTCAAAGGTGGCACCTTCAGGTATTGTGACTATTCTCCATCCGTTTCTAGCATGAACTACAAAAGCCTCTTTAAGTGTATATGTCTTGCCTTCTTCTACTTCATTTAGCCATATTTCTGGCATAGTGTTTTATATTAAAATATGAGGAATAGATTTTATAACTACTCCACTAATATGTCAATATCTTGTTTTTTTATTAATCCCTCTTAGGCTTCTCCCTATACTCCAATTTAACTGCTGTTCCTGTGAACTCGAACTTTTCCCGTATTCTATTTTCGATGTAACGGAGGTATGAAAAGTGGAATGCGGATTTTTTGTTTACGAAAATTATGAATTTGGGAGGCTCTATCTCGGGTTGTGTGATGTAGTAGATTTTTGGCTTAAATTGTGTCTTTCCGGTTGGTGCGTGTTCTTCTATAAGCTGACGGACGAATGTGTTGAGCTTGGCAGTGGTAATGCGCTTTTTTCGTTCCTTTAAAATCACTTCAATTTGATCAAAAATATGATGGAGATTCTTTTTTGTAATTGCAGAGGTAAAAATTACTGGTGCCCAAGGCAGGAATGGGAATTTCTTTTTAAGACGAGCGATATAATTTAAGCGACGCTTTTTTTCCTCTTCTGCATCATCCTCACTTTTCAAATCCCACTTATTAGCAAGAATTACGAGGCCTTTACCGGCTTTTAGGATGTAATTGGCAATTTGCTGATCCTGATGACTGATTGGCTCGCTGGTGTCTATTACAAGCAAGGCTATGTCCGAACGTTCAATGGAAGCCATTGATCTAAGTGAGCTGAATTTTTCGATACCCATTTGTGTTTTACCGGGTCTTTTCAGCCCTGCGGTGTCGATAAAATTATACTGCTTTTCCTTATGGCTAATTAAAGAATCGGTACTGTCGCGAGTGGTACCGGGAATGTCGGACACTATTAACTTTTCTTTATTTAAAAGAGCATTGATTAGTGAAGATTTTCCTACATTCGGCCTTCCTACCATTGCGATATTTCTATGTTTCCCACTCCTTTTTAGGTCGACCTTATGCATTGGGTCATCCTTCATAATAAAATGCTGTAATCGAAGCTGTTCAATTATTTTCCCAAGCATCATATCAAGGCCGGTTCTGTGCATAGCGGATACCTGATGAGGTTCTCCCAGGCCTAATCTATAAAATTCAGCAAGCTCTGAATCTTCCAAGTGATTATCGCACTTGTTTGCGACTAAAAAGACAGGTTTACTGCCGGCTTTCTTACGAAGCAGTTCTGCAGCTTCATAATCCCCTTCCCCCAAATCGATTCTGGCATCAACGACAAAAAGTATAATGTCCGCTTCCTCTATTGCCACACGTGCCTGAAGCTGCATGTCATC
>JAHJBZ010000024.1 GCA_018813295.1 Patescibacteria group bacterium | reverse complement strand
TTCTATTAGGATAGAACCCCGGACAAAGAGCTAATATCTCATTGCCAGTCTTCTTAAGACTACGGGCAACTTCCGTAAAATGAGTAACTCCAGCGCCATCTTTGTTTAAATCCAAAACCACATTAAGTAAAATTTTCATTTCTTCCTTTTGTGGATACTGTTAACCCATCTTTCGGTAACGTTATACAACAATTTTAATTTTAACCATACTATTTCATGTGGCCTAAGTGACTTGGTTCCCGGCGGCGTTTTTAGCTTTCGGTGATTCCATACAACAGCTTTAGTTCTGGCTATACTATCTTATTCTATTCTATTCTATTCTATTCTATTCTATGATTAAGGTTGTTTAAAAGAATTAAGCGAATAATGGGTGTTAATATATGGATAACTCCTGCTTTGCCATATCCAGCCCTGTGTAAACTTCCCATGGCGTTTTATAGTCTAACGATTGATGGAGCCGTTTCGGTGTTGTAAAGATCAATATATTGGGGTAACGAGAGTTAAGTACATACTCCAGAAACAATCCCATTTGGCAAACTTACCCCTTGTTTGTATGGGGCAAGGCGGATTCGAGGGGTAAGTTAGCTATCACCGCAAAGCGGTGAAGGAATGAAACCTGAGGGTTTCAACCCCAGGAGCAATGCCGATAATGAATGATGCGCCCTGAAGGGGCGCGGCACGTCTGCCTATTACCGCACCCCTTCAGGGTGCATTCAATATCGTTACCCAGTTCTTGGGGTTAAAACCCCAGGCTTCATCACCTTGCTGCTTCGCAGCATTTTTGAGTTTACCCCTCGAATCCGCCTCGAACCGTTTATATTTTTGTTGCCTTCTAATAGTCCCAAGAACCCCCAAAACAATAAAATCCCTGTTATATCATTTTCATATATTTCAAATCCACATCCAGTCGTCAAAGAGTATATTATTGTGTTTGATACTCCTAACAGCAGCCCCAAAGATATGAGCCGGGAATCATTTGAAACCGAAGAACGATAACTTGTTATTCCTATTTTGAGTGAACGATACACAAAAAAAACAAAACCAAAGAGACCAAGAATGCCTCTTTCTGCTACGGAACCTAAAATAGAATTGTGGGCAGTTGGTGCTAAATAATTCGACGCAATTTCGAAATTACCAATACCTACACCGACGATAGGATGTCTCATGGCTAAATCCACAGATGTCTTGTAAATCTCTACCCTGAATAAGTCACTAACAGCTTGTGAACCCCGAAACTTCGCAAATATCGACGTATTGAAAAAATAAACAGAAACCAGAATCAAGACAAGCAGTGATACCAAAACTAGTCCTATTCTCCTATAGAGTATTAAGACCACGAATAATGAAAAAATACATGCTATCCAAGCCATCCTCGAAAAGGTTGCAAATATTGTAAGAATGATTACTAAAAAACACAGTTCTAAAAACAGTCTTATAAAGAAATTTTGATCTGGTTTAAAAAATGCCATACAAAACACAATAGGCAAAACTAATATTCCAAACGCGGCATAAATGTTTGTGCTGTGAAACAGTCCACCAACATGCGCCCTAGCATAATATCTAAGGATTTCCATGTCTGTTGTAAATCCCGTTTCCATGTAAATTCGGTAAAGACTAATTAATGCCGTAAAGAAGGCAACTACAGATACGTACAATACTGCACGCTTTGTTCCTTCAATTGTTTTTATTTCAGACACTACGAGAAAATAAAAAATGGATGGTACTATGACACACAGAAATATACTCCTTAAAGAGAGCACAATATCAAAGGCATTAATGATAGAGACAATACCAGAAAAAGCTAACACCAATACTGGTAAAAACATCTCGGTTTTGGACCACATAAATATTTTGGTTCTCAATAGATTTTTTGTTGTTAAAAGAAAAAAAGATGTCAAAATCAGAACGGATATAGGGACAAAAATAATTATTTCGTTTCTATAATAAGGAACAAGCGACAGGATAGTTGACATCACAATGATAGCAAAAAGAACCGCCATTAGATTTGGGCACTGGTTCAGTTTAATTGAGAATATATTCCCTTGAAGTAACATCACTTAAGCCACCTTGTGAATCATGAATTTGAGCTATTTAAAGCTGAACCAAGATGAAATTAACTGAGAAACTTAGTAACGGACAATTAAAATCCTCGACAGTGAAAAGTTCTCACCCCGAGCCATGTTTAAATTCCTTAACCTCATTGGGCTGAGATTCCCTGGAACGAATTAAAGCATAAATCGCATGGGGATTGACTTTGCCTAAATTCATAAAGACCATTTTGGCCA
>JAHJBZ010000023.1 GCA_018813295.1 Patescibacteria group bacterium | reverse complement strand
TATTGGTGTAGCTATGGGTAAAATGGGGTCGGAGGTTGCCAAAGAGGCATCGGAGATTATACTTTTGGATGATAATTTTAGAACGCTTACCGTTGCAATCCGTGAGGGGCGAACGATTTTCCAGAATCTTAAAAAGACAATACTCTCATCCATCACATCAAATAACGGAGAGCTTACTTGTGTGCTTCTCGGGTTTATTGGAGTTGCTTTTGGACTGCCTGCGCCGATTACCGCTGTTCAGATTCTGGCGATTGATCTGGTTGGTGAAATGCTGCCGTTAACCGCACTTACTTTCGATCCGGCGGAAAAATATATTATGAACAGCCCGCCAAGAGATTTGAATGATCATATAATCAATAAACGGAGTTTGATGAATCTGATTTTTTACGGATTCTGGATGGGAGCCGCCGGCTTTTTCTCTTTCGTAATGGTTTATTTATATGGCAGCGGGACAATTGAGGCAGGACGGTCCGCAGCCTATACAGGTATAATCTTCTGCCAGTTTGTTAATATTCTTTCCCGCAGAACGGAGAGGACAATATTCACACGCTACCTATTTACCAATCCTCAGCTTTGGGGGTCATTTGCGATTTCATTGATCGCAATTTCGTTACTTATTTATATCCCAACCATATCGATTTGGTTTGGTTTTGAGTCATTAAAAACAACCGACTTTATGTATCCGGTCATTGGTGCGTTGGTGTTCCTGGTGTGGCACGAGGCGGGTAAAGTTAAAAACCTACTATGGAAGATCCAATAGAGGATCCAATAGAAAGCCCGATCGATTGGGTCAACAATGGGCCTACCCCGCTTAGCGGGGGACCTACCATTGAAAATTAGAATTCAATCGCTCTTTTATAGTTCAAAGCCTTTTTGTACCTTGTTCCATTTAATCCGACCCAAACTGCCCCAACGTCACCACTTGAGTCAGAGGCTAAGACAGGGTGCTGACTCCATCTTTCGTCTTCTGCATTAAGCATAATTGGATCACCGCTGACAGATCCTCCGGTTGTTATTGTTTGACCGCGTACAGTCCAACATTTTTCGTTATATTTATCGTAATTCTGCCAAACAACAAGTATGTTAAAAGCGGATATCTGAATAAGGTCGGCTTCATTTTGATGGCCATAAATAGGCTCAGTTACTTCGATTTCACTGCCTGACTTTTTTCCATTGCCATTAAAAACCTGACCATTTATATTGTTTGAGAAAGTTTTTTCCAGAGTTTCATGTGCATATTCACTTTCCCATACAACCACGAATTTGCTGTAGTTAGCTACAACTGATGGATTATTCTGATCGTAATCAGTTGTAGTATTTACAAGAATGTCCTGTGAAAATTTAGGGTTGCCTTTCCAGTTAAATAACTGGCCATAAATATCCCAATATCCTTCCTCATCACTGCCCTGCCAAACAATCATAAAATTGCTGGCGCTATCAATGGCAACCGAAGGTTCTGAGCTTATTTTTGTTGGTGAAGCGCTTACTTCAAATTCATCTGAAACAGGATCCCCATCTGAATCGAATTGTTTGGCAAAAACATCTGTAGCAGTCTCACGCTGATTCCTTTGGCTTACCCATGATACAACGAAATTTCCTTGTTCATTTACAGCAACTGCGGGATCTTTTTGCTCTCCAAGCAAATAATCATTTACCCTGATTTCTTTGTATCTTTTATTTGCTGGTGAGATTTTTCTTGCAAAAATTCCGTTTCCGCTTCCATCCTGTTCATAACTTTGCCAAACAACGATAGCATTTCCTGCATCGTCAATTCCCACCTTTGGATTTTTTTGGTCATTTGGTCTGAATTGGTTAACCCTTATGGGAAATCCTACAGGATATCCATCTCCATTAAATCGCTGAGCATAAATTTCATAAGTTTTCCCTCCTTTATCCTGCCATACGATTATCGTATCTCCCTGTTCATTCATTGCAATATCCGGGTTTTCCATTTGTCCATAGCGACTTGTGATTGTAATTGTATTTGATGCCGCTTCAGCACTTTTAGAATTCAAAAAACCGCTTCCAACAATGGAAGTTATGATAATTAATCCTGATAAGACAATAAAGTGGCCTAAGTATTTGTTTGTAAAATGCAAATTCATCTATATATTATATCACACTTTCTGGCTTATATCAAAGGAATAACTTATAAATTTACAATAAATAAGCGTGCTACCTGATGAAATTCACAGTCTACATAATAAATTAAGTAATTTTACTCAGAGTCCAATATTTCCTGAACTTCTTCTGTAAGCATATCTGAATTCATAGAAACTGCTTCATTTAAGTATTTTTTTGCATTATTTAAATCTCCAATCTGATGATATGTCATACCAAGCAAGTATTTTGATAAAACATTATCTGGCAAATATTCAGCTAATATTAGAAATAGAGGTAAAGCTTCATTAAACTTGCCTAGCTCATAATAATTTATTGCAAGATTTTGCACTGTTGCTGCATCGTTTGGATTCAGTTCGTAAGCTTTTTGGTTATAAATCAGCGCCTTTTCTAAATCTTTATATTCTGCACCTATCCGCCCCAAATAAATCATCCCAAGCCTGTTATTAGCGTTAAAATCATTGGCATCCAATTCAAGAGCTTTTGTAAATTGATCTATAGCCTTTTCAGCATCTCCTTCGATTGCAGCAATTAAACCATTAAGAACAAAATAATGTGATGAGCCTTCCGAAGCCTTGGACAATGCCTCATTATAAACTGATTTTGCTTTTTCTGGCTGACCGCTTGATTCAAATAATATCCCCTCATTTATGTATATTTTCATTATATTGTCTGTATCTCCTTTTTCTGAGAATTGTTCAATAGTTTCATCGAATAAAGCTTCTGATTCTTCAGTGTCGCCCTCCTGGAAAGTTCGTATTGCCTCTATATTTTTAATGTTTTCTTCGTCTAAAAATGGGCTGCTATATTTTACCCATCCAAATATTAATATAATTATAAGAGGCAGGATAGAAGTTAATACAAATGCACGTTTTTTCCCGGCATGGGTAATGGAAATAACTGAAGAATATATTTGTTGTAGTGAGTAAATTACTGCAGACAGAATTACTATAATGAGTAATATTTCTGCGATTGTCCCGGATCCGGATCCATAAAAATACGAATTACCAAAAGTAATCATGTTGGAAAAAGACACAAAAATAACAGCCAAATAAAGATATGCATTTGAATACAGTAATATATTTGAAGATGTCTGTATGGTAGATTTTCCACCAGATAGTTTTATCAGGCCATGAAAAATAAAGCCAATTACATAATATAAAAACACACCCCAAAATATTCCCATCAGAATTGCCGTTAACCATATTACCCACCAATCATTAGCTTCTACCATTAAGGGGTTTCCAATAATCGTAAGACGGAATACGTTTAACAGATGAGCCACGCCAAATATCCACGCTGTTAAAAGAAAATATGGAGGAATTTTTTCAGTAGCATATTTTACATTAAATTTAAAAGGACTTCTTAGCCACTCTTTGAAAAAAGCCTTCATGCCAACCTTTTTCTTATCTTCTTTTTTATGTTTTCTGTCCCAGATTCCCCTTTTTATCAGCCATATTGATGCGAACAAGAATAAGAATCCGTCTATTAATGCAGAAATTGCCTGTGGGGAAGAATAGACCTCCATTTCACCGAATAGGGCAAAGTAAACAAGCGATAAAATTAGTAAAATGCTACCAAGTATAATTTTTAACATAAAATAGTTAATTAATATTTACAAAACCTTAAGTAAAATATTTGAAATGACTTCATCTTTTATGGTTTGTACTTTGATCTTTTTGAGATCCTTTTCTGATAATTTTCTAATTGAAGGTATTTTTGATTTCATTAAATCTTTTTTTGTTTGTGTACGATTTAAATATAAGTCATTGAGGAATTTTTTGGTTGTTGTTGCTGAATCTACATACTTCCATTCTTTATCCTTCTCCGCAATTGAAAATAAAAATTTTCCATATTTAACAAAGAATACAGTAGTTTCATTCAGGTATTGAAAATAATTGTTTTCATTCTTATTAAATTCAATAATTAAATTATTTTTACCCGTGGGCAACAGTTTATTAATTTGCTCATTAGCCCATTTTTTATTAAGAAGTGGAATTTTATTCTTTTTTAAATCATTTTCTTTAACGATATCCGATTTAGACCTTTTAAATAATATTTCACTAAAATATCTGGAGGCATCTCTATCTAACCATTCATCAACAAACTCCCACTTATTTCCTCTATATACAAAAATATGTGAATTATATTTAGCATAGAATATATCTCCTTTTTCTGCATCCTGAAAATATTTTATGTTTTCTGAGTCTGTGCTAGAGACTGTATTTGGCTTACCTATGAGTTTTGCTATTGCTTTCAGGATCATTCTTTAATTGATGAGGTATTACCAGAATTTTAATTTCTTTAAACCGCTAGACACTTTAGATGCAACAGAACTTACAGTGGTTTTTACTGCTGTTGCTGTATTACTTACAGCTGATATTGTATTATGGGCATAATCTGTTGCTGTATTTGCTATATCTCTGGTAATAGAATATGTACCGGTTTCTTTTTCCCAGGCTCTCTCAAGTATTCTCTGAGATTTCTGCTGTCCAACTGTAGTTTTCTGCGTTGCACGATTTAATGCAATGGTCTCTTGTGCTGTTAAACTTCTGGCTTCCTGCTCTTTTAGCAAGCGATTCATATCGTCTTGATATGCACGATACCCGCTATATATTTTATCTTCTTTCTTTTTTGCATTGTACATTCTTTGTGTTTGGAGTTGCACCTCTGATATAACTCCATTTTCATTCCTTACAAGAACATTAACATCTCTATAACCACTGGGTTTTGGGTTAGAGAAACGATCTTTAACTCTGACAATATCAAAATTATTGTCCATTTGGCTCATGGCAGCCTTTAATTCATCATAGTTTTTATAAATTATAGCCCCTCTAAGTTCATCTGTATAACTGGCTGTGACACCATCTCCTTTTGTTACTATTTTTTCTATCGCTCTATCTAATCCACTCTGAGGTTTTGTTGGGTTGAATCCTAATTTGTTCAAAATATTGTATTTGAGATTTTCAAATAATGTCACCTGTCTTTCTGATTTTAGCCCTGTTACAACAGGCTTACCACCAGTAAGAGTGGCAACATTATTAAGGCTTGTGTCAAAACCAGGTTTAGCCTCTCCGGCCAGTCTTAACAAATCAGTAAATTCATCTGTTGGTTGGTATATAGTGGATAAAGATGTGAATTCATGATAATAGTCAATAATACTGGCACCTTCTGCGCTCCTCCTTGCCAGATCGGCAGCTTCAGCAGCTTTTTTAGCTTTATAAACTGTGCTAAATGGGTTCAGGCTGTTATTAAAATTTTTAGCGCTTTGCAATATATTGCCTGGAGTATTTTTTACCGCCTGCCAACCTGATTCTAAGACACCTGACCAGCCACTTACTTTACGTATGCTATTTATTTTTGATCCAGCATTGACTAGCCCCGTACCTCCACCAGTTAAACTGCCTACAATATAGGTTCCCCATGCTATTGTGCTGGCTGGCGTGCCCGGTTCAGTGAAATATTCAATTCCTTTCTCGATCGGGCTAAATCTAGTATCGTATATTTTTTCATTTTCTGGGTTGCTGAAAAGATTTTTTAGCCCACCCCAAATATTAGTTGATCCACCAACGACACTATTTACCCCTAAACCTATTAATGCATATCCTGCAACCACCGCAGGTACAGTTGCAGTTCCGCCTGATCCAACAGTTCCGCCGGCAGCTACACTTACGCCACCAGTTATCTCAAGCACCCCTCCTCCCGCTTCCAGCAAACCTCCTCCGAGTTGCAGAACGCCCTGACCTGTTTTTGATTGAAACCAGTTTTTAACACTGGACCACCACCCAGCTTCAGTAGCTTGTGCTTTTGCTAAATCAATTTCCGACCATGTATCCGTGCTGACAAGGGAATTGGCAGAAATTGTGGTTGTTATTATTCTGTCTTGATTTGTACTAGATACTGATGAAGTACCACATCCCAAATTCAAAACATCATAAGGTGAGTAGTAAGTTCCGCCGTTGTAGTAGACCTTCTGCCAAAGGGATGTATAGGAGTATTGCTCACCACTTTGTAGTTCTCCAACTGTTGTAACTGTTTGACTGCCAGTGAGGGTAGTGCAGGAGGAACCGGACATTGAACTGCAGACTTTTGATGGGCAGGCAGTTAATCCTGCAGTACTTCCGTAAGCTCCATCTGCAGTAACATCTGGGTCAGAGTAATAGGAGTAGGGATCGGTGTAATAAGAATAAGGATCAGTGTAAGTGTATGGATCGTATGTTGTATCACCTGACGGATCTGAAGTGGTTACTGTTCCATCCGGATATATGTAGTAAATCTCTCCATCTATTTCAACTATGGTGTAGTCTGTGTCTGACGTATCATCCGTATCCGTATTCGTTGGATCATATGAAGGAATGTCGTAGTCATATGAAGCATCTCCATCTTCATTTTCATCTGCTGTATTTACGGTGTCATCATCTGCAGGATCGATGGTGATGGATTCGTAGTAAGTCGTCAGTGAATAGTAACGAGGTGGTTCTTTTCTTGTGATGGATTGTTGTAGGAATGCAGCTCGAGCTTCCACCGTAGTTGCTCCGAATTCATCAAAGACCTGACAGTTGTTACCAAAAAGGTCCAAACGATCTGCAAGAATTGCATATTGAAGTAAATTATCAGCTTCCTGTGTATCTCCTCCATTGTAATAACGAATCAGATCCTCTGCTCCATATAAACATTTTGGATAATGAGAGTTACGGGCCTCTGCAAGAGCTGTAAGACGTTGAAATCTTGGATCACTGGATGGACTTACGTCCATATCTTCAGCCATAATCATCCCAAGAGCATGGATGCGCATTATATCTTCATCCGGTTGGAATGAGTAAGAACTACCACTGTTGTAGCCCTCTATAAATCCTTTGGCAACAGCATAGTAAATATATTGCGTGTACCAAGGATCACATAGCCCTTCTTCTTCACATCCCCAATCCTTCTCTGCTACATCGGTGAACGGACTGCCTCCTGTTGAATCACAGACGTTACAGATGTTAGTTATGTCCGCACCTTGTTTTATTGAGCAT
>JAHJBZ010000022.1 GCA_018813295.1 Patescibacteria group bacterium | reverse complement strand
ATATTATATGTTTTGGTTATTGGGATTTGGACATTGAGTGTTGTTTGGTATTTGGGATTTGTGATTTGGAATTTAAGTAAGTTAGCACTCAGTATTATAGAGTGCTAATATTAATTGTCAAATTATTTTTTTGTCCCGTCACCGACTTTTACTTTTGCCGCTTTTAAAACCTGATCGTTATATGTGTAACCAGGTTCAAATTCTTCAGTGATTATATCTTTTTCTCCCGGTCCGGCCATTAATCCTTCGTGGAAATTTGGATCCAGTTTTTCTCCGACAGTTTTGATTTTTTTAACACCAATTTTCTCCAGGGTTTTTAACAGTTCGTCATGAATTTGAATAACACCCTTTGCCCAATCATTGTCCTTTAAATTATCCGGCAAGTGTTCTGCAGAGCGATCGAAGTTATTTATAATTGGAAGTAATATATTGAGTAGTTCCGCATTTGCAAATTTAACAAAACGACCCTGATCCTCTTCAGTTCTTCTTTTAAAGTTCTGCAAATCTGCCATGGCGCGGGCCAAGGCATTGGTGAGTTCTTCTATTTTAGCTTCATTTTCGGTTGGTTGTACTTCGGCTTCCTCTTCCTTGGACGCGATATCTCGCGTCCTTACATCATCTTCATTTTCTGCTTCTCGTACCATTTTATTCAGATCTTCGTTTGTTACGTTATTTTCGTCAGTCATATTTAAAATACTTATTAAATAAGCAAGGGATATGGTAACAAAAATAGTTAACCAGGACAATTAATAACTAACTGAAACTACATTGCTACAACTAACATTATTCAATCGCTGTACAACACAAACTTTGTAATAATATGTTGTTGCACGTGTTACTGTTTGGTCTATATAGCTGGATGCACTTCGGTTTGATGAAGATAGGATAACCGGATCGCTTGGGTAGCTTGGATTTGAATTTAATGATGATTTAACTAATTTATAAAACTGAAAATCTTCATTTGAGCATGTTGTCCAGTTAAGTATAATGCCGTTATACCTCGTATCTTTCTTCCCGGACAGGCTTGGATAACATGCACTTGAAGAAACTGTTGCTGGAGCTGGTTCTTCTGTGGCTGTTGTAGTTGTAGTTGTAGGAGTGGTTACAGCATTTTCTTCATTAGTTTCTTCTTCGTTTTCATCTATTAAGATTTCTTCATGTGGAGTTAGTGTAAATGAAAAATCAACCTCGAAACTCTCTTTGCCATTTGTTATTGCAAGTGCGATTACTATAAAAACAACAATGGCGATTAAAAATTTAGGTATATGATCTTTTGGTATATCCATATTGAAAAAAATTAATTGTCTTATTAAGTATAGAATAATTACTTTTTATTAAAAATTGACATAGATTTAAAATCGAGTAGAATAAAAACCTGTAAATTCAATTTATATGAAATCCTCCTGTGACTTATTGTGTCCTAACTTGCGTTGCAAGAAGCCTACTTTTTTAGAGGATGAGGAATTGCTGAGAGATTTTGGTGATGGTACGGTTCTTATAAAGGGGGATAATGGTGAGACTATTCTTCCCACGTGTGAAAATTGCGGTGAGGAACTTTTGTGTATTGGTGTCAGGAATAATGTTTTTACTTTGTTAAAAGGAGGGGCTTTGCCTCATGGTGCTGTAATAACGGATAGGCCGCCTGTTTTAGGTCGTCAAATAACAGTTGTCCAAGGGGGGTCAGGTGAAATGATTAGCGGGGAGGTGACTACTTTAAAAATTGGTGAGGGTGAACCCACGCTCGTTGAAATTACATATCCAGTATCTGAAAGGAGGGGGAGAGGTAATTGATTTTTTGGAGGTACCGGTGGGATTTGAACCCACGAATGGCGGTTTTGCAAACCGCTGTGTTAGACCACTTCACCACGGTACCGTGTGGGTTAGCACATGTTTTTTATCAAACTTCTTAAAAAAAAGCAAATTATCGGAGACGGAAACTCGTCACGATTGAACCAACTTGGTCTCTAATCTCTTTTGGTGTGCTTGGCAGCATGCCTCCGGAAACTATGTAGCCGTAATTACCTTTTGTAGCGTAAAGCTGGACGAAGCGAATTAATTTTTCAGTTGGGTTTAGGCGGGCCTGGAAGATATGAACTAGTGCCGGAGTTCCATTTAGATCTATTTCTGCCTCCTGTGTTTTTTCGTAATCGGTTAAGTTCTGACTGCTTAAATTAATGTTTGCCCTTCCGTAGTCGATGGCATTAATTTCCTGTTGCAGGTTCTCTTTAATAACATTTACGTTGATGAAGAATCCGTCATAAGCTTCTGGTGTAGTAAAAGCTATAACTGTTTCTTTTGGAATGTCCGCGTAGAAGTCAGATTGATTAATGATTTTCCAGGTTGGATCAATACTTATTGTGAACTCGCCACCTTCATATGTTTGCAGCCCAGCTGTAGTAGCCGTGCTTCCATTTTCTCCACAACCGTTTAAAAAGATAGCAAACATTAGTATAAGTGCTACCGCCAATAGTTTTTTTATTGTGTATTTCATTTTATTTATTTAACTTGTGTCTATTTTAGCAAATTCGTTTGTTTATTCAAAATTCAAAATTCAAGATTCAAAATTAATTTTGTAATTTTAAATTTTGTAATTTTGTAATAGAATGCTTGTAGTTAATAAAAAAATCATGTCATTTGTTACCAATTACCCCATCGTTATACCTTTTATAGTTATTTTGGCTGCAGAAGTGGTTAAGGTATGTGTTGATTATTTCCGGAAGCGATCGAAGGTCAGGTTTTTTAATTATGGAGGTATGCCAAGTGGGCATTCGGCTTTTGTGAGTGCTTTGGTAGTAGTAGTTGCTTATCGAGAGGGGATTGATAGTACACTTTTTATGATTGCTGCAGCTTTTGCCTTAATTGTTATGTACGATGCGATAAATTTACGTAGCGAATCCGGAAAACACGCTAAAATTCTCAATAAGCTTAGTCCTGAAGCGAAACTGGAAGAATCAATTGGTCATACCAAGCTGGAGGTTATTGGTGGCGCTGTATTTGGTGCGGTTATTGCGTTTGTTTTGCTGATGGTTTAAACTCGTTCACATGCCCGAGTAGCTCAGGGGATAGAGCAACGCCCTTCTAAGGCGGAGGTCGCAGGTTCGAATCCTGCCTCGGGTACCATTTAACTGTAAAATTGAATGCAGTTTTTTTGTTATTTCACCCAAATAAACCTTGACAATATCCAATAAAACATTTTATAATAACCATCTATAACTATGAATTAATGCGAAATAGTCCTCTATCAATTAGGAATGGGGTTAATACTCCGCCACCTTTGGGGGACGTGAACATGCTTATCCCCTTAATTGAGGAGCGTTTTCCTAATTTTCAAGCGAAATTGCGAGATGGGACTTTATCCTCTCGGGAGGTAATGCAGTTTGCAGAGACTCAAGCTGAGTTACCTCTAGCTCTTCGCACTGTATTGGCTCTAGTGCTATGCACTTTCTGTATGCAAGGTTGTGCTTTGCATCAGGGGCAAGTTAATTCCAATGTTGAGTCAGCAGATGATGGTTTGGACGCTAAAATTACAATGGAAGATTTTTTGGCAGAGGTGGGTGATGATTATAAGGAGCCAGAATGGACTTTGGATAGTTTGGAAACATTGCTTAAAGAACGCCCTCATTTTTTTAGATTTGCTGAGTCGGTTAGAGAATTGGATTTGTCTATTGAAGAACGAGAGAAGTTATTTAAGGCTTATGAATCTGGCGACTTTAGTTCGCTTAACAAAAGGGAATATGATCTATATTTAAATAGATGCTGGTTTGCTGAGTTTAATCTTGTAAAGAGAGAGATTTATAAAAGTACATATGAATACCCTCGAGAAAGAATGGAAATGCATTCTGAAGATGCCTTTTTAAATGGCAGAGGAAAAATTGTTACTATGAAAAGTACATACGGCAAAGAGAAACAGATTGAGGTTAGGCTTTTACCTTTAATTAAGCGTCAAGGAGATCATAGAATACCTAATTATGATCCTGATCATATTGTAGTTACTTATGGGGGATATAAGTATCCTACATTGCTTGCGGCAATGGAGGCTGCCAGGGATGATTTGCTTTTGGAGCTTTAAATCTTTTCCATCAACTCATCACTGATATCAAAATTACCTGAAACATTACTTACATCTGGATCCTCTTCAATTGCATCTATAAAATCCAATATCTTTTTTGCAGTATTCTCATCTTCGATATTTACAGTTTGATTGGGAACAAGTAGAACTTCTGCTTGATCGGCCTCAAAGCCAGCGTTTTTTAAGCTGTCTGCCACGGTTGTTAATTCATTTGGAGTTGTGTAAATTTGCATGATTCCATCTTCTCTTTCAGTATCTGCGGCACCGGCATCGATGGCGGCAAGTTCTATTTCATCAGGATCTTTTTCTTCAGTGTTCATTGTAATTACACCTTTTCTTTCAAACATCCAGGCAACACTTCCGGATTCACCAAGATTTCCTCCACGTTTGTTGAAGATAGTGCGAACGTTTGTAAGTGTACGGTTTTTATTATCGGTTAAACATTCAACAATCACAGCTGTTCCACCTGGGCCATAACCCTCGTAAGTTAATTCAAAAATTTCCGCTGCATCTTTTGATTCACCGGATCCTCTTTTTATGGCACGTTCTATGTTTGCATTTGGAACGTTTTCTTTCTTCGCATTATCAATAGCCAGCCTGAGTGCCGGATTCATATCTGGATCTCCGCCACCCTGACGGGCAGCGATTGTAATTAGGTTGGCATGACGCGTGAATACCTTTCCTCGTGCGGCGTCTGCTGCACCCTTTTTATGTTTAATTGAATGCCATTTGCTATGACCTGACATACTTTTGTCGATTTAAGAATAGTGATTAGCGATTTACGATTAGCGATTTATTATAATAAAATCTAAAATCACTATTCGCTAATCTGGAATCGCTAATTTATTTAATTTGTGAACGGGATAAGGGCAACGTGACGGGCGCGTTTGATTGCGCGGGCTAACTTTTTTTGATGTTGTAAACAAACACCTGAGTAATAACGATTCTTGATTTTCTTGAAGCCGCTAATGAAGTTTCTAAGTGTTTTTACGTCTTTATAGTCAATATTACCCATTTGATTTGTACAAAAAGTACAACGTCTTTTACCGAGTGGGTGTTTTTGGTTGGTTGAGAATATATATTTAGCCATGATAATTAAATGAAAAATGTTAAATGAAAAATGTTAAATATTCAGGTCGTCTCCTTCGAGGAGTTTGTCGAGCTTTTCATCAAGTTCACTTCTGGAAATCTTTTCTTCTTTCTTTTCCTCTTCTTTTTCTTCTTTTTCTTCAGGTTCTGGTTCTGGTTCAGGTTCTGGTTCTGGTTCAGGTTCTGGTTCTGGTTCCTTTTCCTCCTCGGACGCAAGATCTTGCGTCCCTACTTCTTCCTTTATTTCCTCCTTTTTGACAGGTTTTTCTTCTTCAACTTTTTCTTCCATTTCTTCCTCAGACGTGATATCTCGCGTCTCTATTTCCTCCTTCTCTTCTTCTATAACTGGTTCTTCTTCCTCTTTCTTGACCGGAGCAGGTTTTATTACTTTCTTTGGAGCCCTTTTTTCTTTTTTAGGTTCTTCTTCGTCTTCAAATTTTGTGTACTCGTAGCCTTCATCGATACTTACAATTAAATGACGAATTATATCTTTATCAATGCGAAGATGATCCTCAAGTTCGCGAACAAAAGTTGTTGGAAGATCAAGATTGTATATTACATAAATACCTGCTTCATATTGTTTAATCCTGTAAGCAAGCTTTTGTTTACCCCAGATATCCTTCATTTTAACGTCCCCGTTATGTTCTTGAAGGAATTTTTCAAAACTCTTGAGCTTCTTTTCAATAGCGCTCTCAAGCATTTCTGGTTGAAGTACGAGCATTAGCTCATACATTCTGTTTTCAGCCTCTCCCGACATGTCGAGATCGACCTCTTTTTTAGCGTTTGCCATGATGTATATCTTTATGGACTAAAATGTCTTATCGTCACAATGCGATAAGAAAAGACTTATTACTCATTTTTATATGAGCGTGGTTATTTTACAGGTTTTTTATATATACGCAAGGGGTTTTGTTTATTAATTGTCTGAACTGTGATTCATGTGATTAAAGGATTAACTATGATTTGATTAACTATGATTTAAAATCATAGTTCAGACAACAGTTTCTACAGCATCCCTTGTTCCTTCTACAGCATCTGTTTCACTTGTGCTCCTTTCAATTGTTTTTACCAAGTTTACCGATAATCGTGTCCAATTAAGCATAGCTGCACCTTTTCCTCTGTATTGTACAGGCACATCATTTTCTTCAAATCTATGTCTTCCCCATTTATTTGGGTCATATGCACCATGTTTTGCATCAACAACTGACCAGTTTTGGGATGTTGGATGCATTTGATCTTCTTTGTTAGGTGGATGCACAATTTGAAATCTACCATCGCACAAGAGAAGTGATCTCATTGTTCTAGAAGTGTCCCTAAATCCATTACCTAATAATTGTAAAGCTGTAGGAAGTGAACCTGTATGAATCCCCAATTTGTAATTTTCATCACCTCCATCATCTATTGCTTTTTGATAAATTTCAATTAAACATTCTGCTAAGCCACTGTCCTCTAGTCCGTTTGCGATATCTAATTCAAAAGTGCTTCCCATTTCTTCTTCGCAGTATCCTTCTACCGGGCACATTTCTATCTTGCCTGTAGATAAAGAAATTTTGCCCAACTCGATTTCTGTTCCCATCTTAGGATCGGTAAAAGTTATTACAAATTCATCTTCATGTCTTGTAAGTTGAAATAAGTTGTTGTTTATCCTTTTTTCTTCAATAACTCCTTTTTTGTTTAGCTGTTCAGTTGTTAAGCTGTGTGTGAATCCAGTTAAAAAAGCTGCTGCTAGATTCATTTTACAGTGGAGCATGGTTGGCCATTCTGCAGGCTTTCCACATTTATATGCTATTTCTAAATGAGCTAGCCTTTCTTGGGTATTCGTACCAAAGGTGTTTAACAAGCCTGCGACTCCTTGGTAGTCTTCTGCTATTCGTCTGGCCATGTAAGCTTTTCTTTCCGCGGCAGTTCTACTCATGGCATCTCGTGGTTCTGCGTCTTCAGCGCGCGGTCTTTGTCTTCTTGTCATAATATAGTAGTTAGGGGTTAAGATTTTTTAAAAAGTCTTTTGATTCTAGCTCTTAATGACTTACTTTCTCCTTCTTGCATTAATTCTGAGAGCCATTGGAATTGCTGATCGGAGAAAAGAGAGAATGATCGCATATAGCTTTCAGATCTAGAGTATTCCCTTGGAGGTCCACCGTCGTCAAGATCTCGCATTCTTTCTATTGCCCCTTGGTTGTTTTCAACTTTATATTGAGAAACTAATTTAATAAAATATATCCATCCTGCAAAAGAACCTTTCACACCTTCTCTTATTGTCTGTATCCAAGATGGATCTGTGAAATCTGACAAAGATTCTCTTAAATCTTCTTTGCTTTGAGAGGCTAATATAACGTTAGCAATTTCATCAAATCTTTCCAGCGGAGCACTTTCTATGAAGCGTTTGTGTAATTCTCCCAAGCTGTCCATCGGTAAAGCTCCTATTCTATTAGTTTCACCCATCCCCATTACTTCACCATATCTTCTTTGGACTGCTGCCCAATACATGAATGCCTGATGATATTCTGGGGCACTTAAATCACTAATAGGTATATTAGTAGTGAGTCCATCGATTGTTGTAATTGTGAAGCCTTGTTGTGTTACTGGTTGAATTTCATTATCTTCTCTTGATTCAATTATTCCAGCTTCACGCGTGGGAACTAGTTCTAGGTTTGTCCTTGTATCTCCTGGTTGTTTTCCACTCATTTTAATTAAGGTTATGTTTGTAATTTAATTCCTTGAAGGCAGTAAGCCTTTTAACATTTTCAGGGTTAAAGGACGATGAAGAATTGTACTTCTTGTTTTAGTAATAAGACGACGTAATCCAGATTGAGACATTTCACCTTCTATAATTGCTGTTTGAATTCTTATTAATTCCCTGACTTGTTCTACAATTTGTGGGTGGTCTCTTAAATCTTCCCATTGACTTTCTCTGCTATGTGGATTTGGTCTTATACTACTATCTGGATGTGCTCCAAGTTCAGGTCTGGAAGAATATGGCTTACTACTATGATCATCGTCATTTTCCCAATAAGAAACATTAACTTCAAATCCTATGCTCTCTTGATGTTCATCTGTAATTATTTCGCCTGGGCGAGAATCATGATATCCTTCAATTTTATGCACACTCTGTGTGTCTTTTATTCTCACCATAAGAGGTTTACCTTCCTTACCAAGAAGGCCTGGTCTTTTATATATTCTCATGTCACCAGTGTGTGGGCCAACATAAACTCTGTCGCTATGTCTGAAATATCCATAACCTCCATTTGCATAAGTCTCAGTACCAACACCTGGTATTTTCATTCTTCGTCCTTTGTGATACCTTGTGTTGTCATAAATTCCACCAGGAGGAAAAAAATATGGTTGAGGCCTCATTACTTGACCTGTTTTAGGATCTCTTTTGTTGAAAAGCTCTGCTTCATGAGCTTTGCGAGCTACATCAAGAAAATCTCTGGCTTCCTCTAGCATTGCCTGGAATTCAGGTGTTTCTGCTACAGTTTCACTGCTATTTGGATCAATTTTATCTACACTCATGTTATAAAAATTATAAAATGGAATGAAATTTTACATGATATTTACCACTTTGTCAAATATAAGCATTTAATTTTGCTTTAAAATTGTAAATTGTGAATTGTAAATTTTAGTTGTATCCTTATTCAGCTATGAGCTTTTTAGACGGATTAAATGATCGGCAAAAGGAAGCGGCGGAGGTGCTTACTGGTCCGCTATTAATAGTTGCGGGGGCGGGGAGTGGTAAAACGCGAACGCTTACATATCGAATTGCGAATCTAATTGCAAAGGGTATGGCTCAGCCGTGGCAGATTTTGGCTGTGACTTTTACCAATAAGGCTGCAAATGAGATGAAAATTCGTATTCAAACTTTGCTTAAACAAAATTTTGGAGATACTGGTAGGAATCAACCAATGATTGGTACTTTTCACTCTATATGTGTGAGGATTTTACGTAAACATTTCGAAAAATTCGGTCGAGAGAAATCATTTGTTATTTACGATACAACTGATCAGAAGGGGATAATGAAGCGTTTAATAAAAGAGGCCAACATTGATGATGAAAAGATCAAATATCAATTGGTTCTTGGAATGATTTCTAAAGCCAAGAATCGTTTGGGAAATGCTGAAAGATTTGCCGCGAGAGCTTCAAATTATTTTGAAAAACAGGTTGCAGAGCTTTTTATTGCTTATGAAAAACGTTTAAAAGATAATAATGCTTTGGATTTTGATGATCTTCTTTTGTACGTTGTGAAATTATTTCGTGAACATCCTGATGTGCTGGAAGAGTATCAAGAACGTTGGAAATATTTAAATGTGGATGAGTATCAAGATACAAATCATGCACAATATACTATTATAAAACTGCTTGCCGATAAATATCGTAATTTGTGTGTAATCGGCGATAGTGATCAATCTATTTACAACTTTCGTGGGGCGGATATTAGTAATATTTTAGATTTTGAGAAGGATTATTCGGAGGCGAAAGTTATCAAGCTGGAACAGAATTACAGATCCACCCAAAACATTTTAGATGCAGCTGATGCGATTATTGATAAAAATAAAAATCGTCCAAAAAAGAAAATGTGGACCGAGCAAAAGGGAGGAGATCTTATTGAAGTTATTCATGCCAAGTCCGAATATGATGAAGCTGACATAATTGCAAAGGAGATCGAAGATTTAATGAGCAAAGAAAAGACTGCTTTAAATGATATAGTTATTCTTTATCGCACAAATGCTCAATCGCGTATTTTAGAAGAAATACTTCTTCGTTATGGATTACCTTATAAGGTAATTGGTGGTGTAAAGTTCTATTCTCGCAAGGAAATTAAAGATATTTTAGCTTACCTTCGGGTGATTCATAATCCAAATGATACGGATAGCTTACTTCGTATTATTAATACACCTTCTCGTAAAATTGGTCAGACAACGATAAATAAATTACATGCATTTGCCTTAGGCCGATCTCTAACTTTATCTGAAGTTTTGAATCATGTGGAAATGGTGGATGAGTTAAGACAGGGTGCAAAGGATGCACTTTCTAATTTTTGGAACATGTTAATAAAATGGAGGGAATTTGCCATTGAAAAACCAGTTTCTGAACTAATAAAGCAAATTGTTAAAGACGTTGATTTTAAGGCTTATCTACTTGATGGAACCGAGGAAGGAGAAATGCGTTTTGAGAACGTTCAGGAGCTTGCTTCCGTTGCAACAAAGTACGATGGCCTAGAACCAGCTTTATCTTTAGTTTCTTTTTTGGAAGAAGTTGCACTTGTTGCAGATACCGATCAAATTAATGAAGAATCAAGCCTTATTACCTTGATGACATTGCATTCGGTTAAAGGTCTTGAGTATCCATATGTATTTATTGTTGGATGCGAGGAAAATATATTTCCGCACAGCCGATCACTTTTTGATGAGGAGCAATTGGAAGAAGAGCGTCGTTTAATGTATGTAGGCGTAACGCGAGCGATGAAAAAGCTTTATCTCCTTGCTGCAAAGCAGCGCATGATTTTTGGGGATTATCAGAATAATCCACCATCTCGTTTTGTTTATGATGTGCCTGAGCATTTGGTGAATGGTGGGTTTAAGGAAGATGAATTTGACTCATTCCCGGAAGGCGCGATTGATCGATCGCGCCTTCGGTCGGATATGGATAAGGAAATTGAGACTCGTCAAACTGCCGAAGACAAATTTAAAGATGGTGATAAAATTATGCATGGGACTTTTGGGGAAGGTATGGTTGTTGAAGTACGAGGGGATTTGGTTACGATTGCGTTTATCGATAAGGCTGTTGGAATCAAAAAGTTTGCGGCGAATATAGCTCCGCTTGAAAAAATTTAATTGTCTGAACTATGATTTTTTTGATTAAATGATTTTTATGATTTTTCTTCCGTAGAGACGTTGCAATGCAACGTCTCTACGGAAATATTAATTAAAAATATTGATGTCTAAACTCGAACAACTAAAATCATTACTCCAGTCAAAAGGGCTTTGGGCTAAAAAGAGCCTTGGACAGAATTTTTTGGTGGACGAGAAGGCGCTTGATACCATCGTTTCTGCTGCTGATCTCAAAAAAACCGATAATGTAATTGAAGTTGGGCCGGGGACTGGTTTTTTGACAGAAAGATTGATTGAGAAAGCTTCCCATATAACATCAGTCGAATTGGATAAGGATATGGTGGATATTTTAGAGAGACAGTTTAAATTTACGGATAATTTAGAAATTCTCAATCAAGACATACTTGATTTCGAAATTCAAAATTCAAAATTCAAAATTCAAAATTTTAAAGTTGTTGCCAATATACCTTATTACATTACTTCACCTCTCCTAAAACACTTTTTACAATCAGATAATCGCCCCTCCGTTATGGTTGTTTTGGTGCAAAAAGAGGTGGCAGAGAAGATTTGTGGGATGTCTGGGAAATCTTTAATTACAATTGAGACGCAATTATTTGGTGAGCCGGAGATTGTGGATATCGTTCCATCAGATTCTTTTTATCCGGCACCGAAAGTTGATTCGGCGATACTTAAAATCAAAGTTTTTGATAAACCATTGATCCCGGAGGATCAAATTAAGGATTTTTTACGCTTGGTGAAGTTTGGTTTTTCCCAAAAGCGCAAAAAGCTTTCTAATTCACTTTCCGCAGGTTTACATATGGAGCCGGCAGAGGTTCGGGAGGTATTAAAATCGGTTGGGATTGATGAGGGTGTTAGGGCGGAGGATTTGGTGATAGAGGATTGGAAGAATTTATTGACAAAATTAAATAAATAGAGTAAAATACTCCCCTCGCCTTCCCATAAATATATTTATATGGGAAGGAGTTTTTATATAATTACGGCTTTGATTGGGTTTCTCGTGGGTGTCGGGATGTATTTGGTGTGGCAACCATCCTTTTTGATTTTATTGATTGTGGCTTTTTGTTGTTTATTGTTGTTTTTGTTTTTTCGGACGCCCCGCTTAGCGGGGTCCTTACTTTGTTTGTTTTTTATTTTTTTGTGTATAGGTTTAATGCGAGGCGGTTTGTCGGAACATCGGGTTACCCCGGAGCAAGTGGATTTTTATAATGGGGAAAAAGTCGAGTTGATTGGGGTTATTACGGAGACGGATGTGAGGAGAAATAAGGCGAAATACAGTGTTGAGGTTGATGAAATTATGACTCCCGAAGGCGCGATTGGCCAATCGCGCCTTCGGGGAACCGTTCTTATTTCCCTCAACAAATACCCGTTATACGATTATGGTGATCGGGTGAAGATTGTTGGGGAACTTTCCGAGCCTGGTGAGTTTGATGGATTTAATTATGGAAATTATCTTAGTCGGTACGGGATATACTGCGTTATGTATTATCCCTATATCGAAGTTTTGGAAACGGGGCAGGGGAATTTTTTTTGGCATAGGATGAGTTGGCTTCAGAATAAATTTTTGGGGCAAATTAATCGGTTATTTCCTGAGCCGCACGCCAGTTTTGAGGCGGGCTTGCTTGTTGGTGCACGAAAGGGTATTCCGGAAGACCTAATGGAGCAGTTTAATATCACTGGTCTCACTCATATCATCGCGATTAGTGGTTATAACATCACTATCATCATTGTTTTTGTAATGTGGATGTTATCCGGTTTGCCTCGCAGGTTGGGTTTTGTGGTAGCGATTGCTGCAATAGTTCTTTTTACCTTATTCGTTGGTGCCAGCCCCGCTGTGGTGCGTGCGAGTATTATGGGAATTTTGGGATTAATTGCCTTAAATTATGGTCGGCAAAATAATATTCACCTAACAGTTCTTTGGTCGGCTGCTTTTATGGTGGGATGGAATCCAAAAATACTGTGGTGGGATGTTGGATTCCAACTTTCTTTCGCTGCCGTACTAGGTCTTATTTATGTAGCGCCAATGTTCGACAAATACGCCAAAAAACTTCCTCAGGCTTTTGGTGTGCGGGAGGCAATTCAGATGACACTTTCCGCACAAGTGATGGCACTGCCTATAATTATTTTTAATTTTGAACGTTTATCTTTAATTGCACCGCTTGCCAATCTCTTTGTAATTTTTGCAATACCGCCAGCTATGATGTTTGGGTTTGTGGGGGTGCTTTTCTCTTTTATATTTCATCCATTGGGTCTTATTCCTGCTTACATGGCCTGGGGGATTCTTTCGTACATAATTAAAGTCATTGAAATCACTGCAGCAATTCCGTATGCGAGTGTAAATTTACCGGGGATGAAAATTTGGATGATGTTTGGGTATTATGGGGTGTTGATTTTAGGGTTATATCTATATCACAAAAAGGAAACAGGATTCAGGAAACAGGAAATAGCTGATTCCTGAATTACTAAATAATTTATTATTTAATTTTTAT
>JAHJBZ010000021.1 GCA_018813295.1 Patescibacteria group bacterium | reverse complement strand
ATATTAAAAATATTAATTTTAAGTTTGTTAATTCTTGGAATAAAAGATATAAAAATAATATAAAAAAGGAGCTCGAAAAAATAAAATTATCAATTATATAAACATGAAACAAAAAAAAATAACCAAAACAACAATTATATTTCTAGCAATTGGTATTTTAGCTGGTTTATTTTTGGTCAAAGTAGTTCTGCCATCCCGCCTTGGCGTGGGTAGCAATCAGCAAATAGAAAATCGTTTTATTGAAACGGTAAAAACTGGGCCGATTCCGCTCGCGTATCACTCACTAAACAATAATGATATCAGGCAATTGGTTGGTCTGCTTTTTCCAGGTGAAACAGCAAATATCACTGAAGAGCTTGTTCAAAATATTGGAAATAAATTAAAAGAACTCTATGGATTGCAATATGAGGCTGCCCTTGAAGAGATCAGTTCAGATGAGGCCATGGTTGAGTATCTGAAAAAGAGCGGCTTACTGCAGGAGATGGGCATTGAGCAAGAGATTGCTCTTGAACGAATAGTTGGAATCGATACAACCGAGCGTTACTTTGAGTCACAAAGTGATTATGTAGAATATTATCCAATTGATTCACCATCGGATCCAGTCAGGTATCCTGGCGAATACGAAGCTATCGGGGCAGTGTTTGTTTCCTGGCCGGTGTACCATGATCCATTGGCTGATTGGGGGGTGCATAAGAATTTGGTTTCAGAAATTATTTCCGAGGCCGAAGCTTGGATTCTCGTTCCTAATGAGTATTGGCAAAAGGCAGTTGAACTGTATCTTGATGAGGATGAAATTGATCTTTCTCAGATTAAATTTATTTATACGCCACTCAATGATATTTGGGTGCGTGATTTCGGACCAATTACCGTTTTGGCTGAGGCCGATAACACCCCTGCCTTAATCTGGAATTACTATCAGCCCCTTGGTCTTCGCTCGATACTGCATGATTCAGAGGTTGGGGCAGTTATTGGTTCTTATTTAGATGTACCGGTTTATCGTTTACCGGTTGTGATTGAGGGTGGCAATATTATCACCGATGGCCAGGGGACAGTATTGATGATGGAATCCGTGTTTGATAACAACCCCGAAATCAATCAAAGTGATTTGGAACAAATCGCTAAAGATTATCTCGGTGCTAAGAGATTGGTAACTTTCCCTATCGTGCCTGGAGAGGCATGTGGTCATATCGATATGGTGGCCAAGTTTGTTGATGTAGACAGAATAATGGTGGCTCAGGTTACAGAAGAACACCCATGGCATGAAAGTTTAGAAAATATGGCCGCAACTTTGGCGGATACTGATTCGGCTAATGGCGCTAAATATGAAATCATCCGCATACAACTTCCTCAAACCCTTCTTCCAGTTCAGGAGTGGACTTACTTAAATAGCCTGACTATTAACAACAAAGTGATCGTACCGACTTATGGCGTCTCGGAAGATGAAGCAGCTTTGCAGGTGTATCGGGAAGCCATGCCAGACTATGTTGTAGCTGGTGTAAACGAACGGAGCTACGCGGCCGGAGCAGTGCATTGTCAAACCAAAGAAGTTCCTGCTGCTTTAGCTAATAAATTTATCAAATAATTTTAATTTCATGAAAAAAATAAAAAAAACTTTCTTGGGCGGAGCTATTCTTTTTATTGGCGCTGCGCAGCTACTCTTGTGTTTAATCATTGCCGGATCTCTTTACCTGGACTATAGCATTGCCAACAACTATATCAGCGATCTGGGCATGGCGGATTCGCCCGTAGCCTTACTTTTTAATATCTCGATAATCCTATTTGGTCTTTCGGTAATTTATACTGCAGTTCAGTGTTGGCAAAAACAAAATCAATTCGCATTTACTTTGTTATTAACCGGTTTAGGTTTTGTCGGAGTGGGTATTTTTACAGGTGATTTTGCCTTGGCTCATGTAATTTTTGCATTAATCCTTTTAATTTTTGGAAGCATGACAATGATTGCCTCAATTGTTATTAACAAAACTTTGTTTGGATATTTTTCTGTAGCCCTCGGTGTTTTTTCCTTTATTGCCACCTTTTTATTTCTATCTAATCTGACTTTAGGAATAGGAATTGGCGGCATGGAGCGCCTGGCTTTTTATTCAATTCTAATCTGGATGGCAGGGGTTAGTGGTAGAGGGACAATGGTATAATTGAATAATTTTTGCAGAGAGAAAGTAATTTTAATAATAACGCTTGACATTATTAACGAGATACGTTATCATATTTATGTAACAGATTTTTACAAGAAATTATGATCAGAAGCTTTAAATGTAAAGAAACAGAAAAACTTTTTGATAGAAATGTTCCTCGTAAATTTTCAAAAAAAATACATAGAACTGCTCTACGAAAATTAGAATATGTTAATGCCGCTACGGATTTAAATGATTTAAGAAGCCCGCCGGGAAATCACCTTGAAAAATTAAGCGGAAAAAGAAAAGGGCAACACAGCATTCGAATAAATGACCAATGGAGAATATGTTTTAAATGGAAAAGTGGAGATGCATATCACGTTGAAATAACTGACTATCATTAATCAATTAACCCTTCGCAACCATGAGTTCAAAAAAAATCAGACCAATACATCCAGGCGAAATCTTAATGGAGGATTTCTTAAAGCCTTATAATATAAGTCAATATAGGGTAGCTAAAGACATCAACGTGCCACCAAGGCGTATTAATGAAATAGTCCACGGCAAAAGGGCAATTACCGCGGATACGGCACTAAGGCTTGCAAAATACTTCAGTACGTCAGCAGAGCTGTGGCTCAATTTACAATCAAGATATGAATTAGAAATTCAGGAAGATCTTTTATCCGACACACTTGAAAATGAAGTTGTATCTTTTCAATTTGCTGTATAGCTACTTACAATATGAATCACTTCATCATAATCCGAGGCCCTCTTGGCGTTGGCAAAACAACAATCTCAAAAAAACTTGCAAAGATTTTAGATGCAGAATATGTATCGATAGATACAGTTTTAAGCGATAATGAATTGGATAAGGTTAATGAAAGTGAAGGAGGTATACCGGTTAAGAATTTTATTAAAGGCAATAAAATAGTCATGCCCCAAATAAAAGACAACTTATCCAATGGAAAAACGGTAATAATAGATGGCTGTTTTTACCACAAAGAACAAATTAAACATTTTATCAACAATCTGAATGCCTCCCATTTTACATTTACACTAAAAGCTCCTGTAGAAGTTTGTATAGAAAGGGATAAGGGGCGCGAAAGGGGGTACGGAGAGGGGGCGGCAATGGCAGTACACTGCATGGTGTCTAAATTTGATTACGGCACAGTGATTGATACCGACAGTAAAACGGCTGATGAGGTTGTTCAGGAAATAGTAGGTCACCTTAATTAACGTGATTTATAATACATAAAAAATATGCCAAAAGACAAAAGAGACAAGCTTTGGGGAAAATTAGAAGCCGATATTCAGAGCAGAGGAAATAAAAAAGATAAGAAATTTACCCTCAAGGGAAAATGGAAAAAGTTTGTCAGAATGCAGGATGGTTTTAAGGTATTTGCTGTCGACGGCACCTGGGTCAGAAATAATCTGAGTCTTATATTCGGCCATGGCGGCCATGGATATGTTCATGAATTCATCCCCCTTGATGAAATATGGATTTCCACCCATCATTACGATGAAAACAAATGGAATAACTGCGGATGTGATAATATTAAAAAAAATCAGAAAGTTTCCAAAGCATATTTTGACAGCACGGTTATTCATGAAATTACAGAATTTAAGGAGATGGAAAAGGGTAAATCTTATTGGACTGCGCATCAGATAGCTTTGGACAAAGAAAGGGAAATCAGATTACTGCCGGATCCGCATACCGAAGTTGGGTAGTTATCTTATTAAAGAAAAGCCCGTTCCACGTTTGTGTACTAGGGCTTTTTTGCTATGGTCAGGTCATCCTTGGATCACCAGGTCGAGTTAGCTAGCTATAGCTCGTCCTTTGCACTGCGGGACCAGCACCCGCGCTGGTAGCCGTAGGTGTAGAAGGAGTTACCCTTATACTCCGGTGGCCTGGATTTCATTCCTATTGCGTCGTGGTAGCCTCGCTCCCATGCCTTTTCGGCGGCTTTGGGATCTTCGGCCTGTGTGGGGCATCCGACAGAATGCCAGCCTTTTTCCCAACAGAAGTAACAAATTTCCATGAACATACCCCTTTCTTTTGGGTAATACGAAAAAAGCTCCGTTGTGGAGCTTCGCGATTTGTGACCTGGATGATGTTACTAACTACAAGTTAACACAAAGAAACCCCACAACGGTAAGTTGAGTTTTTCTTTGATTTCCCTGAATGTAGTAACAGAATATTGACCATAGCATATATATTTTAGTGATTATTATAGCTCCCGTCAATTTTTTCATATTAATTCGACATTTATAACTAGCCCTATTTAAGGTTTTTTGAGATACTTGGGTTAATTTAAAAACAAATCCTATGCTTAAAAGAATCCAAAAAGAATCAATCTACGAACTCATTGCTTTTGCCCTGTGTTTATTTTTTATTGTGACGCTTTGGGGAGAAAATATGGTTCTTTTCGTGGTGCTAATAATTCTTTATCTAATTGGTAACAGGTTTTGGCACAAAAAACACGATTATATATTTTTCATAATTGGTGCAGCCCTTGGGTCAGTCGCAGAGGCTATTTGTACCTATTTTGGCGTTTGGACATACGTAAATCCAACGATCTTAAACATCCCAATTTGGCTCCCTATTACATGGGGTATAGCTGCAGTTTTAATTGTCAGAATTGCGGAGAATTTTGTAAAAATTGAATCGATTGGAAGTATTAAAAAATCAACCAAACTGAAAACCAAAAAAATTGCATTAACTCTTCTAGGCGTAGGAGTTTTTGTATTTGCTTTAATCTTTGTTTTTTCAATGTTCTCCATATATTCCAGCGTCGAAGCAATGTGCACGCAAGTAAGATCCCAATATGAAGGGGATTGTGTTGAAGGATTGATACAATATGTTGAATCCGAAGAACACGATTATGAAGAAAAAAACCGTGCCATTTGGGCGCTTGGGCAGCTGGCGGACGAAAGGGCGCTTCCTACACTTAATCAATTTTATGAATTTAGTTATGCCGAAGTCCCCTGCAAAAGAGATCTCCATATTTGCCGGGAAGAAGTGGAAAAGGCGATCAAGTGGTGCACGAAGGGGAACGTGACGAGTTGGATGTACAACTTTTAACGAAATGACGATATGACGATACGACACGACACAAAAACAGGAGATTACATCGTACTATTACACGGCCTTATTCGTACTGCACAATCCCTGAAAAAACTGGAGAAGGTTTTTACTGAATTTGGATATGATGTTATTAACATTAATTACCCCTCAACAAAACATCCGGTTGAAGATCTTTCGAATTATCTGAAAAAGGAATTAGAAGTTAGATGTACGGATAAAAGTAAAAAGATCAACTTTATAACTCATTCTTTGGGAGGGGTTCTTTTAAGGTGTTTTCTGGCAAACAATAAATTAGAAAATTTAGGCAGAGTGGTAATGCTATGCCCGCCCAATAGTGGCAGTTTTTTAGCGGATTTTCTGGCAAAATTTAAAGTTGCCAATCGTTTAATAGGTCCGGCTTTGAAGCAAATAACGAGTAAAGAAGCGAATTTTCCAAATATAACGAGCTTTTGTGAAGTGGGTGTAATTGCAGGCAAATTCGATGAAAAGGTTTCGGTTAATCAAACTAAATTAGAAGGAATGAAGGATTTTCTCATAGTACCAAGAATGCATACGTTTATAATGAATGCAAAGGAGGTTATAACTGCTACTAAGAATTTTTTGGAGACAGGGAGGTTTTAATTCGATCTTCCGTGAGTCATCCCAAGTCTGTATACTAATTAGGCTTTTTTGAAAATTTAAAAATCTAAAAATCTGAAAATTTTTCAAGTTTTTAAGTTTTCAAATTTTCATCTCATTAAGAGTAATAAATGACATATATCCAAGTAATAATACTAAAACGGGCAGGGGAGTTTGATGACCCCTTAACATACTCAGTTCCAAAAGAACTGGAGTCAGAATGTGCCGTAGGAAAGGGCGTTCACGTGCCTCTGCGCAATCGGACGGCATTGGGTATAATCACCGAAATCGACGTCAAATTAGCAAAAGACATAAGTCCCGATAAAGTTAAGCCAATTAAGGATATTACGTCTTTTTACTTAAACGAAAAACAAATTGAGCTGGCTAAAAGAATTGCAGATTATTATCGCACATCTCTTACCAGATCTCTCCGCCTGATGATTCCAACGCAGGTCTGGAAAGGGAAGTTGGGGGAGCCGGAAAAAATTTGTTATCAACTCACACACCGAAGGCGAGATTCGCGAATCTCGCCTTCTGAGGTGAGAGGAATAAAGCAAAAAGAAATCATCGAACTCCTAACCGCTCAAGACGAAACCCCTGAATCCGAAATTAACGCTTCCAAAGCCACTATTCGCTCACTGATTGAAAAGGGAATAGTCGAAGAAATTAAAAAACCTATTTACACAAAACCGGATTATGCGCAGTTTCCTTTGAAAAGTTTTGAACATAAATTAACCGGTGATCAGGGGGAAAATATTGAACAAATTTTGTGTTCAACAAAGCCTGTCTTATTACATGGCATCACCGGTTCCGGTAAAACCGAAATTTATTTGCGGGTGATATTGGAGGCGATTAAACAAGGTAAACAAGCCATTTTACTTGTACCGGAAATTGCACTCACCCCGCAAATGATCGATTATTTTAAAGATTATTTCGGCCCGCATCTGGCACTATTTCACTCAAAATTATCTAACGGTCAGCGTGCTGCGGAGTGGTGGAAAGTTCATTCTGGTTATGCGCCACTCGTGATTGGATCGCGTTCTGTAATTTTTGCACCAGCACAAAATCTTGGCGTTGTGATTTTAGATGAGGAACACGAATGGACTTATAAACAGGAATCATCCCCGTATTATCAAACTCACCATATCGGCGAGATGCTATCGGATTTATGGGGATCTCAATTAATTTTAGGCAGTGCTACACCGCGGTTGGAGAGCATGTACAAGGCAAAAATAGGGGATTATAAATATCTCCATCTGCCTGAGCGTATTAATAAACAGGAACTGCCAAAAGTAGAAATCGTCGACTTACGTGATGAATTTAAACAAAAAAACTTCAGTATTTTTTCCCGCAATTTACAAAACAAAATCAAAGAACGTCTGGCAAATAAGGAACAGATAATTTTATTTGTAAACCAGCGTGGAGTGGCGCGAGCTGTTGTGTGCAGAGATTGTGGATACACAGAAGAGTGTCCTCATTGTGAAGTCAGCCTCAAGCTCCATCGTGGAATGGGCAGAAAGGAAAGTGCACTTGTTTGTCATTATTGCGGTTACGCCAGGCGTCCCAATTTACTTTGCCCAGAGTGTAAATCTCCTCATATCAAGCATGTGGGTGTCGGTACCCAGCGAGTGGAGGAGGAGGCAGGCAGGCTCTTCCCAGAAGCCCGCATAATCCGTGCAGACAAAGACACCACAAGTACAAAAGAGGGATTTGAACCGATTTATAATGCATTTAAAAATGGCCAGTACGATATTCTCATTGGCACGCAAATGGTGGCCAAAGGCCTTGATTTTAAAAGTGTTAGTTTAATTGGCATCATACTTGCAGATATCGGCCTCCATATCCCGGACTTCCGCAGTCATGAGCGCCTGTTTCAGCTTATTACTCAGGTTTCCGGGCGCTGCGGAAGAGGGGATTCAGTTGGGCAGGTGGTTCTGCAAACTTACCAGCCAGACCACTTTGCAATAGAGCGTGCGGCAGAACACGACTATCAGAATTTTTCGGAAAACGAACTCAAATTTCGCGAAAAACTCGGCTATCCGCCATTTAGTAACTTAATTAAATTTACGGTTGTAGGCAGTGATCTGCCAAAACTAAGAAAACATATTAAGATAGAAGAGGAGACTCTTGAAGACATTTTTAAAATTAATAACTTAAAATTTAAAATTGTTTCCGCGCCTGCCATGATTCCAAAAATGGCAAATCGCTACTATTACCACGTCTTAATCCGCGCCAAAAAACCTCACATTATTTTTGATCACTGGAAACCGCCAAAAGGGTGGAGGGTGGATGTTGATCCGATTCATACTACCTAATTCGCTTGTGCTGTGGATTCGCCCTATCGGGCTGTGGATGCGCTTCGCTGTGGTCATAATACGTTCACAGCGAAGCGCATCCACAGGCGTTAGCCGAATCCACAGCCAAAGGCGAAAGTATAATAGAAAAACATGTCATTCAATTGGAATACAGCACAGAAACCTTACGTAATATTAGCTCCCATGGCCGGCTACACCGACTCTTCTTTTCGTCAGATTATAAAGGAAATAGCCCCGTCGACAATCTGCATCACGGAACTAATTAGTGCGGATGGGATTGCATATGGCGGTAAAAAGACGATGGAAATGCTTAAGTTTGATAAAATTGAGCGCCCAAACATTCTTCAGCTTTTTGGTAAACGGGTGGAGCATTTTAAAGAGGCAGTCAAAATAGCTGAGGATGCCGGTTTTGATGGAGTGGATATAAATATGGGCTGTCCCGCACGAAAGGTCATAGGCTCCATGCACGGTTCTGCACTTATTAAAACGCCGGAGCTTGCTTTTGAAATTATTGAAACCTGCGCCAAAAATACCAAGCTTCCCGTATCCGTCAAAACACGACTAGGCTGGGAAGATGATTCCACTCTGGATGATTTTACAAAAGGGCTGGAGTCCGCCGGAGCCCAGATGATTACAATTCACGGGCGCACAACAAAACAAGCTTTCAGCGGCGAGGCTAATTGGGATCCGATTTATCGGGTTAAAGAAAAACTCTCTATCCCGGTTACCGGAAACGGAGACATTAAATCCGGTGAAGATGCGAAAGCGAAACTCAAAAACCTCGATGGTATTATGGTCGGCCGCGGGACATTTGGTAATCCATGGCTTATGGGCGAGGTTTGCTTGGCACTAGGCATCGGCTCCGCCTCAGGCGGAGACATTGGTCATCGTCCAAAAGACTTTGACGAATTAAAAAAGTTCATGATCCACCACGCTGAAATCAGCATAAAGGTTCATGGTCAAAAGAAAGGAATTCGCGATATCCGCAAACACTTCGCTAGTTATATACAAGGTTTTCCGGGTGCAGCAAAATTACGCTCACAGCTTGTTCAGGTAGAGAGTATTGATGAAGTAAAAGAAATCCTGTCGCAAATTTAACCGATTATTCAGGGCGGGTTCTCTGCGCTATGATAATTCTCTTTAGCTGATCATCACTCATATTCGATGAATTCATCATGGTTTTTATGATGAAATCCATATTTTCAAAAATATCATCGATATGCTGGAAGCTTTCCCATTTTTCTCTTTGATCCGGAAAGCGCTGTATTAAATACTGTCTTGCCTGGGCGCCAAGAGTCTGTTTGTCCTGATCAGTACGTGCAGTTCTTGCACGGAAAAGTCGGAAGAAGTTTGGATCAATCATATCCAGAAAATTACGCACTTTATTTCGATTGTCTCTTAATTGCCAGTTTGTATGATTTGTAACACCCTGTTCACGCGCAACAGCCTGTTCCATATTTTCATTGGAACGAGTATAAATATCATGTTCACCTCTAAAATAAGCGGTTCTATCTAGTATCCCTTCACACATGGCAAGCCAGGCTGCCTGGCGGGCAAAGTGTTTTCTATAATCAATGGTTTCCGGCTTAACCGCATTTTCTTCAAGCCACATAACCGCACCGGCATAAGCGTTCTCAACACCGGTATCTTTGGTTTCCTGCTGTCCGGATTTACCGGACAGGAACCTTTTTGCCGTATTACCATCCCCAAGACAGGCGATACTTCTATACCAGTCATGATCCCATAGGCGTTCGGATACGGACTTACGAACACGCTGTATGGTCATCATATCATTTTGGATGTGGGTCCAATAGAAATTTTTAAATTCATGTCCATTTCCTCCTGCAAGACTGCCATCCTTAAAAGCATTTGGAAAGTATTTATCACAATAATCCTGATAATCCTGTCGGCTTAATGGTGGTTGCTTGCTGTATATCCATTGTGTCGCCGGCCATAAATTCAAATGCTTATCTAGTCCTAGACCTCTATCCGGAGTAAGTATTCCTTCAACAATTCCAACCATAAGATGAAACATCACTTGTTCCGCATATGATTTTCCTTTGGTAATCGAATATTCAATAATTGATTCATATTCCATAGGATCGACCTTCCCGCCACGTCTATGTATTTGGAGCAATTGATCAAGCCTTTCGGTTAATTGATCCTGCATACGGTCATAAGAAGGAATGTACTTTTGTATTTCGCTGTCATAACTGCTTTGATTTTGACGTTCCAAGCTCATAAATTCGTCATAATCATAAATCTGACCAAGCGCTGTATGAAGCTTTTGGCGCATAAGCGGCGGATCTTTAAGAAGGATAGGGTCGCCTGGTGTTAAATGGACTGCATTTTGTAATTTATTAATAACAGTCCATAAATTTTCATCGCGCCAATCAATACGGCCTTTTTGGGCAAGAATTCTAAGTATTGCTTTAAGCTGATCCTGCGAAGGATCTATCATATTGCGCATACCCTTAATTTCACCAATAAGTTCCCAGGCATCCATATTGTCATATCTATTTTGCCACTCCTGAACTTCTTCTTTTTCAGCTTTTTCGGATCTCGCTCTTGATTCCCTTCCCATATTAGTTCCCTGAAAAAGAGCCATACCAAGCCTTGCAGCATGATCGCTTTTTCTGCGGTTATGGCGTCTTTCAATAAATTCAAATAGATCCACTCCGGTTTGAACAATATCGCTAATTGATAGAAAACTTGTGTTGTTCCACAGCTTTCTTAAGGGGTTAATTGTCTGGTTTGGAATGCGTGAACTTGCTTCAGCCAATGCTTTTCGGACGGTCTTTAAATCTTTGTCTATTCTTTCAATTCTGCTTTGTATTCCGCCGGCAAGTATTGGATTGTCTTCAGCGCTTTTAAAGCTTTCATTCAAGCTGGTAGTTTGCTTGTTAAATCTGTTCATAGCGCTAAGCAGGGCGCCTGCACCTGAAACATAACTAGTAAATTCAGATGCCTGAAGCTCCCCAATTTGTCTCTGGAACATATCTATTTTATTTTTGTTTTCATCATAACTACCGCTGGTTTCCGCACCGCCTTCAGGCTTTAAATCACCTCCAGCAGCACCGCTTGAAGCACCTAAAATCTTTGTGGCCTCTTCATCGCCCTTGCCATAGTCATCAAGTTTTTCATCTACATTCCCAAGCATAGATGCAAGCCCCTGGCCTGCAAGAAGATTATTAAGAACGGATTTCGGATCATCTCCGGGAACATGAGTAAAACCAATATCCCTTTGCATCGCATATAGTTCACTTAAAATATCATCATCTTCCCACACATCACCATGGGGTGGGCTTTTCCCTTCAGCCTCAGCCATATTTATATAAGCCTGTCTGATTTTCGGCCAGTCGGGGTTACTTTCAATCATATTTTCCCGAACCCTATTTCTGGTTTTTTCGTCTTTTTCAAATTCAAGGTGAAGAAGTTCATGTGTAAGCTGCTTTTTAAGCTCTATAACATTTTGCGGATCTGCCAGAGCGCTCTGGTCTACGATAATTTTCCATTCATCACCCTTTTGATAAAACACCATAAATCCTTCAGGGGTGTATTTTCTATATTCTCTTTCAAATTCAGCAGGTGTTACAAAATCAAGATGTTCGGAGCTAAGGTTTCGTTCAAGAACCTCTTTAATTTCCTCAATATCTCTGGCATTTTCCAGTTCCGAAATTGTTTGATGAGCTCTGCGTCCGGCATCATTTTCAGGATTTAACGCATCTTCAATACTTTGGTCTAAATTAGACAGAGTTTCGAGCTTTGGCCTTAGGGCTTCTAAATCCTGACGAATTGCTTCAAGCTCTTCTGGTTCAATTTCATTTATTCTTTTTAGCCTCTCCCCATATTCAGCAAAACGCTGTTTAAGTTCACTATCTGGTAACTTTAATTGCTCAAGTGCATTAATTTTTGTCTGGAAAACAAGTGACACCCTCTTTTCCTCATCGTAATCGGTTTTAGCATGATTCGTTTTACCATCTCTAAGTGCCTGCAGACGCGCTGCTTCCTGCCTGCGTAAATGGTCTTGCAGGCGTTCAATTTCCCCAGGCTTAAATTGAGCCAAAAGTGCCTCCATATCAGCATGTGCTCGCATAACTTGAGCTTCAATCTGAGGACGATTTTCATTGATCGTTGTGATTTCCTCAGCACTCATAGATAGCTGTCTTTCGGCAATACGTATATTTGCCGCCAAAGATTTTAAAGTTTTAGGGTCATTTTGCGGCTGATCAATTAGCAGTTGCTTAAATTCTCTGAAATCCTGCTCCATACCAGATACAGTAGATTTACCAAAAATGTTCCTTTTTTGCTTTAGCCCTTCTTGTAATTGCTCAAATCTTTTTCTTAAATATTCACGAATTTTTTCCGCTCGCATAAAACGGGCTTCCTCTATAAGCTGCTTGGTTCTGGCAAGCATTTCAGGAGGTATGTTGTCTAGTAAGCTTGCCTGCGCTAACTGCCTTTCTTTCTGAAGCACTCTTTTATGAACCCAGTCGGAGCGATTTTCCGTCTGTTTCTTCATGTGTGGTATCATTTGCTCGATTTGAGCGATACGCGCCTTGCTTTCACTCTTTTTTGGATCTGTTTTAAGTCCTTTAGATAGCCTATCCCGTTCCGCTTCTAAAGACTGTATTTGATTATCAGTATCCGTTTTAAATGTCTGCCATTCAGTATCACTTTCAACGATCAATCTTTCCCGCTGAGGCCGAAGTGTATTTTTAACAAAGTCCTGAGTTGTAATTTGATCTTTTGCGACTTTTAACTGAGAGCGAAGTTGATCATCAAAAAACGGTGCTAAATCAGAACTCAATAAATAATCGATATGAATCTGATCAAAAGATCTTTGGTCAAGGCTTTTGATAATAACATCATCGCTGTTTACTTGATCAAGGGCATCTTCGAGTGTTATCTGGTCTTTTATTTCACGCTGACGCGCCTCAAGGGATTCCAGGCATGCAAGTTTTTTTGCTTCTAATTCTTGCTTTACGTCAATGCGGGGCTCTGCCCCAATTTGCCTATCAAGCTCTTGTACATTGCTTTGCAGACCATACATGAGAGCAGATGGTGCCTCTGTTGGCTCAATAGCTTTTAGTCCCTCGATCTCATCATCAATTCTTTTTATCTCATCCTGAATTTTACTGCGCTCATTAAGGTCTTGCTCAGTTTCAAGTCTTGCCTCTAAAGCTTTTTTATCTTGCTTTAATTTATCAATGCTAGATTCCACACCTAAATCAGCTGCTCTTGCTGCGAAAAACACAAATCTATTTTCCAAAAAAAGATTATCTTGAACCTGTTTTTTTAAGCTGTGCCGAAATGGGTTTTTAGAAATAGGCATAGAAATACAATTTATCTAAATATTATATCACAAATAGGTCCATTTCTCAAGGGGTTTTTGGCTTACAGCAAGGGAAAGTTAAAAATTGCATTTACGTAAAACCTCCAACACCGAAAGGTATGGGTTCTGTGATTGTATGCCGGGTCGTGAAATTTCAGAATTACTAGCCCACAGCATGCTCATTATAACGCAAGATATATATTTGTCAACCCAATTTCTCAATTTCCAAATTCCAAACAATACACAATAATCAAATTTCAATATTCAAAAGTTTGGTAATTGAGTATTGAAAATTGTAATTTGTTTGGAATTTGAAAATTGTAAATTGATAATTAAAACCAATTTTATTAAATTGGTTTTCTAGTGGTCGGGGTGACAGGACTTGAACCTGCGGCCTCATGACCCCCAGCCATGCGCGCTAGCCAACTGCGCCACACCCCGTTACCTAAATTTAATTTTTATCTCAATCTCATCATCCAATTCCGGAATATCGGATGGATTATCTTTTCTTAAAATAAGAAATCCCATATCTGATTCAGGTGCTTCAAACTCCAGTTCTGCCTCAAATGGCACAAAATCTTCCGTCATCCACTCACCTTGAGATTGAGCGATGGCTAAGGCAATTTGCTCGCGATTCTCGTCTAACAAAATCACAGGGAAATCACCTTCAAAATACCAGTATCCTCTGGCTTCACCCTCAATAATTAAAGGGCTTGCCACAAGCTCACCGGGCAGGGGGGTAATAACACTTATCAAATCACTTTTATCTTCCGTCAACAAAGTTTGCTCAACTCTTTCCTTATAAAAATAAGTGACGATCAGGGCTATAAAAATAGGAGTTCCAAAAATAAGTGCTAATTTTCTTCTCATATTGTTTGCATTAATGTTCAAATAAATTTATTTTATATTACGTGATTAACGATTATAAATCCATCATTGGCACACCTATCCTAGATTTTGATGACGGAAATCCGTTAGCAATGCTTAAAGATGTAATTATTGACCCCGACACAGGGAAGATTGAGGCTTTTTGGGTAAAGCCATTAACCATCCTTGCTTCTGATGCAGTTATTCAGTCTCAAGATATAGTTGAGTGGAAAAAGAATATTTATGTAAAAGATGATTCAGTTATTGCCGACCCAGCCGATATTATTAGAATTTCAGATATTCTTTCGAGAGCTACATATATAATCGGCAATCGGGTTCAAAACGAAGAAGGGGAGTTTTATGGGAGAGTTTATAATATTGATTTTGATACAGAAACCTTTTATTTAAAGCAAATATATGTTGAAAAATCAATTCTGGGTCTAATAAGCCTTGGCAGACGAATTTTCTCTTTCGACAGCATTGTTGAAGTTTTACCAGGATCAATTATTGTAAAAGACAAAGCGACAAAGAAAGAAAAAATTATAAAAACAAATTTAATAGAGGATCCGTCAGTCACCTAATAAACCAATATACCAAAAACCCCTCCCAACAGAGTCGAGTGGGGTTTTTATTTTATATGTAGAATTAATTACCCTAGTGCGCTTGTAACAAATTGTACGATGGTATAAGAAAGAAGAATCAAAACTATACCGATTAGAGCCCATGTAATGATTTTCTTAGCTTTTGTAACCTGTTCCTCATTACCACCAGCGGTAACCATCATAACACCGGCATAGATAAGGAAACCCACAGCGATTAAACCAAGAAGACCAAGGAAGAAGTTAATCATCGTAGTGATGTTTTGACCCAATGTACCCTGAGCTGCTACATTTGGCGCTGTACCAGTTTGTGGATTGTCAAAGAAAGCAGCACTTTGAGCAAAGGCGTTGTTTGCAAACAACGTTGCTGCACCGAGAGATGCTGAAAGTTTTTTAATCATGTTTATCTGTTTTTATGTGATAAAAAATTTTAATTGATTCTTAACCAAGTGCACCAGTCACAAAAGTAACTATAGTGTAAGAAAGAAGGATGATAATAATGCCAATTACTGCGTAAGTAATAATTTTCTTAGACTTAGCAACTTGTTCCTCATTACCACCAGCGGTAACCATCATAACACCAGCATAAATTAAGAAAGCCACAGCGATTAAACCAAGAAGACCAAGGAAGTAATTAATCATTGTTGTGATATTTTGGCCTAGTGTGCCTTTAGCAGCACCAGTGATATCTATTGCCTCGCGCTCAAAAGCGTCCTGTTGAGCAAGTGCATTATTTACCAAAAATAAGGCTGTCCCAAAAGAAGCTGTAAGTTTTTTGATCATGTTCATTTGTTTTTATATTAATGAAATAAATTTTCTTTAGTCAATTTTAACAAAAGCTCTTTTTTAAGTCAATAATTAACAAAAATAAAATTGACAGAATGGATTTTGGTTTTTAAATGAAAAATAGATATTTGGTTAAAAAATTAATTGCATTTTTACGGGAAACTCATTAATCTTGTATGCGCGTTTTGGAAACGGGTAGGTACCGAAGCGGTCAAACGGGACTGGCTGTAAACCAGTTGTCTTACGACTTCGGGGGTTCGAATCCCTCCCTGCCCACCATTAAGCCACCATTTCTGTTTCGCAGAAGAGGAGGCTTCGCCACCTTAGCTCAGTTGGTAGAGCGCCCGCCTTGTAAGCGGATTGTCGCCGGTTCGATCCCGGCAGGTGGCTCCATCGGGGAGTAGCTCAGTTGGCTAGAGTGCACGGTTTGGGACCGTGATGTCGCAGGTTCGAGTCCTGTCTCCCCGACCACTAAAAAAACCAAATCTCCGGATTAGGTTTTTTTTATAATTTTAATAAATAATTCCTAGTCAAAATTATTGTTTTGTGATATAAATTCCATACCATTTGTTTATTTTAAACCGTAGTAGTCGCTTCCTCATCTTAGGGTGGGGGAGAGGAAAGTCCGAGCACCATAGAGCAAGGTGACCGTTAATGACGTGTCGGGTTCCGAGCAATCGGGATCAAGGGAAAGTGCCGCAGAGACGAGCCAGTCTTTCTCACCATTTATCGAGAGAGGATAAGGCTGAAACGTCCGTGTTAATTTATACGGTCTCCCCGGTAGTAATATCGGGGGGTGGTAAACCCCACTTGGTGAAAGGTTGTATGGGGGAGTGGATTCATCAGCTGCTCGCTGAACCATTCCTGCAACCGCTAAACGTCCCCGCCAAGGCGGGGAATAAGATAGATGACTACTTCCTGTGTAGCTTTATGCGAAGCGGGAACAGAACTCGGCTTATGAGTTTACAATAAACAAATGGTATTTCTCGCTACTGTCCATGAAGAAATCCAAAATAATCCTAGGGGTATTACGTCTTCCGTTAGATGCCATAGCTACGATGTCTGCTTTTTTATTGGCTTACTATCTCCGTCCGATTACCGACTTGATACCCGGTGTTCAATATCAATTTGTTCCTGAGCTCTTACCGCAGTTTGATGAATATTTGAGACTTTCAATATACGCAACTGTGTTTTTAATTACACTCTTTACCTTAGGAAGGCTTTACTCCCTAAAAATAACTGAGAAATTTAGTAAAGTTTTTATCAAAATCATCTTTTTTGTTTCAGCTTGGCTGATGTTTATTATTGCGTATTATTTTCTTGTAGTTCATGAGCTGTTTTTCTCTCGTATTGCCCTCGCACATATTTGGCTATTTACGATCTCATTTGTTATAACGGGCAGAATTCTTATGCGTCTAATACAGTCTGTCTTACTTTATTTTGATATTGGACGAAGAAGAGTTCTTTTTATAGGTGTTAATTCCTTAGCTGATCAATGTTATAAGCGGTTAAAAAACGACAAACGTTATAATGTAATTGGTGCTTTGGCAGAAAAACATGAATCCAGAAAACTGGGTGCACTTAAAATAATAGGAACATTGGATCAACTAGAACATATCACAAGAAAATTTGGCGTTGAGGAAATTATTCAGGCGGAAACGGATTTGGAAGATGCAAAAACAAGTGATTTACTTACATTTTGCCGGTCCAATCAAATTAAATATTACTTTATTCCAGATGTGCTTCGTATGCAGCGTACAAATGTAGAGATGGAAATGATAGATGATATCCCTTTAATCAGCTTAAAACAAACTTCACTAGAAGGATGGGGATATGTTTATAAGAGAGTTTTTGATTTTGTATTCTCTTTAATTTTTATAATTCTTCTTATTCCTATTTGGCTTACTGCCGCCATTTTAATTAAAATAGATTCTCGTGGACCGGTATTTTATAAAAGTAAGCGAAAATACAAAAACAAGGTCTTTAATGTCTATAAATTACGTTCAATGGTCATGGATGCCGATAAAGTTAAATCAGAATTGCAAGAATTAAATGAACGAGAAGGACCTTTATTCAAAATTAAAAACGATCCTCGGATTACTAGATTGGGTCGCTTTTTACGTAAAACCAGCATTGATGAACTCCCACAACTATTTAATGTTCTTATAGGAACTCTGAGCCTTGTTGGCCCGCGCCCGCATTTACCGGAAGAAGTAGCTCAATACGAAAAACACCACTACGAAGTTTTTGCAATTAAGCCAGGTGTTACAGGACTTGCTCAAGTTAGCGGCCGCTCAAATTTAGACTTTGAAGAAGAGGTGAAGCTGGATGTGTATTACATTACCAACTGGTCACCATGGCTTGATATTAAGGTTATTATCAAGAGTATCGGTGTTGTCTTAAAGGCGGATGGGTGTTGAAACATTTAGCATTTCGAATTTATCATTTTTCATTTTTCAGGTAGCAAGCATTAACCCAACTGTTATTAACTCATAGCCATATTGCAAGTAGGTTCCTAAAACCGAAAATCCCGTTGCGCCGTTAATTAAGCGATCTGCAATAACTAAAATAATAATAAACATCGGGCCTTGTGCCAAAAAGCTCTGATACCAATTTTCTTTTGAGTGAGGTATTACGAGTCCAATTAACTTTGACCCATCAAGAGGAGCAATGGGAATTAAGTTAAACAAAAAAAGTATAATGCTTAACATATAAATTGAAGAAAGGGCATTTAAAACAATTAATGGTAAAGCAATATATTTTAATATAAAGGCGATTAGTACAGCGGTTATTAAATTGCTAAAAGGCCCCGCAATTGCTATTAAGGCGGCATCACGGCGAGGGTGTTTTAGGTTATAGTAATTAAATGGTACTGGCTTACACCATCCAAAATGGGCAATAAAAATCATTAAAGTTCCCAAAATATCAAGATGTCTAAGCGGGTTGAGGGAAACTCTGCCAGCCATTTTTGCTGTTGGATCACCAAGCTTGTATGCCACCCATGCATGAGCAGACTCATGAACGCTAATGCAAACAGCCAATGCTATTACTAAATATAAAATTTGCAAAAAATAAAGTTTAATTTGACAATCTCACTGTGAAATGATAGTTTTTTTGGGCTTTTTAATCAATACGAATCATGTCTAAAGTTTGTGAAATTTGTGGAAAAGGTCCTAGAACCGGTCATAACGTCAGTCATTCCGTTCGTCGTACCAAACGCCGTTTTATGCCGAATCTAGCAATAAAAAAGATTTTTGATGCAAAAACAGGTGAAACTCAGAAAAAGAAGCTTTGCATGAAGTGTTTAAAAACAATTAGTAAAACAGCTTAATAAATTGGAACCCTAACCCCGGGAGAGGTGGCCGAGCGGTTTAAGGCGCACGCCTGGAACGCGTGTTTCCGCCTCTGGCGGATCGAGGGTTCGAATCCCTTCCTCTCCGCCATGCCATCATAGCTCAGTCGGTAGAGCGCACCCATGGTAAGGGTGAGGTCCCCGGTTCAATCCCGGGTGATGGCTCCACCCACCTTCGCTAAAGCTTCGGTGGATTACACCAATTCATAATCATTAATTTAAAAATCATGCCACGAGGAAAAAACACCAATGTATATCTAGTTTGCCAGGAAGCAGTAAGTAAGGATAAAAAATGCGGAATGCAGAATTATAAGACTCGTATTAATAAAAAAACGATTACAGGTAAATTAGAACACAAGAAATTCTGCGCTAAGTGTAATAAATCAACTTTGCATGCTAGTGGCAGTGAGATTAAACATAGCTCCTAATTTTCTGTCAATTCAAACCATTTGATCATTGAACAAATTTTTGGTTCAATAGATTTGTAAAACAAAAACAAAAACTCGAAAATGACCGCGTAACCTTATGCAGTAACTCGTTCAGCAGATCTAAGGGATTATGGGTTTTTACGTCAGGCAGTACCTGACCGACCCTTCCCACCTGAAGTCTGGATTAACTTGCATGAGAAGTAAATGGCACTTTGGGGTTTTTTGTTATGTATTTTAAAAATTATGAAAATTATAAAAATTTGAAAATTACCCTAGATTAACATTCCTTTAGTTTTCAAGTTTTCAAATTTTCAGACATATAGTATCGTCATCACGTCACATACTAATTAAAAATGAAGATTATCCAGAAAAATAAAAAGGCCTACTTTGATTACGAAGTGCTCGATGAATATAAAGCCGGCATTATTTTGACCGGGCCTGAAATCAAAGCCATCAGATCTGGGAATGTAAATTTAAAAGGTGCCTATGTCAGTATCACCAAGGGCGAGGCTTTTATTAAAAATATGAATATCTCCCGCTATAAATATGACTCAAATCCCGATTACGACCCTTTCAGAATGCGGAAATTATTATTAAAATAATCAGAACTGCACAAGATTGCCAATCATTTAAACACTCAAGGGGTTACCGTAGTTCCTTTGGCTATCGGCCTGGATGGAAAGTATGCCAAAGTGCAGATCGGCATTGTCCGGGGAAAGAAAAAACATGATAAACGTCAGACGATTAAAGAACGTGATATTAAGAAACAAATTGGCAGGACAATGAAAAAATACTAAATATTATTTTTTAGATGTAATCCTGGCAAATGCCCAGGCCATTTTAAAGATATCTCTTTGTGTATCTGCAATCTCCTTGCTTTCGATAATAATTCCAATTAACTCATCGCGGAAAGATGTTATTGCAACTTTGTTGTCATAGATATTAATTTCATTAGTAAAACGATACTCTTTTGCCGGAAGGAGATAGGTCTTTCGTAACGAAATTTTGTCTTCCTTTTTTACCTTTTTGCCATACTCATCATCGGGAGCAATTCCTTTCAGATAAACTCCTTTTTCTATCCGTTTTTTTACATATTCATCATCATAAGCAGGCCAATGGAGCCGTATCTCACGCGAATTAGCATAGTTGAGAATTTCAGTTGTTGAGGTAAGAGTATCTTCATAAACGCGTTTAACTCCATCCAATCCCTCAAAATAGCGAACGCGCGGACGAGAGTGTTTATGAAAAAGACCGACAAGTTCCGGCATAACCAATTCAAAATTCCTGACATTGCTCTCATATCGTTTTTTCAGAACTTCCGGATTAACCGAATTAAACACCATATGTCTGTCATGGTGGATTTTGCTTACAAAGCCCTTTTCCAGCATTTCTTCAAGAATATCATATGTGGAACCTCGGGTAATGCCGGATTTACGGCTGATCTGCATAACGGTACCGCTTCCTAGCTCCAGACAGGCCAAATATATTTGAGCTTCTTTTTTGGACATTCCGAAATTAGTCAAAACATCTACTGAAACCATAATTAAAATTTTTAGCAATTTAAAATATGTTGTCGAAATTTTCGACACTTATAAAAATATCATAGGTTATTTATCAAATCAAACTGTGCCGGTTTTTTTGGCATCAATTTTTTGGCCTGAAAAAGAGCTTGCTAGTTTATGTAAAAAAAATAATCTAAGAATTGTTTATAAATTAACCACAAAAAAATATGCCCCCTACAACTTATGAAACAAATGTATCAATAACACCGCGTTTAAAAAGCAGTGAAAATTTTTTCCGTTTAAGTTATGAAGAGCTGGAAGAAAGAAATATGGAAGTTAAAAAAGAAAAAAATGCAGGTAAACCTCAATCATATTTTCAGAACAAATTTACCGAGATACTTAAAAAGGAAAAAGGAATAAAAGCTGTGACAGTATGTTTCTCTGACATGGAAGGAAGGTTTCATATGCTGGATTACAATAAAACATTTCTACTGGATTCCAGTGACAATTTAACATTTGACGGTTCATCCATTCGCGGATTCACAGCCCAAAATAATTCAGATTTAAGATTAATGCTGGACTGGTCAAGTTTTCGTTATCTTCCTGCTGATGTATTTGGGGACGGAAAAGTTCTTTTATTTGCAAATGTGCAGGATAAAGATGGAAAGCTTTATATGGGGGATTATCGGGCCAATTTAATGACTCTTGCCAATGAGCTCTGGGAAAAACACAAAATTCGTGTAAATGTTGCACCCGAAGTAGAAGGGCATTTGCTTGAAGGGGTAAATGCTGAACATAATTTTGATGAAAAATCAGGATTCGAAGTTGCATCTAAAGGAGGTTATTTCAATGTCCTTCCGCAGGACAGATTGAGGCAATTCATTGATCGCCTTGCAGAAGCAACTCGTGCCATGGCTTTTGAAAATGAAAAAGACCACCCGGAAGTGGCTCCGGGCGAGTTTGAATTAAACTATAGATATACAGACATTCTTCTGGCAGCCGATCAGGTGCAGATATACAAAGTAATAGCTCGGCAAATTGCCAAGAACTTTGGGTTAACAGCTTCTTTTTTGGCAAAACCAATAATGAAAATTAACGGTAACGGAATGCATACAAATATCTCATTAAATAAAAACGGTAAAAATATTTTTTATGATAAAAAAGGTGAATTGAATTTATCTCAAGATGCTCATAATTTTATGACCTCTATTCTTTATTATGCCTCAGATATATGCTTGGGTCTGAATTCAAGTGTCAACGCCTATCGTCGGCTTGATCCTCATTTTGAAGCCCCAAATGAAATAAAAAGATCTGCTGTCGACAGAGGATCAATGATCAGGATCCCGATAGGTAACGAAAAATCAGCACGTATTGAAGTAAGAACAGTTGCACCTGATGCAAATCCTTATTTAGCCTTTTATTTAATATTAAAGGCAGGGTTAAAAGGAATGTTTGCCAAGCCAAAAGAACTAAAGGAGATGTACAAACTTTATAGTCAAGCGGTCAAAAAAGTGCCAGGGAATATTTATCAGGCTCTGAAAGCCTTTAATGGAAGTGATTTTATTAAGGAGGTTATGTATGAAGATAACAGAAAAAAATATGCAGCATTAAAACAAGCCGCAGCTGACCGCTGCCCGCGTGAATTGGGCACCCGGGTAAAATCCGGAGAAATATGGTATCATCATGAGGTTACGAATCAGATGCTATGGAGCGAATTTTAATTTACGATTTAAGATTTACGTTGTAAGATTTACGTCGCAACCTGCATTAATTAACTTATTAATTTAAGCAACGTAAATCGGACGCAATGAGCTACATACCTAAAAACATCGAAAAAGTTATAGAAGAATTCAGCAAACTCCCGGGCATTGGCCCTAAATCCGCTGAGCGACTGACTTTTTACTTACTCCGAAAACCGGATGAAAGTATTAAAAATTTTGGCGAAACCGTAGCTAAATTAAAAGAGGGGATTAGATATTGTGAAATTTGCAAAAACCTGACAACAGAAGATATATGTCTGATCTGCCAAAATAATAATCGCGATAAAACTACGATATGTATTGTGGAAGACCCTCTCGATCTGATTGCTCTTGAAAAAGCTAATGAATACAAAGGCGTATACCATGTACTTCACGGTATTATTGCACCAGTTGAAGGTGTTGGCCCGGATGAACTTACAATTGCTGAACTTATTGAGCGCGTGAAAAAGGGGGGTATAAAAGAGGTGATTATAGCCCTTAATCCATCCATGGAAGGAGAAGCCACAGCTGCCTACATTATGCGCTATATTAAACCGCTAGACGTCAAAATTACCCGCATAGCCCGTGGCATTCCGGTTGGCGGCGATTTAGAATATGCCGATAGTCAAACACTCAAAAGAGCTCTGGAAGGAAGGATGGAGTATTAATTTATCATTTAAGATTTTTCATTTAACATTTTATTGAAAATTGAAAAATGAAAATTATAAAATTAAAGTATGAATATTTACAAAAAACACTACTTAATATGGTTTCTGGGGCTTTTTGGTGCCTACTTATTTGGCATAATGGTGTTTGTAAATATGTTTCTTCTGAACGGTGAATCATTTGCAGCAGTGGCATTTGGGCCGTTTATATTAGCAGGAATATTTATCAGGATCGGAATGGTGGTAATAACTGTTTACTACGGGTTAAAGCTGAACATTAAACCTATTTGGGCCTGGCTTTTGGGCCTAGGTACATTGCTTACAGGTGCTATGGCCTGGGTAGCACTTATAATTTACATCACAAAAAAAGTCCCGGAAAAATCAGGACTGTCAAAAGAGGAATTGATTAAGACTTCAAACATCCCAATTGATATATAGAAGAGTGGAATATTAATTTATCATTTATTATTTGTGATTTAACATTTAAATGGAAAATGATAATTTATAAATGTTAAATGAGATTAGTATCCATTCTCCAAAATCTCACTGGCTGATTCAACCCCGATCACATAAAAGTCCGGGCGGGCTTCGTATTTACTGAAAATACGCTCTAAGAAAGTTTTCTCTTCGCCTTTTTCGGTTTTCTGGTTGTAATCAACATAACGATACCAATTTGAAATAAGCCCCGGAACTGCATGCCCTAAAACCTGGACTTCACCCGGAGCTAAATCTTCTGAATATTGTGTTTTAGTTTCGGGTACGCCAGTCCATCCGGAATAATAAGGACCTATCATATAAACTTCCCGATCATCTTTTGTGCCATAAAAATTGTAATATGCCTTAGAGCCGATGGTGAATGACTGCATCAGTATGTGAGAAGATGAATCGTTTATGAATCTAAGGTTGGGGGATGGGGGGTATACGGTAGCATCAAGTCCATAAGGAGTGTAATAGCTTACTGCGTATGAATGATTTTTTCTTTCTGTAACAGGAAAGCCGGCAGCAAGCACTGCTCTGTAAGCAGTTGTGGAAACCTGGCATAGTCCTCCACCATATTCGGGAACAGTTCGATCTCCTTTAATAACAAGCTCTGGTTTATATCCGGTTGTTTCATCTACAGCCCCAAGAACATCTCCAAAAACAAATTCCTCACCGGGTTTAATAATGTGGCCGTTAAATTTACTTAAACCAACATTGATGTTATTGATCCTGTTATTAGGGGATCTGCTAAAATCCGTTTCACCTGCTGAATAGAGCTCTAAAATACCCAACTCTTTTAGTTCTTCACTTAAAACTGTTACTTCCGGATCTTTGCGGATAATGGGTAAATTGATATAACCAATATCATGTTCAAGGGCGTATTTAAGCATCATCGTTGCCTTTTCAAGATCAAGACTGCGCGTGTAAAGGCCACTGCCTTCAAAAATAACATTCCCATTCTCATCCATATCAATAGTTATATCTTCTCCTTCGCGATAAATATCGGATGCAACTTCGGATTCCAGAAAATTACGTAATTTAGCAACATCAATTCCGGCAAAAGTTTTTTCTTCAAGATATTTTTCAATAAGTGCGCTATCTTCACTCAAAGTTTTGATTTCCAAATTGCCGAAATAATTTTTTTGATAATCCGAAAGAAAATCCATACTATTTGGATAAATCGTCCATATTTTATAATCGGTTTTCAAAATAATCTGGCTGGGCAAATCTATAGCATAGCCGGATTCCATAAAAAGAAAAAACAAACCTAAAATCAAAAATGATTTAAGAAGCAACTTCATCTTTTCTTTGGCATTAATAGCTTGATAAGGAGCTTTTTGAAAAAACCAATTTTCTTACCTTCTTTCAAATTAGCTTTGCCTTCCAAAAACATATCCAGAGATTTCTCCCGAAGATATTCGCGTGTTTCTTTACCCTTTTTTGGTGCAAGTGTTAAACCTAGTATTGAACCAATAGCACCGCCTATAATCACACCGGTTAAAACTTTAAAAACCTTTTTTCCGACTTTTGGTTTTTGCATAATTTAGTTGGTTAGAAGGCGAAGATATTATACCTCCTCAATGACCAATTTTCAAACAGAATTAATTAAATAAAACCTATCCGTAGAGACGCATTGCAATGCGTCTCTACGCGGTTTGTAATTATAATTTTATTTCCCCCAATTAATCTCAGAATAAGTTTTCAAATGACCAAGTACAACATCCTTAATCTCCTCCAAATGCTCAGGCGTCTGCGCCTCCATAGTTATAGATACACAAGGGCTTGTATTACTTACGCGTATTCCAGCCCAACCGCCTTTGCCAAAATCTATACGAATGCCGTCTAAGGTTGTATTTGGATATTTGTCCTTAAAATACATCTTAATCTGCTCCAAAACCTGAAATTTCTCATCATCACTGCAATACGGCCGAATTTCGGGCTGGTCATAAGTTTTTGGAAATTCCTCAAATAACTCAGATGCAGATTTACCTGAATCACCCAGTATTTTCAGGATTCGGCAGGCTGTTACTAAGGCATCATCATATTGGTAATAATCCTCCGGCAAAAAGAAATGCCCGGATTGTTCTCCGCCCAAAATTGCATTATTTTCACTCATACTATCCTCCACAAAAGAGTGCCCGACTTTACACATAACAGGGGCTCCGCCCCACTCTTTAACCAAATCGAAGAGTGATTGGGAGTTGGAAACGGTAAATACAATTGCCTTGCCAGGGTAGCGGGAAAGTACATCACGTGAAAGTAGCATCAATATCTTATCAGCATTAATAAAATCACCTTTTTCTGTGATAAAACCAAGTCTGTCGCCGTCTCCATCAAAGCCAAAACCAAGATCAGCTTTTTCCTCCAAAACCTTTTTCTTCAAATCCACTAAATTTCCCTCGACAATTGGATCGGCTTCATGGTTTGGAAAATTTCCATCTAGTTCTGTATAAAGCTCAACCACTTCGTGTCCAAGTTCTCGCAGGATTTTAGGGTAAATATTCCCAGAAACACCATTCCCCGTATCCACAACAACTTTTAATGGTTTGGAGCCAGAAAAAAGCCCCTTCATTTTATTTAGATAGAATTCAAAATAATCACCAGTTAATTTATTACCTTCACCCGACTCAAATTCACCCTTCTCAATTATTTGATAGATTTTTTGAATCTCATCCCCAAATACAGCATGTGCATTACGAGTCACCAACTTAAAACCATTATATTCCTTTGGGTTATGGCTGGCTGTAATATTGCACCCGCCATCAAGCTTCCCCTCGGTATTTACGAAATAGAGGAAAGGAGAAGAGGATAGGCCAATATTAGTTACATTGCATCCTGTCGAAAGAAGTCCACTTACAAATGCCTCCATAAGCTCCGGCCCATGCGTACGACAATCCATTCCGACTACGACTTTTGGACTCTCTAAATCGAGTTTTTGACGCAAATATGTTCCAAACGCTTTTCCAATCAATTCAGCACCTTGTGCGTCAATTTGATCTGGATAAGTCCCGCGAATGTCATATGCTCTGAATATCTTCTTTTCAATCATAATATTAATGTTGTGACGTAACGACGATACTATATGTGTGAAAATTTGAAAATCTGAAAATCTGAAAAAATTTTCAAGTTTTCAAGTTTTCAAGTTTTCAAAAACCATTACAAAAAAATCAATCAAAAATGAAAAATCTCAAATGAAAAATAAAATTTGCCTTGATTTAGCTAAAAAACTCGAGTACAATTTCTGCGAAAAATAAATGATAAATGTTAAATAGTAAATTGAAAATAGCACTACTTTGTGGCGGGCCATCATTAGAACGCGGAATATCCCTAAACTCCGCCCGCTCAGTATGTGATCATCTGCATTCGGACGAAATCGAGATTTTGCCAATCTACTTTGACCACAAAAAAAACGCATATCAGATTTCCAGATCACAGCTTTATTCCAACACACCATCCGATTTTGACTTCAAGCTCCACACATCCGGAAAACCGCTTTCCAAAAGCGCATTTGCAAAGTTTTTAAAAACAGTCGACTTGGCTTTCCCCGTAATGCACGGTCCTTTTGGTGAGGATGGGGAAATTCAGCGAATTCTAAAACGCCACAAATGCCCGTGCATCGGCTCACCGGAAGATGCATGTAAGCGTGCTTTTGATAAATTCAATGCTAATGAATTTATTGCCCATAATGGATTTTATACACTTCCATCCATCGTGCTCAAGAGCCACTTAAGGGATCATAAAAAACTGATAAATGATTTTTTCAGGGAACATAAAATCAAAAGAGCTGTAGTAAAACCAGCAACAGGTGGATCCAGTATTGCAGTCTACTCCGTATCCACTCCTGAGGAAGCTTTAGAAAAATCCCGTCAGATTTTCTCCAAACGAGTTGATACCAGAGTTGTTATTGAACCGTTTTGCACAGGTACAGAATTTACTGTAATAATCCTACAAAACCGCTTCGGTATGCCGGTTGCTATAATGCCGTCTGAAATTGAGATCAGTTATGACGACCACCAGATTTTCGATTATCGAAAAAAATATTTAGCAACCAGACAAGTCACATATCACTGCCCGCCCAGATTTGATAATACTGTAATTGAGCGAATTCAGATCCAGGCCCAGCAACTTTTCACTCTGCTCGGCATGAAAGACTTTGCGCGTTTTGATGGCTGGCTAATGCCGGATGGAAAAATATGGTTTTCCGACTTCAACCCAATAAGCGGAATGGAGCAAAATAGCTTCCTATTCATGCAATCCGCCCGCATAGGCATGAGCCACCGCGACGTTCTCCGCTACATAGTAAAAAGCGCCTGTAGACGACACAATATATCTTTTCCACGCGAAGCGGGTCCACAGCGAAGCGGGTCCACAGCGAAGCGGGTCCACAGCGAAGCGGTAAATGTTCTCTTCGGCGGCAAAACCGCAGAGCGCCAGGTCTCCGTAATGTCCGGCACCAATGCATGGCTCAAATTAAAACGTTCAGAAAAATACAAACCAGAACCATATTTACTCGATCTCAGTCATAATGTTTGGCATTTGCCTTATGCACTTACCCTCAATCACACCGTCGAGGAAATGATGGAGACATGTAAAACGGCTAAAAAGGACGAGAGTCGTTTGCACGGGCTCATAAATCGTGTGGTTGAAAAACTGGCGGCAAAAGAAGGTGAAATCACAGAACCATGGTTTGCACCGGAAAAAATGTCGCTTGAGCAATTCATTAAAAAATCCAAATATGTCTTCGTTGGTCTGCATGGTGGAATAGGGGAGGATGGTACGCTTCAAAAAACATTAGAAGATAAAAAGATTCCATTTAACGGATCTGGATCAAAGTCGTCAAAACTTTGCATGAATAAATATGAAACTGGAAAGGCGATTGCTCATCTTAAAAAAGATGGAATACATTCTGCTAATAAAAAAGTAGAGGAAATCAAACTCTTCAAATCTTTTAAACCACTTGATTATCAAAGGTATTGGAAGCAGTTAGTCCGAAATATTGCCAGTCCAACAGTTATTGTAAAACCACTTGATGATGGTTGTAGTGCGGGGATTGCAAGGCTTTATAATGCAAAAGATCTGGAAATTTACATCAGATACGCCGAAAAACATGAACCGGTTATCCCACAAGGAAAGCTAAAAGATCAGCACGGTATTATAGATATGCCATCCGAAAAAATGAAACATATTATGTTCGAGCAATTTGTTGCGACCGATCACGTCCGCGTAGTCCGAAATAAGCTCAAATGGAAAACCAGAAGTAATTGGATTGAAATTACAATGGGCTTAGTTCAGGAAGGTAAAAAGATGAAAGCACTTCAGCCGAGCATTACTGTTGCAATTGGAAATATCTTAAGCCTTGAAGAAAAATTTCAGGGAGGAACTGGTGTAAACATCACCCCTCCGCCAAGTCCTTATGTAAAGCCATCCGCGGTCACAAAGGCTATGACTCGCATGGAAAAGGTAGCAAAAACTTTAGGTCTAGCAGGTTATGCACGTATCGATGCATTTATGCACATTAGAACCGGAGAACTGATTATTATTGAGGCAAACACCACCCCCGCCCTCACACCGTCTACCGTAATTTTCCACCAGGCACTTGCCGAAAAACCACCGGTTTATCCGATGGAATTTTTGGAGAGAATCGTCTCATTCAGATAAGTTAGCAATCGATTTTCTCACTCGTTCCTGCTTAGCCTCAAGATCAGTAATTCTTTTTCTTAGATCAAATATTTTTTCATCTACATCCGCCTCTTTAACAGCAGTCGCTAACGTCCTTCGTTGCAGTTCTATTAAATCAACAAGTTTTGGAGCCAGCGCACTTAAAATACACCTCCTGAGTTGGCCAATAAGAACTGCCTGATTGGTCTCAGTATAATCAAGTGCAGCTACAAGCTGATCAACATTAAGACCTTTTAGTAATTCAGGCACATCATTATCGGTCTTCTTCAATTCACTTAGCCAAAATTTTACTGCACTTTCAACGCCTTCCATAAAAAACTTTTAACAAATAGAAGGTAATAATAATTTACTAATTCAGGAAAATTAGTCAATTTAAAGTACTCTTTTTGGTGAAAGTAAATACAGGTAAGAAGCGCTGATATAGCTAAGTGCTGCCATCATTATAAAGATTGCATTAAATCCGTATCGGGTAACAATCAATCCCCCAACAAGCGCGCCAAAGGCAGTTGTAAAATAATTCATTCCCTCCCATGCACCCCACTCAGTTCCGCTTTTGCCTTTATCCAGATGAACCGAATAAAGTTTATCAAAAGCAGGGGAATACACCGCTTCCCCAAATCCAATTAAAACCTGCACAGCAAACAAAAACATAACTGAATCGACAAATTGGTACAAAAAGAACCCACTGCCCATAAGTACATATCCCAATATCATCACCAGTTCACTATGGCGGACTCTGTCGGACAGCTTGCCGGATACAAGTGTCACAATTCCTGCAGTCAAGGCAAAAAGAGCACCGGCAATACTGGCATCTAGTAAACTGCCACCAATTTCCTCAACAAAAAGCGCATATATCGGGCCAAGCATAGCTCCCGCAATTAATATCAGGGCATTTGTGGCTAAAAGTACGCGCAGTGCTTTGTTAAATATTTGGTTTTTCATTCCTTTTATTATACCTCATTTTTTGGCTTAAAGCAATCTTATAAACGAAACGACTACACGACGAAACAACGAAATAACGAAATTCCAATACCCCCTCTAATAGAAGGCGAGATTTGCGAATCTCGCCTTCGGGGTGTTTTTATTGATTGAGATTTGAACATTGTAAATTGAAAATTGTTTGGTCCGCCTCAGGCGGAGGGATTTGGAAATTGAAAATTATTGTAGTATCGTCATAACGTCATAACATTAATATTATGGAGTTTTTGGATCACAAAAAAAGCCTTATCATAAGCATATTTAGTTGGCTTGTTGATTTTGGCAACAAATGGCTGACCCTTTCCCATTGGATTTTCAGATCGGGTAAAAACATATTCCTCAAATTGGAAATTATGATGCTTGTTCTAACTGCCATCTGCATCGCCCTGCTTATCACAATCCACCAATTACCATACTGGCTCGCCTTTGTAATAGCGATTTTATTAATCCAGCGGGTACTTGAATTCGTTATCGTTTATTCACGAAACTTCATCCTGAATCGCGGCCGCATATTTTCAGAATTTCACGATATGGAAAAAAGAGGTCAGTGGCTGATTCTTATGTTTAGTTTGAATATAATTCAAATCATCCTTATCTTTGCCATCTGGTATCGCTTAATCAGTTTTTTGGATCCATCTGCTTTTTCCAGCTCACTAAATATTTTAGATAGTTTTTATTTCAGCATTGTCACATTTCTTACTGTCGGATATGGTGATATTACACCGTTAACAGCCCTGCCAAAAGTGCTTGTTATTACTCAGGCAATACTAACTTTCTATACAATAGTTATTGTAATTAACGGGCTTATTTCGATTCATTTTAGGAGGTAAGCTGTGTGTTCAATTAAAACGCATTTAGTAAGCTTGCCTGTATTCAACCCTAAACACCTTAGTATCAATCCCTTCATAATTTGTTGCTTTACCAACATTCTTTATAATTGCTATTTCATCTTGTCCAAATGAAGTTTTCTCCTGAACATCATCATCCCTTTCTCTACCTTGTTCGTTATTTTTCTCCATAATATGAACTCTTGGCTTTATGGTATCTATTAAAGCTTCGGGGTGTTTTTTGGCGGTATATTTAAGAGCTTCACCAATACTAGCCATAAGAACACGTTTTAAGTCAGGGTTCCTACTAGCCCACAACTTATCACTTTGTGCTAATGAACTAAAAACACCTACCTGTTCTACGCCAAATCCATCTGCAAGTTCATAACCCATATCATCTTTCAAATACATCTCAAAGCCCCATGGTGCTATCACATCCCTAACACCATAATCTGCAGTTAGCTCAATTACCCCTACAGCACGATCATCTTTCATAAAATCAGGATGTCTCATAAGTGCTTTAAGTTGTTTATGTTTAACGTCTAATTCCGGATCATCAATAAAATCTGTTTTACCAGAGAATGCAGCCTGGTAATTTGCGAACATTTCGCGAATTCTATCGAAAACCGCCTCCGATGCAACACCGCCGCAAGCAGCTAAATACTCACTATACATTTGTTTTAACTTTTCAAACAATGCATTAGATTTTTGGTAATCCTTCATATCATCAGGAAGTGAATCAAAAAAGCTTGCATCCATATCAAAATATGCGTCCATCATTGAATCAGAAGGCGTTTCCGCTGGTGCAGATGGAGCGGTTACAGATGCTACTTGCCCCCTTGTTTCATGTGCTGCAAGAGCCTTCGCAGCACTTAAAGCACTCTCAATTGATCCTGAATTCATCCCTATTCTATCGAGGATTGTTTTAGCAGCTTCTAGGGTTTCTAGTTCTTGTGGAGATAATTTACCTCCTTTTACTTCTGGTGACATATTTTTAGTTTTTAGTGATTAAACATTAATATTATACACCATAAAGATTGATAAGTCAACAATGTAAAACAGATTTTCTAATTTAGATACTAAATTATTTGACAATATACATAATTTAGTGTATTTTAACAAACCTAAATTTTAATAAGTTGCCCACCATGAGACAAACTGAGCCAGCAGAAATAATTAATGGATATGAAATTTATCCAGGAAGACACATTGGATCTGAGATTTTTGAAATATTAGATCATAATAATTCACTTCAAAATGTAATAATTGAACCTTTAAATTTCCCAAGTGATATTGAGCAAGAAGAAGGAGCTTTGGCCGCGCAAGATCTTTCCACTGCTTCCCCTGAGCAATTTGAAAGAGTTCGCCTAAATACCATTGAAGGATTTAGGGCAATTATTGAATTTCTGTTAGGTGAGCACAATTTACCAACTTCAAATGGCGTAGATTTTAGATCGCGTGCAGCAGGAATGATGGTAGAAAATTTACTAAAACCGCATATAGATAAAGAAACCTGGACTCAAGTTGAATCTAATCCTTTTTGTGTAGCAGAAAATAGAAGAAGACATCCCGATTCAAGAATACTTCAGGGAACATATCACGATGTTAAGGCATTAGAGCTAGATGGAAATGTAGATATAGTTACCGGTCTTTCCGCTTTAGATTCAACGCACTTTTTAGATCACGCAGTATCACAAATAAGCTCAGCATTAAAACCCGGTGGTCATTTGCTGCACATTCAAGATGTAAGACCAGGAGCAGGTGCTGCAGTACGAGAAATGTTAGAAGTGAACATTGCTCCTCCCTACAGTACTAAAGCAATTAAGAGTGGAAGGGGAATAGAGCCATTATTTTATCAAACCCCAGAAGGTTGGCTTTCTACTGGTGAGTTATGTAGGAGACAAATTGGGCGAGCCATTGAAAACTGCCCAGAATTAGAACTCGTATCAAATAAATGGATTACAGCAGAAAAAGGAAATGAAGATGTTTATGGCGCTTACTATTTAAATTTACATGTAACAGGCTGGTCAGCAATAGGAACACTTGAATCTTTTAGAGATAAAATCTCAGTTATTGTAACTGTAGCCAAAAAGCGTTAAAAAAATAACAAACCTAATTTTAAATTATTACTCACTATGAGAAAGAGTAAGGAACAAATAGTACAAGAGGGGGAATTTAATGGCCACGAAATTCATACGGGCGAGGATATGGGGCGCCTAATTTTCAAGTTCCTTAAGATGCAAGGCATATTACAAAGAGGAAAGGGCAGACTTTTTCGTTCCCCAGGAAGTATAAAAGAAGAGGAAAGAAGGCTGGCACAACAGCCAATTTCATTAGCTTCCATGGGTTTTGAGTCAACTCGCATGAAAGTAATTGAAGGATTAAGGGCAATTATTGAATTTGCTTTAACAAAACACGATTTATCAAGGGTGAATGGTGCTGATTTTGGGGCAGGTGCTACAGGTGCAATGGTGGGGGACTTACTAGCCCCTTTTATTAAAGGTGAAGAAGCTAGTTGGGCTCAAATTGATGTAAATCCATTAGCTGTGGAAGAAAATAGAAAAAGACATCCAGGTGCTAAAATTTATGAAGGTTCATATCATAATGTTGCAGCATTGGGTCTGGAGGGACGTCTAGATATCGCTACAGGCCTTTCTTCGTTAGACGCTACACAATTTATGGATCATGCAGTTAGTCAAATAGCTTCAACCTTAAGGCCTGGTGGCCATTTCCTGCATGTTCAGGATGTTAGACCAGGAACAGGTGCTGGTCCTAGAGAATTGAGAAGTATGAATATTCAACCGCCTTATGATGCATATGTTCAAGGAAATACGAATATCCAACTAATCACTGGTGGGCCAGAGGCAATGTATTATAAGGCTGGCAAAAAAGGCTGGCTTTCTGTTGGTGAATTATTTAGAAGACAAATGGGAAGAGCGGTTAAGCATTGTCCAGACCTTGATCTTCTAAGAAATGACTGGGTTATAGCAGAGAAAGAAAATTCACTACAAATGGATCGAATGTACTATTTGAATACGCTTATAGGGGGTTACGAGGAAGGAACGACAATATTTAGAGACAAAGTCGCTGCCGTCGTTACCGTAGCCAGAAAAAAAGGATAAAATTTGCAATACATTTTGAGTTCCATTAACATGACTTAGTATGTTTTTTAACTTATATAAAAATGGCTAAATTAAATTTTGGAGGCACAGAGGAAGACGTTGTGACAAGAGATGAATTCCCTGTATCAAAAGCACAGGAAGTGCTTAAAGATGAAACCGTAGCTGTTCTTGGTTATGGTGTTCAGGGGCCAGGCCAGGCGCTTAATATGAGGGATAATGGAATTAATGTAATTATTGGACAAAGAAAAGGTGGTAAAAGTTGGGATAAGGCTGTAAAAGACGGTTGGGTAGAGGGTGAAACCTTATTTGAACTCGAGGAGGCTGCAGAAAAAGGAACCATAATCATGTATTTACTTTCCGATGCTGCACAAAAAGAACTTTGGCCAAAGATTAAGCCGCATTTAACAGCGGGCAAAGCTCTTTATTTTTCACATGGATTCTCAATCACATACAAAGATATAACTGGGGTCGTGCCACCTACGGATATCGATGTAGTTCTTGCCGCTCCAAAAGGCCCGGGCCGTGCAGTACGTGAAAATTATTTAAATGGCAGTGGTGTAAATAGTAGCTATGCGGTCTTTCAGGATGCAACCGGTAATGCAAAAGACAGAGCTCTTGCGCTGGGCATCGCAATCGGATCCGGATACTTATTCCCCACCACCTTTGAAAAAGAGGTGTATAGCGATTTAACGGGGGAGAGAGGGGTTTTAATGGGCGCGCTTGCCGGAATTATGGAAGCTCAATATAACGAGCTTAGAAAGCGTGGGCATAGCCCAAGTGAGGCATTTAACGAAACAGTTGAAGAACTCACCCAAGGTCTAATTGGTCTAGTCGCAAAAAACGGAATGGATTGGATGTATGCAAACTGCTCCACAACCGCCCAACGCGGCGCACTGGATTGGAAGGGGAGATTTAGAGATGCCGTGGCACCTGTATTTACAGAGCTCTACGATAAAGTTGCAGACGGCACTGAAACTAAAATCGTTTTGGAAAGAAACAGCCAGCCGGATTACCGTGAGCAATTACAAAAAGAGCTCGATGAAATGGCTGACTCAGAAATGTGGCAGGCCGGAAAAACCGTCCGATCTCTAAGACCGGAGAATTGGGAAAGTAATTCCTAAACCGGCCTGTAAATATTAACTACAGGACTTTCCTTAAGCGAAAAAGTTGTAACATCCGCGGGGATTGTTTTACCGCGGCGCAAATTTGCAGTAATGGCCATTCTGTCTCCCAGCGCGCCGTTCCAACCGAGAAATAAAACGCTGTGATTGATGCCGGAAGGCCGGTTAATCCAGAGCCAATCCCCAGGCTGCATATCATCCATTTGCTCTTCGCTTGCATGTATATCGCCGCAACGCGCATTTTCATGACCTTTTCTGTAACTCATATCACGATAAATTGTATTTTTATCTACTCCGGCTAAAGAATAAACCCAGCCTACCCATTTACCGCAGTGTCCTGCAACGGTATCTGTCCCCATATATAAATTATATTCAGGATCAGCGAGTATCCTAGCGACCATAATAGTTCTTTCGTTAGGAGGTAGACCCTCAATATGCTCGTTAATATATGCAATTTGCTCATCGGTCAGCTGAGTTGCCTCAAAATCATATTCTTTATTTTCTTTTGCCTGCATCCTTCCTCTGTTCCTAAGTTCTGCAACATTTTCAGGGAGGGGAGCATCTCTGTAGCTGTAATAAATTCTATGCAAATTATTAAAGTGATTTGGATTTAAGGAAGAAGGGGAATAGCGTTCTGAGAAATACGCTAAAAACTCAATTGTATAAATCCCTTCCATGTTCCTGGGCTCTGCACCTGAATAGATTTGATATCCAAGTTCGTGTTTTTGAATTAATTTTATTGCCCAGTCCAATTGTCCTTCAAAATTAAAAGCCTCCTCTATCATAACTCCGAAGAATTTACCTTCCTGCCCATTTTCTGTTTTTAAAAGCGCCATTACAAGATATGGATCTACATTGGCATTGATTGATTCATCAAATATTAAATAGGTCAGCTTATCAATATTATTTTCCCCATAATCAATATGCGCTAAAGAAATTTCGGAATACCTCTCATCTTCAAGCATTTCATAAAAACCATTAAAACGTTCTTCCAATTTATTCTGTTCAAATTCAGCTAATGCCTGCTGCCTTTTTTCGCGCATTTCAACCATTCTAAAATCATCTTCTCCATATCTTTCAGTAACTGTTACAATGTAATTATCCATAACTTCCACATATTCATTTCCATCATAAAAATTACCAGTTAAACCTCTTCTCACGCCATTTTTCTCATCACCGTCAGATGCGAGGCAATGCAAAGCTCTGACTTCCGGCTGGTATTTAAAAAAGACATTGAGCCCAATTACAGCCTCAGCTTCATTATTGCCCCTGAAATTAAATATGTACTTCTCAGCATTTCTTGTCGCAAATATTTTAAGCAAAGTTCCCGGCATTTCATCTTCAAGCTGATAAAGAACCTCTGCAGGAATGCGTGAGGCTAACTGTCTGGCTTTTTCCATATCAACATCACCAGCCGCAGTTAAAAAATTATCCAAAACTAAAACTTCACCGACTTTCTGCATCCGCTCTTCATGACCTATGGGCAGATCTGAAAGGATGTCTAACTCCTGCCTGAATTCTTCAGTAGTTTCAGGAGCTTGGTTTTCTTGTGTTTGCGTTGTTGTCTCTTCTGCACTAGGCACTAGGATAGATAGATTAATTTATTTTCTATAAATTATACCACAAAAAGACAACAATGGCAACACCATTGCAATGAAAAATGCTAAATGAAAAATGATAAATATTACTTCTCTTCTTTTCCGTTTATATAAACCTTCACAATTCTCTCCACCTGCATCTTCAATTTTTCACCTTTAATATTGTAGTCATAAGTTGAGAGCTGCTGATCCGGATTAACCTCTGCCATGACTTTTCGAAGTTCAGAACTTTTTTCGCGAATTTGATTTCCGTAAGTCAGTTCATCATTTTTTGACTGCTCATAATCTTTATCTTCATAAAACTCATCTTCAATTCTATTTTTCTCATCAGTAATTTGTTCCAACATCTCCTTTTTGGCTTTTTGTAGCTCAGTAAGGCGATCTGATTTTACTTTATAACTCTTCAGAATTTCCTTGGCATTAGCGTATTTTTCCTTAATTCCCATTAAATCCTGCAAAAGTTTTTCGATTTGATTTGGTTTAACAGCCATAATTTTTTATTTAGAAAATAACTTAATGTAGATTATCAGTTTAAGGAGAAAATTCAATAAAAGATAATATTGACAAAATATTTTTTTAATTTATAATAGAAGTCCAATAAACTAAATTATTATGAGTTTAAATAGCTTGAAGTTTGACGGCGCTTATGAACCTATATCGGAAACTTTTCCTGTTGAAATCACCCCTGATCAAAAAATACACCTATTAGTAGATGGTAGTACTGATTTGGGCATTGTATATTTTGACGAAAAAATCTCATGCTGGGTCCACAAACACCCTCAAACAGGAGAAGAACACCCAATAAAGACAGATGTGGTGATTGGAACAGGTTTAGAAGAAGGTGAGCAGATGGTTTCCAGTTTACAATTTGGATTAAATACAAGGGGGGAAATTGATGAGATAATTACAAATGAGAAAACTGGTCAACAGTATTTAGGGTGGGGAATTAATCTGGAAAGTGAAACAGATGACTGGGGACACTATGTTCAAATTAAGCCTCTAATAAACGGTAGTGTTGAAATTCATAAAATGTATCGAGGGAAGAAATTAAATGGAAGTATTGTAAATGCAGAAGATGAATTCCCAAATGCTCCTGAGCTAATAGACAGAGATCTTTATAGGAAATTGGGGTCAATAATCCTAAGAGATGATGAAATGGCAAGGTTTTGTGTGGTTAAAGGGACTCCAGAACTTGAGGGGGCAGATAAAAATGGTAATGTTTGGCTAGGAGTTGTATATAAGAATGAAGAAGGCAAATGGATTTATCAAAACCCAAACACAAAAGAAGAGGTTGAAATAGCTCAGGGTGATAGCATCAAGATTGGCAGAAGTGAGGATGATATCGGTGGTGATCAAATTATAACAATTGCAAATGGACATGTTTCAAGGCATCACATGGTTATTTATTGCGATACAGCCAGGAGATTAATAAATGAATTCCAATCAGATTCGCCAGAGAGCAGGGAAGTAAAAGATAGGGCTAAAAAAGGTGACGAAGAACCAATTATAGCAATAAAAGATCTTGCTTCCCTAAATGGAACTCATATTTGTATTAAGCCGCAAAAATACCCATTTACCAAAGATGCTCGGATTCAGCGTAATACAGGGGAGTGTAGCGGGCTATCTGAAGAAGACTTACCAAAACTATTAGACCAGATCCGAGAATTAGCTACAGGAACTCTAAACGGTGAAGATCCAGAAAGTATTAATTAGCTTCCTGCACCCTATCCGCCATCTGATGAACAGCTGCTATTGAATATATTTCATCATCTATATCCTCTGGAATACAATAAGAATCCGCATCCTCCCAACTATCAGGAGCGGTATTTGGTGGCAGGTTTGGAATATCCAAATCAGCAAAGCTGGAATCCCATTCCAATATGTATTCAGGATCCGGATTGATTTTAAACCACGCGGCATCGTTCCACCCATCATACGCCTGATGGACATGTGATTTATGAGGGTCGGATTGAACATGGTCATCCATGCTCAAAAGATACATTCCTTCCAAATCCGGAATATTTTTTATAGCATCTTCATAAAGTGCAACTGATTCACGAACATCCCAATATTCATCCGCTTCCTCCACTGTTGCAATAATTGCCGGCCAATCACCATCAAAAGCACCATTATCACGAAGCGCATAGGTAACAGGGCGAGAATAAACGACTTTTCCATCGGTATCAAAAGTATCGTAAGGATAAATATCTAATCCAAAATCCTCATCAGTCTCAATAATGTTGTTATCATTTAAATCAGGAACGGGGAAGTTGTAATAAGAACCATTAATCGTTGTATATATCCCATCACCATTACCATCATGAAAAACTGTAAATAGAGAATCAGCATCATAAATTACATCGCTGTAATCAACCTTTATAACATATGGGTCATAAGCAATATAACGAGGATTAAAATAATGAGCTCTTCCTATAACCCCTTTTTCAAGTGGTTGACCGAGCATTCTACCGAGATCACGAGTGGCTATTTGGCTTGAAACAGGAGTTTCCCATTGAACGATGTATTTCAAATCATCAGCTATCTCATCCCCCTCAATTGCAGCAACAGCAACGCCAATATTCCCACCAAAAGAAAAACCAATAAATCCAATATTGTCCGTTAGTGCATCAGGTGCATAATCGGTAATATATTTTCCTTGTTTATCCATTTTCTTCCCGGCCGCAAAAAGAATCACGTCTTTTAGAGCTTCTACGCTTTTCACACCTCTGTAGTCATAAGTTCCATCAGAAAAACGCCCTTCTTTGTCATCTGTTCCGCCTGGGAAAATCATACTGACAACAATCATGTCATCCATATGTGGGAAGTGATTATTAGAAAGCCCATTAGCAACATACCCACCAGTTCCATAAACAACAATAGGCGCCCCCTCTTCATATCTATTATTGCCCTCTTTTGGCAGTGTTATGCGAACCGCAAGTGCATCTTTATCAGAGCCAGTACTGGCAGATGGTAAATAAATCTCAGTAGACCTTTCCTTTAAATCCATTTTTAGCGCTAAATAATCTTCATCATCCACAAGCACTAATTGGTCATCGGTCATTGGGAATTGGTCATCGCGAAGTTGGTCATCGTACATTGAATAGTCACAATCTTCGGGGCAAAGTCCAGTTGTCATTTCCCGCTCGTTACAAGAGCCATCACCACAAGTTGGTCTCAGGTAATCGTAATAAGAAAGAGTATCTGTTTCTTCCTCTTTACAACCTGTTAATAAAAAGGCAAAGGAAAAGGCAAGGGTAAGGATTAGAATTTTTCTCATTATATTAAATAGTAATTTTAATAAAAATTAATTGTCTGAATAATTTCCTCAAGATCAATTAGCGAATTTTGATTACCACATACATCGGGGAAATTAATATTATAATTTTCAGTAACAACAACAGCTCCCCATACACCATTACAGAATTCACCATCAGCATACTCAACAACTTCTAAACCATTTATTGTCTTTAAAAGTGGTTCAATATACTTGTATTCTTTCTTATTAAAATCCTCCAATAACTCATTTACTGCTACAGGTTCTTCAAATTGAAAAAACTGACGACCGTAACCACAAATAGCTGCGTAATCACGATAACGTCCATAATAGACCGTATCTTCATCTTCTTCAAATGTAGGAACCGTAGCTCCTAAAACTTTCCATTTATCATTGTAAGGCAGCATTATTGATATGCCTTTATTTGGATTTGAATATTCCGCAACTGAATCAGGATCACTAATAGCTTCTTTTTCAATTATTTCACAAATATAGCCCCATCCTTCCTGCTCTGCTATTTCGTAAATCATATCCTGAGTAAAAAATTCTTCTTCCACCTTTTTTTTTACAACCCGTTAAAAAAATCGCTGTAAAAATTAACAGAAATATAAAAAGTGTTTTGAGGTTTTTCATAGTGTTTTGCTGTTAGTTCGGATGTATTTTAGCATGAATTTTTAAAAACAACTTGAACAATACCTTGAACTAAATTAATATAATTCAGCAAATAGACACGCGGGCATCGTATAGTGGCTATTACCACGGCCTTCCAAGCCGTTGACAGGGGTTCGATCCCCCTTGCCCGCTCCAAAGAATTAATGGCTTAAATAAGCCATTTTTTTGATGTGTGATATAATTTTTTCATGATATATTTAATTGGCGGACCACCACGGGCAGGCAAAACAACTCTGGCAAAAGCTTTGGCTAAGAAACTTCGCATATCTTGGATCTCTACAGACACTCTTGAAGTCGTCAGTAGGGAGTATATTCCAAAATCTCAATGGAAAAAGCTCCATCCTTACAGCCATCTGCGCGGAAAAGGGAAGGCTCGAAACAATGATGAGTTTTATGAAATCTATTCCGCTAGTAAAATCATTCAAGTTTTAAAAGTCCAAGCTAAATCTGTCTACAAAGCGATCGATACTATGATCGCGAATGAAATCGATAATGGGAATGACTACATTATTGAAGGTTATCATCTTGCCCCAGAGTTTGTTCATAAATTAATAAAAACTCACGGAAAGAAAAATATAAGAACAATTTCTTTAACGAAGTTTGATCCCAAAAAATTTGCAATCGATGTACATCGAAGTAAGACTCCTAATGATTGGCTACTTGTATTAACTAAGAAGGAAGAAACATTTCTTAAGGTTGGAAATATGGTAGCTAAATTCAGTCATTTCTTTGAAAAAGGAGCTAAAAAATATGGTTTCAGCACACTTAATATGGATCACAACTTCACCACTCAGATAAAAAGAGGAATTAATCTGCTAACAAAGAAATAGATTCTGCTATAAGCTCCCATAAGGAGCTCCACTAAAACAACTGTTGTAGGCAACTACAACAGGAACTTTTCATGTTCACTGCAAGCTTTTCTATGTTCAATTAATCCAGCAAATCTGATAATCCTGTTAATTTTTTAAGTTTCTCCGGTGGGAAGATTTTTTCAGAAAATAATTCCGCTTTATCAATGGTTTCATCTAAATTACGCTGTCCACTAGGAGTTATGGCGACATAACTTACACGGGCATCCCGCTTGGCCAATTCTCTTTTAATTAATCCAATTTTTTCCATTGGAGCGAGCATTCTAGTAACTCCTGAAGCAGTTAATCCTATTTTTTCAGCCAAATCTATTCTACGCATTTTTTTATCAGGTGACTGGCTCAAATGAAGTAAAATTGTGAACTCATTAAAACCAAGGCCATCTAAACCGCCATTAAACCTACGACTATTTTCAGTTAAGACTTTTGATAGATTGATAAATAATTTTAATGAAGGACTAATTGTTTTCATAATATTAATATATAATTGATTATTACTTGATATATCAAATATATATTAACTAAATAAAAAGTCAAATTATTTCTCCAATAAGCTCCCATAAGATGCTCCAAATAATCACGAACTCGGCTGAATGTTGTAGTAATCAATTAAATATTCAGCAATTTTTCTGAATGTAGGTGCAGCAGTTGTTGAACCCCATGTATTTTCACCAATACGAGGACGGTCAAACTTAACCAGCATAATAAACTGTGGCTGCAGGGCGGGGAAGTAGCCGGCAAATGATGTAATGGTAGCACCTTCACCTTCTTCATATTTACCGCTGGAACCGGCAACCTGAGATGTACCGGTTTTACCGGCGATCAGATAACCGGGTATATCAGCAGGGCGGCCATGGCCGCGACGGACAACGCTGATAAGCATTGAAGTGATAATACTGGAGGCTTCTTCAGAAATTACACGATGAATTATTTGAGGCTCGGTTTGAATTACCCCACTCTCTTTAATAATGGTATCAACTATATAAGGCTGCATTAGTTTGCCGCCATTAGCCAAGGCTGCCCAGGCGGTTACCATCTGAAGTGGCGTTACGGCGATACCCTGACCGAATGATGTTGTAAGTAACTGTGCCTTTGACCATTGATTGTAATAATCAACCTGCCCTTTTGTTTCACCTTCCAGACGGATATTGGTATATTCACCGAAACCAAAATCCGTAAGGTACTTATACATCAAACGTTTCCCCAGCTTCTTAGCCACAAAAGACATACCTGTATTAAGGGATTTTTCAAGGACTTCGGTCATTGTTTGTTCACCGTGGTAGGTATCATCCGAATTTTTAATTTCAAATTCATCGATCTCAAGAGGGCCATCATCATCGAATGTCGTTTGAGGTTCGACCTCCTTAGCGTCGATAGCGATAGCCATTACAATCGCCTTAAATACAGAACCGGGCTCGTAGTATTCGGATATGGTTTTGTTTTTAAATACACCAGGACCAAACTTATTTTCATAAACATACTTTGTAATTTCCTCATCGTCTACTTCCTCCTGGCTGGCTGGCATATAGTGACCCTGGTCATCTCGGGTAAATAATTCAACTGTATGATAAACCTCTTCGTTCTCCTCAACTTCCCTTAAAATATATGCATCGGAAAAATTATTGGAATCAAAATCCGGATAATTAGCCATTGTGATAATTGCTCCGGTAAAAGGATCCATAATAATTACCTGCCCGCTGTCAGCCTTAAATTCTTCAACGGATTCGGCTAAAATCTCCTCTACTTCTTTTTGAACAATTCGGTCAATTGTAAGAACTATTGTATCCCCGTCTTCCGCATTAACAATTTGACTTTCACCTACAGTAATTTGCCTTCCAAAAGGATCGCTTTCGGCATAGATCTTTCCTTTTTTGCCTTCCAGTTCGATATTGAAATACCCCTCAGTGCCATATTGACCAATATTATCACGGTTCAAAAATCCTATTAAATGCGAACCTAAATTTCCTTCCGGATAATAGCGCCAGTGTTCCTGGAGAAGTACTACACCCTTTAAATCCATTTCTTTAATTTCCCTTGAAATATCCGGGTCTAATTTGTTTTTGAGAAACACATAACGCACTTTTCTGCGGGATAAATTTGTCTTTAAAGTAGTTGAAGATTCATCCAAATAACTTGCTAGTGTTTTTGAAACGCTATCTAACTGATGTTCCGGGATCATAGTTGGATCTGCAGAAATCATAAAACGCTCGGTATCAACAAAAATTCCAGGTAAGCGTTCATTAATTATGTCAGCCATTAAATCTTCATCAGCATCTCTTTTCAGAATAACAAAATCAATTTCTAATTTAGATATTTTGCGCAGGATATTGTCTTCAACCTCATCCACAAGTTCTTGATAAGATTTAAAGTTCTGGTCGTTATCACCCGTTTCCACTTCAACCTCTTTTTCCAGACCTAAATCCCAAACCGGTTCAGTAGTTAAAAAGGTTTCCAATGGCTCATCTTCAATAACCTGATAAACACATTCATCCGGATCTTCAGTGCAGACTTCGTATTCTTCGGCTGTAAAAAGAAGCGGAGCCAGGACCTTGGCAATTCCTTCTTTATCTTCAGCTACAAGAGGGTCGACGTACAAAAGATCCAGAGTTGTATTTGTTGCGAGTTTGGAAAACTCACCAGAATGCGTATCACGGACCAGAATTTCTCCGCGTCTGGCAGGAAGATCAATAGCTCCAAAATGCTGTTCTTCAGCAATACTGCTGTATTCGTCGTGTTTTAAAATTTGCAATTGAAAAAGCCTGGCAATAATAAATAGAAAAAATAAAATCGCAAAAACAATCAAAGTAACAATGCGAGTTGAATGATTATAGGTTTTCTTGCCCGAAGATTTATATGATGTGTATGGTCTGGCCACTTTTTAATAAGAAATATTAAATGTCGAACGCCGAACGTCGAATAATGATCTAATTCCGACGGAGCAGGGTTGTACCCTGGTTCGGCGGCTGTTAGCTGAGAAACCAGGGTACAACCCTGCTCTCTCATAAGTTATTCAATTGCTAAGGAATTTTAACAGATTTTTTAAAATCAAGAAGCTTGATATTTATATAAAAAGATGCTATAATATTAAGATCATTTAATATCTAACATCCATCTAAAATGATAAATGTTAAATGATAAATGTTAAATAATATAATTACTATGAAATTCAGAATCGGTGTTATGGGCTCAGCACAAGGGCCAATGATCGAAAATCAGGAAAACATTCGTAAGGCCATTGAAATCGGTCATTATATCGCTAAAGCTGATTGTATTTTAGTGAATGGAGCCTGCCCGGGTCTCCCGGATGAAGCGGCTTATGGGGCTAAACAGGCAGGCGGTGTTACTATGGGGGTTTCTCCTGCATTCAGCGAACAAGCCCATATCGAAAGATATAAATCTCCTTATGAAAATTATGACATAATCCTTTACACAGGAATGGGGTTAATGGAACGAGATATTATTAACATTAGAAGTTCAGATGCCATTATATTACTTGGAGGCGGAATCGGAACTCTAAATGAATTTACGGTAGCTTATGATGAAGGAAAAGTAATTGGAGTACTAACAGGCTCAGGCGGTGTATCTAATCATATTAGTAATATTCTTGAAATTTGCGAGCGGAAAATGGAAGATTTTATTATCTTTGATGAGGATCCAAAAAAGCTAGTTGAAAAAGTAATCGATCATCTGGAAAGACACCCGGCTCCAATGTTTGAAGACGAGAGAATTGTTGCTATACAAAGCGCTAAATAATTCTAATAAGCGGTAAGGATTAAGCTATAAGCTGTAAGCTAGCTTATTACTTACGGCTTACAGCTTATAGCTTGAAATAAAGCTTGCTAATATAAGGCCTTTTTGCTACTATTCATGTCGCGGGCTTTTTAGGAGTATTCAGCGGTTTAATTCGTAATCAAAAAACATGATTAAAAAATACATTCAAAATAGCATTCAAGAGCTCAATAATGTTACGTGGCCAACACGAAAACAAGCTATCCGAATTACAACAATTGTTTTTATTTTTATGATAATTGCAGCAGCGGTACTCGGTGTAATCGATGAAATTTTCGCCATAGCTTACAAAGCTCTTTTATCAATTTAATTTTGAATTTTGCCCCTCTTGCCCTCGTGGCAATATCTTGAATTTTCTAATTAATTAGTTCATGGGAAAACAAGCTAAAGGAACGGGTCGAAACTGGTATGTGCTTCATACGTATTCCGGTTATGAAGATGCCGTTGAAAAAGCACTTCGTCAACGTACGGACGCATTGAATATGCAGGATTATATTTTTGATATTCGCGTTCCGAAAGAAACTCAGATAGTAATTAAAAGAGGGGAACCTGTTCAGGAAAAGAAGCGCATTTTCCCGGGATACGTTCTTGTGGATATGATTGTAACGGATGATTCATGGTATGTTGTTAGAAACACGCCAAATGTAACTGGTTTTGTAGGATCTGGTAATATTCCAGTCCCTGTAACTCCAGAGGAATACGGTATAATTAAAAAGAGGGTTGGGGGCGAGGATCTTAAGTTTAAAATTGATTTTGCACCTGGTGATCACGTGGTAATTAATAGCGGTCCATTTGCCAATTATGATGGAATTATTGATAAAGTTGATCCTGAAAAAGGTAAGGTAAAAGTATTAGTTTCTATTTTTGATAGAGAAACCCCAATTGAACTTGATTTTACTCAAGTTAAAAAGAAGTAAAATATGAAAAAACTTCAACTTTTCATTGTTATTTTGATTGCTATTGTTGCTTTTACTGCTGCTGACTACTATATAAATACATCTGGGATAGATTTACCTGACTCAGATGATCAGATAGATATAGTAATAAATGCAGAAGACACCGAAAATAATCTAACTCAAGATTTTCTTAATTCCAATCCAGCTTTTGATTACGTAATTATTGAGCGTAATCGCACCCAACAGATCTTTGAAAAATTTGATTTAAGTGCGCTCTCAGATGTTCGTATTTACCAAAATACACTAAGTAAATCACGTTTAACCACTGGCCCCGAAGAGGAAAAAATTATAATTTACGAAATTCAAGGAGAGAGTAACCAAGGGAGATTAACTTATTTGAATTTAAAAATGAGATTAACCGACCAAATGGAACACACTGCCAGTATTAACGAGACTGCAAAATACGGATATAATAGCTTCTTTTACAACGACTTAAATCAGGAAAATACCGGCTTCTTACTTACTCAGATAAGAGATAACCTATTCGGATTCCAATATAACAAAGCCAATGAAGACAACTTTGGAATCGTAAAAAGCATGGTCGACGCACTAATGGACTTAAAATAACTCTTAACTATTAACTTTTAACTATTAACCATAAAAAACTGTGGCTAAAAAAGTACTAACACTAATCAAATTACAAATCCCTGCAGGAAAAGCTAATCCAGCTCCTCCAGTTGGTCCTGCACTAGGGCAACACGGATTAAATATCCAGGATTTCTGTAATGCCTTTAACGATAAGACAAAGGAGATGGGTGACACTATCGTTCCTGTTGTTATTACAGTTTATGAAGACAGATCATTCACTTATATAACAAAGACCGCTCCTGCGGCTGAACTTATAAAAAAAGCAATTAATTTAAAAAAGGGGAGCGGAGTACCTCAAAAAGATAAAGTTGGAGTGCTTCCTAAAGCAAAACTTAAAGAAATTGCAGAAAAAAAGATGGAAGACCTGAATGCAAACGATGTTGAACATGCTATGAACATTATCGCCGGTACCGCCCGAAGCATGGGGGTTACTATTGAATAAATTCAAGTCTTAAGTCTTAAGTTCTAAGCAATAAGCTGAAGACTTAAGACTTACAGCTTAAAACTTAATTATTGTGGGAGGCCTCGACAGCCGCCAACGGTCCTGAGATTTTCGAAGGATCTACCACGCAACAACCAATGTTATGCCTAAAAGAGGTAAAAACTATCGAAGTTCCCTTGATAAACTCAAGGAGAAGGATTTTTATTTGCTTAATGAAGCTATCAAGCTTTTAAAAGAAACAGGTTCTACTAAGTTCGATTCAACTGCGGAACTTCACATTAATTTAAACATTGATCCTACAAAAGCTGATCAGACTATTCGTGGGGTAACCGGTCTTCCTCATGGAACCGGTAAAAAGCCTAAAATCGCAGCTGTTGTAAGCGATGATAAAGTTAAAGCTGCAAAAGCTGCGGGGGCTGTTAGCGCCGGTCTTGAAGATCTAATTACCGAGTTTTCAAAAGGTAAATTTGATTATGACATAGTAGTTGCAGCATCAGATGTAATGAAAGATTTAAGTAAAGTCGCTAAAATCCTTGGTCAAAAAGGCTTAATGCCAAATCCTAAATCAGGAACTGTTACTGATGATGTTGAAAAAACCATTAAAGAGCTTATGGCTGGTCGCGTTGAATACCGAAATGATAAGCAGGGGATTGTGCATACTGTTTTTGGAAAAACCTCTTTTAAAGAAGAAGAACTTGAAAATAATCTTAAAACATTGCTAAAAACTATTCGCAACGCCAAACCATCTGGAGTTAAAGGAACATTTATAAAATCGATTTCTATCAGCTCCACAATGGGGCCCGGTATTGCGCTGAATGTTAGTGAGACGCTTAAATCTTTATAATTAGCGATTTTAGATTTAAGATTGCCTATTGTATAAATCGTAAATCACTATTCGCTAATCGATTAATCTTAAATCATGAAGGTTAGAATCACCCGCATAGATAAAAGCCTCCCTCTCCCAATTTACGAAACCGATGGTTCGGTTGGTTTTGATTTACTTGCACGAGAAGATATAACCATTGAACCTAAAGCAATCGAATTAATACCGGCAAATGTAATTGTAGAGGTTCCAAAAGGATATGCCTTAATTCTGGCATCCAGAAGTTCTACACCACGCAAACACGGCCTGGCAAAGCCTCATGGGATAGGCGTTATCGATCAGGATTACTGCGGACCGGAAGATGAATTAAAAGTCCAAATGTATAATTTTACAGAAAATCCAGTTACCATCGCCAAAGGCACAAAAATCGCCCAAGGTTTATTCCTGCGGGTAGATCGTGTTGAGTTTGAAGAAGTGGATCAGATCAAAAAAGAAAGTAGGGGGGGATTTGGCAGTACGGATAGCTAGTGGTAAAATTCAAGGTGAACTAAAACAAAAATATGACATTCATCATCATTCTACTTATCCTACTTTCCATATTCTTTGCAATTAAGCCGCAAAGAATAATGGGTTTTAAGCTTGATATGGTTCGTGCACCCATTTTAGCGATCATACTTTTAATGTTACTCAGGCATATTGACCTCCAATTACTGCAGGAGGCAATTATTGGAGTGGGCACATTGGAACCATGGAAGATAATCGTGATTTTTTTCTCCATGGCTTACGTCAGCTTAAGCGTGGATGTGACGGGACTTTTTGACTGGCTTGCATATAAACTCGTTCATTTGGCAAAAGGATCAGGATTAAAACTCTTCCTCATTTTCTACATATTTGCCTCCGTCCTCACAATTTTTACATCAAACGACATTGTAATCCTCACGCTCACTCCAATAATCTACTACGTTGGTAAGCATGCAAAAATTAATGTAATCCACTTACTTTTTGCTGAGTTTTTTGCGGCAAATACATGGAGTATGATGCTTCTTGTTGGCAACCCGACCAACATAATCATGGCCTCAGCCCTGCAGATCGACTTTTTGGAATATTTAAGAGTAATGCTTATTCCAACAATTGTGGCAGGGGTTACAAACTTTGCCCTGCTCTATCTGCTTTTCAAAAAAGCAATCCACAAAAACTACTCCATCAACATCCGTGGCCACGCATACGTGCGCGGCTGGGCTGATGCACTCCTCTCCACAGCAATACTACTGCTTTGCCTCGCTTCACTTGCCGTTGCACCTTATATAGGATTAGAAATATGGCAGGCAGCAGCCATTTTTGCAGCCGTATTTGTAATTGAAGATTTGGCATTCGGCTATTATTACTTCACCAAAGCAGAACCCCTAGCTAAAATGACACGCCATAAAATCGAATCTTTAATCGAATTACACGAACTCGAAATTAAAAGTAATGAATTTTACACCGCCCTTCATCGCATGCCATGGAAATTACTTCCATTCATTGTCTCATTCTTTATCCTGATCGCTGCATTAAATAAAGCAGGAGTTGTTGACCACTTTGCAACATTTATCTCCAGCTTATCCACAACTCTCTCGTCCGGAATATTTGCAAACGGCATCTCATCATTCATCCTCGCAAACGTTGTAAATAACCAGCCAATGACGATATTCATGGCAAATACCGTACTCAGTCCAAACTTTGCCGTAACGCCAAATATCCTCGAGGGTTCAGCGTATGCAACGGTTATTGCAAGTAACCTGGGAGCAAATCTAACCCTCCTGGGCGCATTAGCTGGACTGATGTGGCACAAGCTGCTCAAGAACAAAAACATCAAAATCACATATTGGGATTTCTTAAAAAAAGGCATCTTAATAACACCTATTGTATTTGTTATAACGCTGATAACTCTTTACCTGACTCTAAGCTAAATTCACTGCGAAAAAATATAAAAAATACAATGAGTTTTATAATACTTTCACACAACCTGAATTGACTGTAGCTGATTAAAATTTGAAAAAAACTGATTACTGGTCACAATTTCTTCAAATTTTTTCACATTTTTTCCAATTTTTTAGCATATTGATACCACAAGCTCCAGCTTATGATAACCCCACAACACAGAAATTAATTTAAAATTTAAAACTTAAAATTAAAAATTGTATTTATGTGCTCTGGGATTTTGGGGCGCTCCTTTTGCACGCCCCGATTGGTTGGGTTAAAGAAAGGAATTGGAGGAGTCGGCGACTACAGCGTGTAGAGCCCCCAGCATGTGACCTCGCCACCCGCTTTCATCCCGCAAGCGTGGTAGGACCCCACGGAGATATCCATGAATACCTCTATGTCGGGCGGGGTGGCCTGACCATAGTTGTCGGAACCCCAACAAACCACCTTGGAGCCGTATTTTAGCCCACAGGTGGTAATACCGCCGGCGACAACCTTGTCGTAGGTCGAGTCATCCGGGGGGGTGCACTGACCGTGGCTCACTTCCCCACAGCCCCAGCAGATGGGGGTTCCATTCTCAGTTAGGGCGCAGGTGTGTCGCCATCCAGTTGAGATCTGGATGAGTGGAGGTAAGTCCTCGGAAGGGCTGGACTGGCCATAACTGTCGCCACCCCAGCAGATGGGGGAACCAGTGACGGTGATGCCGCATGTGTGCCACCGGTTTGCGCTGATGTCAGTCAGCATGGTGGCTGGCGCATCACACTGACCGAAGTCAGCTTCTTCCTCCTCGCAACCCCAGCACGTGGGAGTGCCAAATTCCTCCTCGAGGGCACACCCATGGTAGTGGCCAGTAGTGACGTTGGTGAAACGGCCGCTGGGGTGATCGGACTGACCCATGGCATTGGTCCCCCAGCAGTACAACTCGTCATTCCGCTGTATGCCACATGCAAAAGACTGCCCGGCAGAGATCTCCTTGAAGAGAATCCCCACCCCGTAAGGGGTGTCAGCAGGGCTGCTTTCAGCAGGCCAGCACCTCGGAAAGCCGTTGCTCATAAGATGGCATGCGAACGAGGTGCCGGAGGTTATCATGGGATCGGTCCAAAAGCTATCCGTGGTGTCGTCATCATCATCCGCGGAGTCATCATCGTCGTCCATCGCGGAGTCATCATCATCGTCACCGGTGTAGGGGGCGTCGTCGTCGTGCCCCCCGTCGATACAGCAGCCACCAAAGAGGAGGCTACTCAGGCAGATCAGGGCATGAAACGCCCTCCCGATCATCATTGCTCCTTTTCCTTTCTTTTTCTCTAGAATCTTTTCTAGCCTCGCTCGATACATTCGAGTTGCGTCAAGGCAGAACTAACCCTAGAGGTTTCTTCGGAGCATCCTTAGGACTAATGCAAATCCCAAAAATGCTCCGAAGAAATTATGCAGCTCAAAAACAATAGAAAATCTATATTTTTAAGCAAAACATAATAAAACCAATAATTTTAAGGTACATAATTGCTAACCGATGATTATAAAATCAGGGATCGGCAAAAAAGGACTTGAATTATACGACAATAATTGGTGTTATGTCAAGTGCAACCCCAAAGCTAAACAAAAAACTCCCTCCTAATAAACAAAGCCCCAAGTCCAATAATAATTGAGGCAATCAAAGCAGTCATTGCGCCAAATTGATATGTCTTTTTTACCTCGGCCTGCTCGTAATCAAGACTGCTTAAAACAAATAACGTACGGTTAACAGAGTTGTATTCATCCATTTTGTATTGAATATAATCTTTTACATCCAGTAATTTATCCATTGTAATTGGCTCAGGGGTATAAACGGTAAAAATT
>JAHJBZ010000020.1 GCA_018813295.1 Patescibacteria group bacterium | reverse complement strand
TTTATATTATTCTACCGTTAGTTTTTGTATTTTATACTAAAAGCTTATGGAAAAATTTTGCCTTAATTTTTATTCTATATCTTATTGTGGGTGGTTATTTAGGATATTTCATTTTTGATTCAATGCATGGAAAAGGATTTATTATTGGATTAAGCAATATAATTTTCTACGGATTTTATTCAGCCTTTTTTGTTAGCAGTTTGTATACAATTGTATTTCATTTATTGAATAAAAAAGTAGGAAAAATATTTTTATGGTCGAATATAGGAATTATAATAATTTCTTTTTTTCTAATCGGCTCTTTTGTGTTAAATAATGAGACAATAATTAATTTGTATGGAAAATATTTTGGTATAACTTTAATTGTTACAGAAATACACAGAGCCTTTTATAATTTATTACCTTTAATTGTTAGCGGAAGTATTTTTGGATTAATAGGTTTTTTTATTAAAAAGTACACGCATCGCAAATGATTATTTTAGTCATACACCGTAGTTGTACAAAATTCAAACTTAATTTATTGTTTATACAGCTAAAATAGAAATCTTATATTATTTAAAATTTGGGAACCACAACCATTAGAAAATACTAATTGTTTTAAATAATTAATTATCCATCATGAAACTCTCAAAACAACAAATATTCGATCTATGGGGTGGCACTGGGCCTTATTCTGAGGCATATATAAAGATTCAAATACGTATCCTCGATGATAGTATTTCAAGGATAATGATTGAAGTGGAAGCCAATATAAATCCTCTGACTTTTAAAATTGTTAGGGGTGCCAGAAAAATTTTTGCCAATGACGAGCCAATTCAGCAGTTACTGAATCACGCTAGATATATGGGTAAAAATCTAGGCTATGTTGTATGTGCTTTTACAGAGGAATATACTGATGAAAATGTTATGAAAGAGGCGCAGAAACGCTTAAAATATGTCGAAGAAACAATTATCAGGATGCACACATACACAATGGATTTATTTAATATTACTAAAAGCAATTCATGATCTGGGCTAAAGACATGTACCGGTACTTAAACTGGCTCCTGTTTGAGGAAGTTTATGGTATGTGCGAATGGACACAGCAGGAAGAAATAAAAATTCAGCCTCTAATTACGGAGGCAAAAACCAGACTAAAGCAGGATGAAATTTTGATTGTAGAAAACCGGGCACGCAGGATGGCCGATGAGTATGAACAATGCTTACTGTACCAATTAAACAAAAAACACCGGAAAGAACTGTATGATGATGACGGTTATACTCCAAGACATATCACATTTAGTTCTGATGTACACGAGACCTGGTTGTCGGCTGTACGCAAACAAAAGACCATGAAAATTAAATATGATTCCACCACATCAGGACTTTCCGAACGACTTATTAATCCTTACCAGACGAAAGGTTCTTATGGAATAGGCTACTGTCACAAAAGAAAGAAAATACTTCAATTCCGTTTTGATAGAGTAATTGATATTGAGTTAATGAACCGCACTTTTGAAAAACCTAAGAACTGGAAAGAAGAATATGAGGAAAACAGGAGATATTTTTAGTTGATAGGTGAACATAAGTTCACTATAATATTTATGTTACTTTTTAATTCCAAGATATGACCGATAAAAAACTAAAAGAATCTGATTTTATTCTATATACAACTCCAAGTGGAGAAGTTAAACTCGAAGTCTTTTTGCAAAATGAGACACTTTGGCTTACTCAAAAAATGATGGCAGAATTATTTGCGTGCACTCCGGATAACATCTCATTACATCTTAAGAATATTTATTCTGAGAAGGAGTTGAACGAAAAACGAACTTCCGAGGAATTCTCGGTAGTTCAAAATGAGGGCGGAAGAGCTGTAAACCGTCCTACAAAATTTTACAACCTCGATGCGATTATTGCCGTTGGATATCGAGTAAATTCAGCACGAGCTACTCAATTTCGTATTTGGGCGACACAGGTGCTGAAAGAATTTATTGTAAAAGGGTTTGTACTGAATGATGACAGGCTAAAGCAAGGTGAGCATGTTTTTGGTAAAGATTATTTTCAGCAATTGCTTGAGCGTGTCCGATCAATCCGCGCGAGTGAACGCAGAATTTATTTACAAATTACAGATATTTTTGCGGAATGCAGTATTGATTATGACCCAAATTCAGAAGTCACTAAAGAGTTTTTTGCGACAGTACAAAATAAATTTCACTACGCCATTACCGGCCAAACCGCCGCGGAAATAATTCATAGTCATGCTGATAGTAAGAAAGAGCATATGGGGCTTACAACATGGAAAAATAGCCCTAAAGGAAGGGTGCTTAGTTCAGATATAAAAGTGGCAAAGAATTATCTTGCGGAAAAAAACATTAAAAAGCTGGAAAGAACCGTATCAGCATTTTTTGATTATATTGAAAATTTAATTGAGAATCATCAGGCTTTTAGTATGGCCGAGTTCGCCGAAAGCGTAAATAAATTCCTTTCTTTTAATGAATTTCGTATATTAGGCGGGAAAGGCCGGATTTCGATGAAGAAAGCTGAAAAGAAGGCTTTAAGTGAATATGAAAAATTCAATAAGACGCAAAAAATTGAGTCTGATTTTGAAAAAGAAGTAAAAAAAATGCTGAAAAAACCTAAAGTAAAGAAATAATAATATGTACACAACAGTTTCAAACCTCTACGACTATCTCCAATACAAACACCGTCTTTGGCGTGATAAGCATGGTCCGCTAGTCGAATGAAATGACGAACCAAACCCTTTCATTGAGCTACTTTGGTAAAGGAATCTGAATTATGAAAAAGAAATTGCTGATGGAATTGGTGAATATTTAGAAATTGAAGGTAAAAATTGGGAATAAAAATTTGAAAAATTTAAAAAAAT
>JAHJBZ010000019.1 GCA_018813295.1 Patescibacteria group bacterium | reverse complement strand
TGAGGGTACACTTTAATTTTTAGATTATAGGCTGATTTTATATTATTTTTGGTATGATGTCAAGGGCGGCTCAGGAAGGCATAACTAATTGGCGCAATTCTTTTTAGCTTTGCACGTGCGGTTTGGTCTGTTTGTGGGTATATGGTGGGCGATGGAGGACTTGAACCTCCGACCTCTACATTATCAGTGTAGCGCTCTAACCAGCTGAGCTAATCGCCCTTGTCGGCGCACAAAAGGATACTGAATTGCGCCTGCATCCGTCAATTCATTTTTTTCTGCCCCAATCAATGACTTATGACAAAGTTGCCTCTAAACTTTTTCACTAGTGAATTATAAGTGGGTATTGACAAAAATGCAAAATTATGTAAAATAAGTACTTGTCATTTAATTTTGCTCCAAAAATGCTTCGAAAAGCCTTTATTTTGTTTATCGCGCTGGCACTCCTCATTTTGCTACTCAATGCCGAAACGCTGGCGAGTGATAATCGTTGGAATGCAGAAGACACCTTTGAAGTCGCAGGTAATACCCTAACGGTTTATAGTCAGCCAAATATTGACTCAGAACCTCAGTTTACGCTTTATAAAGGTATGGATATCACCCCCTCCGAAAGCCTGATCGCGGATGGCTATAAATGGTTCAGATTGGGAAACGAAAATTATTGGGTGCCGGTGCTTGAACCGGGTGGAATCAGCAATTTAACCGTAAAAAATAGTTCTGAACTAAATGTTATAGAAGATTATTACGGGATCCTGGAAATGCCTCATAATTTCGCGGTGAAACTGGTTAAATATCCTGAGGCTGAAGGGCGAATTGAAACCTACAGGAAAGTCGGCGACGAATATGTTCTGCAGTACACTTACCCGGTAAGTTACCGTAAAGAAGGAAAGAAGGAAATTTACGGAGACCTGAAAACGGTTGGTGGCAATGTTGTCAGGTATATGTACAGAACGATGCGCAGTTCGATGGATGGATGGGATGCATCCGGTGATCCTTTCGGAGTCTATAAAATTTCTTACCCGATGCCTCATGACGGACTCCCGAAATTATTTAGTGGAAGTTTGTCACTGGCTCAATACAATGAATTGCCTGCTATCAACCGGAACCCGGCTGGAAATTATTTACCCCACCCCGGAGGCAGACTTGGTGCGGACATAGTACTTCACACGAAACGTAAAGGTTCCAGCGGTTGTATCAACATTGAAAACGAAGCCATGAGTTACCTGTATCATCAGGATTTGGCGACTGAACTGGATCGGGAAATTATCCCGCTTGTGATTTATGATGAAGACGTGATTGCTCCGCCTGTTGGTCAGTTGCTATAATGCGTCTTGCTTCCTAAAAAAACAAAAATGAAAATTGTCGTTGTCTTTGCACATCCTTCTGCCGAAAGCTTTAACCATGCTCTTCTGGAAGCCTTTTTGAAGGGGGTTAAGAAAGCCGGGCACGAATATGAGCTGATTGATCTGTATCGTGATGGTTTTAATCCTGTTCTGGCTGACGTAAGTTCACATTCTGAGCCGGGGGACGATGTAAAGGCATATCAGGAGAAGATTAAGGCGGCAGACTGTCTGGCTTTCATATTTCCGATTTTCTGGTTCAGGGCGCCTGCCATGCTGGAAGGGTTTTTTGACCGTGTTTTAACGGCAGGTTTTGCTTTTAAATATGTGAACTCGATGCCGAAAGGCTTATTGAAAGCGAAGAAGGCGGTAGTCATTGAGACTTACGGTGGCCCAGGGTTTTATTATAAGCTGCTGATGCACCGTATTCCATGGAGGCGCTTTAGGTCGGTTCTGACCTTTTGTGATATTAAAATAGTTGCCCATCAACCTTGTTATAACGTGCCATTTACGAAAGATGAGGTCAGAAAGAAATATCTCGAAAAAGTCCGCCGGGTAGGGGAGGGACTTAAATAGTTTGACTTAAAAAATCCGCTTCGATAGAATCCATTTGCCGTGGGGCATTAGCTCAGTTGGCTAGAGCGCCTGCTTTGCACGCAGGAGGCCATCGGTTCGACTCCGATATGCTCCACCATTCCGTTTCGCATATAAAAAACCACCCGCTCGTTTTGCACGCAGGTGGTCTTTTTTGAATTTAAGCTTTAAGCCAGGTAAATCAGGTAACTGAGCCAGGCGCCCAGAAGGCCTATAATGGCACCGCTGACCTGAAAATAGCATTTGCAGTTGAGCAGTTTGAGCATGGCTTTGAGTGAGTCTCCGGGAACAAGGAAGTAGACAACGGCTTTTAAAAAGGCGCCCCAACCTGTAACGGTAATAATGACGTAAGGGCTCCATTCCCATATGTTGTGCAGATTTATGACAAACAGACCGAAAATCAGGTTAAAGCACATCAGAGTCATCATAGGAATATGGTTCTTTCCCCATTCGCCGGCAATCTTCTGCCAGACACCTGAATACAGTAAAAGAGATAGTCCGAGGACTAGATACATTGGGCCGATTACGGCACCAAGAAGCATTTGATCACTCATGATTTAATTTTTATTTTATAAAACGTGCTGAGTTTAGCATTCTACCATGAGGAAGGCAAGCAATTTTGTATACAAAATTTATTCACTCTGATATAATTCTGCCAAATCAATAAAAAATGGCTTATGCGAATCGTTTTAGGACTAATCGGAGCAGTACTCAGCATCGCCCTTATCGTGTACCGTGAACGTGTTGTACGTTTTACCGGGATGATCCAGTGGGCGGAAAGCCACTTAGGTGGTGGCGGTACTTATACTTTGATGGTTCTTATCGGTGTCCTTCTTTTCTTTCTTTCACTGATGTATATGACCAACTCTTTTGACCTTATTTTTGGTGGTATTGGACCAGACTTCTTTAAAGCTGTCGAGTAATTCTTTGTTTATTATCTATCAGATATAAACAAACCAAAAAAAAGTCGATTTTTTTCTTGACTTCTATATATTTCTGCATAAAATAGAGGGGCATTTAGCGTTGTTGATGAATATTTTGTAATCAAAGTGAGTATTTAAGCCAAGTTTAGTTCTCATCCTACCTACATGTTCGTACTTCTAACGCACGCATACTCTTAGGCTCAAAAGCTATACCGTTTTTGATTCCAAGAGTGTGCGCGAGCCACTCTTTTTTTAACTCCCTCTTCTCAAGTGAGTTATAAGGTTCCGCTTTGGCGGGACAAAAGAGTTGGGAAGCGCATTACTGATCATTTACAGCAACGGGGGATAATTATCTTCTAACCTGATAATTATCCAAGTGTAGGTCTGCAGAACTATATCTGTGAGACTTACAATTTTTTTCAAATGTAATCACCAGAATTTAGAATCTATTAGCATTAATTGCTAGTTGATCTCATTAAATTCGATAACAAGTTACAATTAGAGCATATAATGGATGCCCTGACACTTTGCTCCGATGAAGGACGTGGAAAACTGCGATAAGCTTCGGTGAGC
>JAHJBZ010000018.1 GCA_018813295.1 Patescibacteria group bacterium | reverse complement strand
TTTTTATTATTTATTAATAGGTTATCAGATTGTTTACAGGGTGGTCAATGAAAAACAAAATGTTGCGCTAATTGATTTTGCTCAGTAAAATGAAAAGGAAAGTAAAAACTAATATAAAATTATGCCATCAGACTTTTCTGTAGATATCAGTGATTCTTCCGATCCTTCTGTTCGCCTTGCTAATCTTCATGGTGAACTCGATGAGTCCAAATTGGAGGATTTAAGAAAAGCCCTCGATCCGGTTTGGGATGATACAAAGGTTGAGGCTTTGATTTTTGATATGCATGATCTCGAGTTTATTAATAGTAAGGGGATTGGTTTTGTTGTATCTGCCTATACACATTTTGCGAAAAACAAACGCAAGTTTATATTGGTGGACGCGCAAGAGGCTGTAATGGATGTTGTTAGTTTAGTGGGGCTTACATCTATTATTCCGTATTACGATACGTTAGATGAAGCCATCTCTAATTTATGATTTTTGAATTTTGATTCTTGAATCAAATCACAAATCAAAAATCTAAAATCAAAAATAAAAATGGAATCACTATTTTTTGAATTAGGTCTTGTAATTATTTCTGCCGCATTGATTGGTGTTATTAGTTATTACCTGAAACAGCCTTTAATTCTCGCTTATATCGCTGCAGGTGTTCTTATCGGCCCATTTGGTTTTGGTCTTGTGCATGATATAGAGACAATTCACATTATTGCTCAGGTTGGCATTATGTTGATGTTGTTTTTGGTAGGGCTTGAAATGAATCCGACCAGGCTTCGGGATCTTGGTGCTGTGGCGTTTTTAACAGGTGTAGGGCAGGTGATTTTTACGGGACTAATTGGTTATTTGCTTGCTTATGTTTTTGGATTTCCTCTTATTGAAGCTGTTTATTTAACTGTAGCCTTAACACTTAGCAGCACTGTTATTGCGATTAAAATCATTTATGATAAACGTGATAACAACGCACTTTATGGTCAGGTAGCTATTAGCATACTTCTTGTACAGGATGTGATTGCGATTTTAGCTCTCCTTGCTCTCACTGGATTTAAGGCCGGATCTTTTGCATTTGATTATGCTCATTTTGGCGGAATTTTAGTTAAAGGAATTGCTTTATCCGCAGCAGCAATTATTATTGCCCGTAATCTTCTTGGTTATCTATACAATAAGATTGCCACATCTCATGAACTTCTTATACTCTTTAGCCTGGCTTGGGCTTTTTTGGTAGCTCTAGCTTCTGAGTATATTGGTTTTAATGTTGAAATAGGTGCATTTATTGCCGGTGTATCACTCGCCAGTCTTCCTTATACATTTGAAATTAATGCCAAAGCAAAAGTACTGCGTGACTTCTTTATCACGATTTTCTTTGTGGCACTGGGTGCGGGAATCATGTTTGCTTCAATGGGCCCACTGGTTATAAAATTCATTATTCTTTCACTTTTTGTTCTGATTGGTAATCCGCTTATTGTAATGGTAATTATGGGGCTTCTTGGTTATGATAAGCGGACTTCATTTTTTACAGGTCTTTCTATTGCCAATATATCTGAATTTTCATTGATTTTGGTTACCATGGGTCTAGGTCTTGGCCATATTAGCCAGGAGACGTTTTCTATGATTATGATTATAGGAATTCTTACCATGACCATTTCTTCCTACTTAATGACATACAATAATCAAATTTATAATAAATGCAAAAAATGTCTTAAATTGTTTGAATTTACCAAAATTAAAACCAAACTTTCTACAAAACAAATCGGAATGCATAATCACATAATTCTGCTGGGGTGCGGTCAAATGGGGCATCAGATTTTAGAGCAGGTTCAAAAATTTAAAGATGAATATCTGGTTGTTGATCACGACAATAGTGTGATTAAAGAGCTAATTTCAAAAGGTATTACTTGTATTTTTGGAGATGTTGAAGACCAGGAGCTTTTGAATGAACTTGACCTTGAAGATGCAGAGGTAATTATAAGCACTCTTCCAAGCCCCGAAGATAATATGTTTCTTATTAGATATATCGAAGGGGTCCCACAGGAAAAACGACCTATTGTAATTGTTACGGCAGATACAGGTCGTGATGGCTTGATGTTATTTAATCGTGGTGCGGATTATGTAATTCTTAAACCCTATCTTGGCGCTGAGCATATTCATAGTATTAATAAGGAGCTTTATGAACTTGAAGAGGAAACTGGTCTTTCGCTCGTTGAGGATGTCGCTGGAGAAGTTAAAGGTAAGTTTAAAAGCGATCAGGAATATGCAAAGGTTTTGCACAATTTAAATAAGCTTAGGTTGGCGGAGATAAAGCAGAAGATTGCCAATAAACATATTGTGTTGAAGCCTAAGTCTACTTAATTTTCAATTTGAAATTTTCAATTCTCAATATTAAATAATTTTTCTCCACTTCTCAAAATACTCCCTCCTTTTATCATGGTTATGGAATTTTAGGATATCATCGGAGACAATAACGCTTGCTTCCGGACCGAGGTGTTTCATTTTGTGTAGGGTCTTTTTCTTGAATGTTTTTTTGAGAAACTTTTCTATTAAGTTTCCGAAACACCCTCCAAAAATCCATTCGAAGAACCCTTTTATTCCGCTGACCCTATCTACGTATAAATGTTTTTTCTGCTCATCTGAAAACTTTAATCCATATTTTTCTTCCAGCCATATTTCGTTTTGCTTCTTGAATTCCTCATAAACATTTTCTCCGTAGATAGGGGATAGTAGTTTTGTCCAATAGGCGAGGTATGGGTCTTCTGGTTTTATCTGGAGCTTTTCCATACTAAGGGCATTTTCCGTAATAAAGAAACTTAGACAAAATCTGCCGGTAACTTTGTTTCCATGGCGCCTGACCCCAAAGAATTGGAGTATGAGCGTTAGAATAAGCCTGGAGAGCCACATATGGCCTGGTTTTATGACGATGAAGAGATCGATATCCGAATCCTGATTCGGATTGTCGTAAGACAGGTTATTACAAACTGAAACCATGCGTACAAAAGGTACAGCTCGCATATACTGACCATATAATTTTGTGCGGTTCCAGAATTTTTCCGCAATAAATTTGCGAGTCTTACGGGTTTCGATAATGCCACCCCTACCTTTTAAAACATAGAAGTCTTTTAGTTCTTCGAGTTTTTCTTCTTCGGTCATTTCATCGAGAGTGCCTTTGATTTCTTTAATATGAACGGGTTTGGAATAATTATATAGGTATTCCTTAATTTCCTCTGCCGTTAACGGGAAGTCGAAAAGGTCGAAGTAGGCGATGGTTTTATGGATGGATTGTTTTAAATTCACGTTCTGATTTTACCATTAAATTGACACTTAATACTCTAAAATATTATAATTTGCTCTTAAATATCAATTTATGTCAATTGATGCTATTAAATATGTGGTTGAGCGGGGGCTGAATGATGCCAGATCTTTGTTTGGAGATTATTATGAAGCAGATGAGCTTGAGGAATATTGGTATGAAAAGGAAGAGGCTGATCCCGATTTTTGCGATTGTGTTGATGATCTTGCAGACAGAATGGAAGTGCCTGAATACACACGAACTGCACCTTTTGTTAGGCCTGAAGATATAATTCAAAGGACCCGCAAAGCGATATCTGTGATTGAGGCAATTGAAAAAATAAGATCACGGAAAATAAAAGCCAACCCATATGACCCCAAAGCAGTGGTTGAGGCAGCTAATTTAAAAGACATAGGGGAATTGCGTGATATTATTGCTGCCTTATTTGTTGTGCCAAATTCTTCGTATGAACAATTGCTGGAGTGCTGTGGCTTGGAACCTGAAACGACTGAAACGTCAAAGCCTATAGATAGGCATAATATCAGTGATGTTCTTTGTTTTTCAATACAGGATCGGAGACTCCCAACAGACGAAGAAGCTGAAGAATTAATGGATTGTAATACTAATGAATTGAAAGCTCACGTTCAAAAAGTTCTTATTGATGATTTAGGAGAAATAATTGAACGGTTTCTTGCCGGTGGTTGGGATATAAACCATGCAATTCTAAATAGATATTCATATTATTACAGGGAATACGGAATTGCTGCCTATAATTTATGGTTTGATGGAGATTTTGATGAGCTGTGCAATCATCCACATCCACAAATTTCAGCTAAATTAATACAAATTTTTCATATTTCAGCTCATCAAAATCGCATTGAATTGGATACTCCATGGTGTTATGTTCCCGAGGGAATGTCAGATGAATTTGCAGATATGGGTTGGGATAATGTAATTGAAGCAGTTGAGAGTCATTTTGGTGTTGAGTTTTCTCAGGGCAGAGCACGAAATAATTTCAATATAGATTCTGCAACAAGGCTTATGGATTTTTGGGCTGAGCATGATATTCCCGTTAAACCAAATTTACTTTGGTTTGCTTATACTCCTGAAAGTTTAGATTCACATCTCGGAAGACTGGAAAAGTTATGTGAAATCGCTGATGATTTAAGACTACCCTTTAAAACCAAAGCGCAATTACTTCGTTCCAGAATGACTTCTGAGGATTTATATGAACGTATTGCTTTTTTTGAGAGATATGGCTTGTCATCTGAATATTACAATGCATATTTACTTACCCCTGCCAATTTACTTGATGATGTTGCTTCTCATATTATGGGGGCTGTGTGTGCAGAAAGAAGGCTTCCTTATTCTCAGAACTTAAAACCAAGGACAAAATTAAGGAAAACAACCGCAAAAACTTCTCATGACAGGGTTGAAGCTTTGTTGTATCTGGATAGAATCGGTCATCCATATGAATCTTTTCAGCGTTATACAGAACTAAGCCCAGAAGCTTATGCTAAACGAATTAAAATGTTTAAAGAAGCAGAGGTACCGGAAAAATATATTTACGGGAATATTGGTAATATTGCTATAGAGGAGTTGCAAAGGAGGATTCCTATTTATAAGGGTGGGCGGGTAAGAAAATTTAATCAAATTGATTATAGAGAAGGAGATTATGAAAGAATGCTAGAGGAAAGAGGATTAGATCCACCTGATTATATAAAAAATGATAAAGGCAGGCAGTTTGCTCCAGTTACAATTGTTCAAAAAATAAGATTTATTGAAGAAAGGGGACTTCCGTTTACTGGAGATAACATTAGAAGGAAAATTGTTTTTTGGTCCTGGATAAATCTTGGGGCCGGACCATTGGAAAGGAAAATATATGATCAGTGGGCGAAATTGCATAAAACTGAAAAATGGGAAGAGATAGGTCATACTTATGGGGTAGATGTGCAAAATTTGCCTGTGGCTGTCAGAAGAAAACATCCTGATAATATGTGGAGATATTTGAGATTGCTAAAAAGAGCCGATATTAATTTTTCTTCTTTAAGGCCATCTGTTCCTAATGAATTCAGCATTCCAAGGTTTCGTGATTATCTATATCATGATGTGCTTAACGAAATGGATGAAAATGAACTTACTGATAAACAGGTGCTTTTTATGGAAAGATATGAAGCAGCTGAGCAGGCTGAGGATGATTTAGGCTGGGATGATCCATATCCTCTATTTGATAATATGCCTCCCGGGGAACTGCAAAATGCCAGAGAAATAATGTCAGAGGGTGGTGAGGCAGCTTTTGAGTATTTAGCTGGATTATCAGATCAATTTAAAAAGAGAGAGGAAGTAAGAATAAAATTGTTACAATCTAAAGCTAAATATGCCGAGATAGATCTCTTGATGGATACTTTACCTGTAAGTGAATTGGAAGTAAAAATTGCTTTATTTGAAAAAGCGCAAACTCCTGTTTTTGCACCTATACTTATGGAAGATGAGGTTGATATCCAAGAGTATATTGAAACCGGCGAGTATTAGATTTGACCTATTGGCAAGTTATATGTTATAAATTATTCCTTTAACCTCCCAAAAGTATGAGTAAAGCCCCTAGACAAACAGAAACCCAACCTTCTGCACCTGTTTTGAGCGATGCTGATTTAATTTTTTCTCCAGATGCCCAAACGGGTGGTTTTGTAACAGATTCGAAAAGGGAAGTGATTGGAACTTTCACAAGAAAACCTGATTTAGAGGGTAGGCATGTAATGATTCCAATGGGTCTTATAATGCCTCGTTATGATCAGCCCAGAAGAGGCGGTAAGCAAATTTCCAGAGAAGAAGCAAAAGGAACCGAAAAGCAATTATATCCGGTAAAGGTGGTTCCTTTTAAGGAAGAAGAAACAGGTGCTGTTAAATTTATGATAGTTGATGGTGAGCGGCGTTACCGAAAGGCGGAAGCAAGGGGGGAGGAAACACTTTTATGTGAGGTTATATGGGATGAAGAAAGCCCGACTATGGAACGGTTCTTTTTGATGGCTACGGTAGCCAATGTTGTTCATAAGGATTTAAATCCGATAGATGAAGCCCTTGCGTACCGAAAAATTATTGATGCTATGGTTAAAAATGGGGAAGCTGAGGATGAAATAAGGGCAAGGGATGCTTTAGCTAAAAAAGTGGAGAAAAATGCGGATTATGTACGCGACAGAGTTAAGTTGCTTATGTTGAATTTAACTATTCAAAGCTTAGTGGTAAGCGGAAGATTAGCCGTAAACCATGCGCTTAAAATGGCAACTGATAAGTTTGCAGATAAAGATACTCAACGCATACTTGGAATAAGATTTTCGGATTTGGCCAAAGAAAAAGAGGGTAAGTTAAAACCAAGGGATATCGACAGGATTATTAGGACGGTAGAAAAAGGCATCGATGAGCAAGCTCTTAGTCAATCGTCTTCGGGCAGGAGAAAGGCTGCCGGAACAGGGCGAAAGAAATCAGGTACAGTACAGCCCAGAAAAGGAAGTAGCTCAAGAAGATCTTCTTCACCTGCATCTGTCGAAGGTGATGATATTGAAACTGGGAATGTTCAAATGCAATGTAATTTGCTTACATCGGCTATTGCTACTTTGGTTGGCAGAATTGATCAATTGGCTGATACTGTTGAAGGGGATAGGATGGCGAAAATACTTGTTAAAAAGATGTTACAAGGTAATTTAGGTATAGCGATTACTAAGAGCAATAAGGCTTTTGAAAAATTAGTTAAAGTGCTGAATTCTGAAGAATAATAAATTTCATAATATTGAAGCACGCGGTATAATCAGATCGTTATGAAAAAAGGTCTGAATAAAATTATTGCAAAGGCACCCAATGCTCCTGGTATCTACAAGTTTTTAGATGAAGATAAAAAAGTGCTTTATGTAGGTAAGGCAAAGGATCTTCGCAAAAGACTGCAATCTTATGTGCGCCCGTCTGCAAAGCATGGTACTAAGACGGAAAAGATGCTGGAAAGTGCCGAGTCTGTTGAGTGGGTGGAGACAAATAGTGAAGTTGAGGCTTTGATTTTGGAGGATAATACGGTTAAAACCCTTCAACCCAAATACAATGTCCTTTTAAAAGATGATAAGAATTTTCAGTATATAAAAGTTACGATAGATAAAGATTATCCGGAAGTTTATACAGTTAGACGGATTGAGAAGGATGGGGCTAAATATTTTGGCCCTAAAACTAATGGAACTGATGTGCAGAGACTTATGGAATCTGTTAAAAAGATTTTTAAGCTTTGCAGCCAGAAAAATATCACCGTTGATAAAAAAGGAACTCCCCTTAAAGGCGCTAAGGTGGCCGTTAAGGTTGGTGGCACAAAAGCCAAGAGGCCTTGTTTGGATTATCATATTAAACGTTGTACTGGCCCATGTGCTGGAGTTGTAAGTCCGGAGGAGTATCGGGAGCAGATTGATCAGGCATTGCAGTTTTTATCCGGGGATTTTAAGCCTGCTATTGAGGCTATTAAAAAGCAGATGAGGCAGTTCGCTGACGAAAAGAAATTTGAAAGAGCTGCGTCTTTGCGTGATCATATAATGGCGATTGAAAAATCCGCTCACAGGCAACTCATAACCGATACAAATTTACCGGATCGCGATGTGATTGCTTATGTTGAGGATCTTGGTAAAAACTATTTTGTTTTATTTCAGATACGCGGAGGTAAATTAATTGGTCAGGAGAGATTTATTTCAGAGGGCGGTGAATCTCCAGCTGAGGTTATGGAGGCATTTTTAACTGATTACTATAGTAGGGCTGCTGATATACCGAAAGAAGTGATAATTTCAATTGAAGTTAAAGAGGTGAAAGTCCTTCAGGATTACATATCATCACAAACGGATCACAAGGTGAAGCTTGTTCATCCCAGGGCTGGCCAAAAAGATCAATTAATTGAACTTGCTGAGAAAAATGCTCGTAGCTACGCGCAGCAATCACGAGTTCGCTGGATGGCTGAGAAGAAAGGGGAGCAAGCACTACCTGATTTACAGAAAGCACTTAAGCTTCAAGAATTGCCAAAGCGTATTGAATGTTATGACATTTCTCATCTTTCCGGTACGGAGACGGTTGGGAGTATGGTTGTATTTAAAAAAGGTGAATCGGCAAAGGCTGATTACCGCCAGTTACGCCTGCGTTCGACCATTGGGAAGATTGATGATTATAAGAGTATCGAGGAAGTTATTAATCGCCGTTTGAATTATCTGGAGGAGAAATTGCCTGATGGTTATAAGATCAATAAAGCAAAAAAGAAGGATTTTGATTCGATGATTAAAATAGCTGAGAAAATCAATTTTCATCATCGGGATTGGGATTATAAACATTTTTATTTACTTGAGAAGGATAAAAAGATTGTTGGTTTCTGCAGAAGTTATGATTTAAGTGATAAGGTTCATCGTATAGGCGCTTTATGGGTGGATGAAAAAGAAAAGGGTAAGAAGCTCGGATATCATTTGCTTGCTAAGGTAATTGTCAGATCCAAAGCCAAGCGCCTTTATTTAATGTGCCACCCGGAACTTGAGGAATATTATTTAAAATTTGGTTTTGAATTGCTTCGTGAGCCGCCAAAAGAGTTAAAAGATTTGCATAAAAAGTTTGAGAAAAATTCTGGTAAGAAAATTGATATAGTTTATTTTGCTTATCAAAAAAAGAAAAAGGACACTTCATTTACATCAACTCCTGATTTAATTGTGATCGATGGCGGGAAGGGGCAGCTTCAATCCGCTCACCAGGTTTTGTTTGACAGAGGGCTTAATATTCCGATCATCGCACTTGCTAAAAAGGAAGAGGAGGTGTTTATTCCAGGTAAATCAGATCCGATTAATCTACCTAAAGATTCAGAAGCCAGTTATCTGCTTCAGAGAATCCGGGATGAGGCTCATCGTTTCGCTATTGAGCATAATAGGTCGAGTCGGGATAAAAAAATGGTGAAGTCCGGACTCGATGCAATCCCGGGCGTCGGGCCTAAAATGAAGAAAAAACTTTTGATGTATTTCGGATCTGTGCATAAAATAAAAGAAGCTCCTCAGGTTGTATTGGAGCAAGTGGTGGGGGAGGAGGTTGCGAGGAGGATTAAGGAGAAATTAATTTAATCTTTATTAATTTTTTGCTGACCCCCTCTGCAAGAACGCTCCAGCAAGAAGACGAATCAAGGAGAATTTATAAAAATCACTTGACTAGCTTGTCTTAATTTATTAACATTGCCTCCTCTCTGCTGGAGCAATTTTGTAGATTGGTCCAGCAAGTTTGGGACAATATGTAAGCGATGATAATTAGAAAAAGTTGATATTAAGTATAGAAATGAATTTATGCCTGCAGTAAGAATAATAGATGAATTAAAAGATCGGATATACTTTGTAACTCTTACCATAAAGAATTGGTATTATTTTTTTGATAGATATAGTCGTTTTGAAATACTTGAGGATAGTTTTGTTTATTGTCAGAAGAACAAGGGGTTAAAGATTTATGCTTTTGTGTTTATGCTTAATCACCTTCATTTTATTGCTTCTGCCGATGATTTAGGCGCTGTTTTGCGTGATATGAAGACATATCTTTCTAAGGAGTTTAAGAGAAATATACTTGCGACTGAGCCAAACATATTAAAAATTTTTAAAAAAAATGGTAAATATAATTTTTGGCAGAATACAAATTTTCCAAAGATAATCGAAACGGATGATTTTTATAATCAAAAATTTGATTACATTCATATTAATCCTGTCAGGAAACAATATGTTCATTTTCCTGAAGATTGGAGATGGTCATCGGTTAGTAAAATTCCGACAAAGATTAAGGTTACGCAATTGGAAATATAGTAAAAAGTCTGAACCCCTCTGCAAGAGCGCTCCAGCGGTGAAGTCTGGACCCCTCTGCAAGAGCGCTCCAGCAGTAAGGGATCTGACAAATCAATTACATAAGCATTTTAATTTATAACTTAAGAGCATTATGACTAAAAAAGATAACGACCAGGATGAGGTTTTTGAATATCCAAAATGGCATGACTGCCAATGGAAAAGAGAAGCTTGTAATAAGGTTGACTGCCCATTGTGCGGCAGAATATTAAAACATAATGAAAAGATGAAATTGCAAGGAAAAGATCCAGATGGTATGGAATCTGCCTTGGAATGTGTACAAGATTCATTTGCTGAAACTTTTATGATGTTAGAGGAAATGGCTGAAAAGAAAGGTCTTGACTTGGAAGAATTATCTAAAGAACCTGACAACTGGGAAGAAAGAGAGAAAACGGATGAACATCCTCTTTATAAAGCAATGAATCAGTGGACGCTTAACGTTTATAAATTTTTAGAAAAAGTTGATGATAATGGTTCACTATGGCTACACACTGAAGCTGGAAAAGATTTATCTTGGTATCACTCAATGATTACTGCCAAAGTTTACCGTCAACTTTGTAGTAGATGGGATATTGATAATTTTGATGATTGGGTAGATTATGATTACATCTATACAAAAGGAGTAATCAAGGAAATTTTAAGAATCCTTTATGATGCATTCGATTATTTGAATTCGTTTGGGTTGCCAAATCATGAACTTAACGAATTAAACAAATTTTTTGCTGAATTACAATCCCTTGAAAAAGATATACTTTCAATTTAGAGTAATTAAGAATTTTAATTAAAACACTATGGCTAAAATACTTTCTGTCATTGCTCATCAAGACTTTCAGGATAAGGAATATGGTGATTCCAAAGCTGCTTTGGAGGCGGCTGGGCATAAGGTTGTTACAGCAAGTACAACTAACACGGCTCATGGTAAATTTGGTGCAGAGGTGGAGGTTGATGTAATGCTGGCTGACGCATCCAGTGATGATTATGATGCGATTATTTTTATTGGCGGGCCTGGGTCTTTTGAATATTTTGATGACCCTACCGCTCTTAACTTGGCTCAGGATTTTTATAATGCAGGAAAATTAACCACTGCAATTTGTGCAGCCCCATCTATTCTTGCAAATGCTGGTTTGTTGGAAGGAGTTACTGTCACTGGTTGGAGCGGAGGGGCAGATAATTTAAAAGAAAAAGGTGCCAATTACACAGGTGGTAATGTTGAAGTAGATGGCCAGATTATTACAGGTGATGGGCCGATGTCTGCGACCACTTTTGGTGAAGCTATTGCCGAAAACTTGAAAAACTGAAAACTTGAAAATTGGGATGGGATGTTTCTGAATTAGTTTTCAAGTTTTTAAATTTTCAAATTTTCAAGATTGATTGGCATTAAGGAATCTAAGCGGGTTGTCTTGATAGATTTTTTGCAGAATCTCATCGCTTAAATCAAGTCCGTTTAGCTTCCTGGTTTCATTAGCCCATTTTGTATACGAATTCATTTTTTCTTCAGCGCTTATGCAAAAGGTGCCTTCTTTTGGTTCACAATTTTCATAGCTTTCAGTGAATTTATCAGCCTCCTGCTGGTAGTAATCGTTTACTGGCTGGCAGACAAAACTTTTCTTTTCAAGAATATCTTTATAACAAGTTAGCACTTCTTCCATAAATTCCTGATTCTTATAGTCAATTGTCGTAAGCACCATGTCTGCACCAAATAAAACCCGATCTGCATAATTGTTGATGAAATTAGTATATTTTTCCGTGTCATTACTGAGCCTTCTAAAGCCTGATGCTAAAAATTGCGGTGAACCAAAGCTAATGTCTGTATATAAGTTTGGGTAGGTATTAAGGAGATATTCCACACGTTCTATCTGTATGCTTGAAACCATAAAGTGAGGTACAGAAACCACTAGATCTGGATGGTAAATAAGAACATTTTCAAGTTCATTCATATATTTACCAATATTAACGTGGAATAGAACTGGTATATTATTTGTTTCGGCATATTCATAGATTGGCATCATTGCCTCACTGTCCAAAGGTTGATTAAAAATTTCATAGTAATATGAATGGCCATTATATAGTTTTAATCCTTTTCCGCCTCGCTCCACACAATCCTGAAAATATTCAAGAGCATCATCATCGAGCGGGCTAATCGTGCAAAGTGGAATAAAATCGTCCGGATAAGTTTCAGCAATTTTTAAAATCTCATCTACATTTTCCCTGTATCTTGTAAAACTTTGAGCTCCATTGAGCGTAATTGTTTCCCATGGGGAGGGAAGTAATACAGTTTTTTCAATTCCCAAATTAGCATTTGCTTCGCGCAGCATTTCGGCTTTTTCCAGTGTTTGTATGTGTTCATGAGTATCAATTATTTTTATTTCAGACTGGGCTTCTTGTGCCAAAAGAAAGAAAATAAATAAACCGAGAAGTATTAGTATCCCAATGCCGAATAGATGTGGGTGACGAATTTGATTGAACATTGTTATATAGTTAATTTACGGTTGGAATTCTACATTATTTGTTTTTAATAGTCTATTGTAGCGTTAAGCAGTAAGCTTTAAGCGCTAAGCTTAATCCTTACTGCTTAATCCTTACTGCTTACAAATAATTGATTATAAAAACCATTTCTGATACATTGATTCCAGTATAATTTAATATAAAAAATTATGAAAATTGGACGTTATGTTATTGGACTTGTTAGCGGTCTGACTTTTGGAATGTTATTTGCCCCTAAGCAAGGAAAAAAGTTGCGTGATGATATTATTAAAAAGGCATCCACTTCCGGGGCTGATGGATTAAAGGAGCTTGGTACTGCTTTTTTGGAGGCTGGTGAAGAAGCCTGGAGCGAGATTAAAAATTTATCTGAACATGAACAGGTTGAGGCATTCTTGGATATGTCTAAGGAAAAATTACAAGATTATCTCTCTGGTATAGAAGAGCGTGGTTCTGATGTTGCAGAGGTGGCTCAGGGTAAACTTGAAGAAATAGCTGCTTTTGCTACAACCAAAGCAAAGCAATTTCAAACAAAAGCTAAAACAAAAAAAACTGCAGTTAAAAAAGCTGTAACCAAAAGCGCTAAAAAGGCAAGATCAACTGTTAAGAAGACTGCGTCTAAAGTTGCTTTTGCTTCAAAAAAAATTAGAAAAGTAACGAAAAAAACTGCTCCCAAAACCAAAAAGAAAACTGCAAAAAAAAGATAATTTTTCCCGCCACGGCGGATTTACAACATTTTTCATTTATCATTTTTCATTTACTATTTTACATTTCGCATTTGTTTTTTTATAATGCCCACAATGTAAATTTTTAATTTTTTATTCCTTAATTCCTAATTCATAATGATTCCACTTTACGTATCGTTTGCGATTGCGGTTATAGCGCTAATTTATGCTGGCTATAATACCCATCGAGTTTTATCCCATGATGCTGGTACTCCAAAAATGAAGGAGATTGCCTTGGCAATCCAAGAAGGCTCAATGGCCTATATGCACCGTCAATTTAAGACGGTTTCTATTTTTGCAATTTTAATTTTCTTGATAATCGGTTTTGGTCTTGATTTTAAAATTGCATGTACTTTTATTGCCGGGGCATTTTTTTCTGCCATTGCTGGTTATATAGGTATGAATGTTTCAGTTCGTTCCAATGTACGAACGGCTGCTGCAGCAAAAACGGGTCTTTCTGAAGCGTTAGATGTTGCCTTTAGAGGAGGTTCTGTCACTGGTCTTGCCGTTGTTGGCTTATCGCTCCTTGGTGTTAGTGGCGCTTACATCATCTTTAAATTTATGGGTGTTCATTTAGAAGAAATACCACACTTGCTTATTGGATTTGGTTTTGGGGCATCGTTAATTTCTCTATTCGCTCGTGTAGGAGGAGGAATTTTTACCAAAGCAGCTGATGTTGGTGCTGATCTTGTCGGTAAGATTGAAGCTGGTATCCCGGAGGATGATCCACGCAACCCTGCAACTATTGCTGATAATGTTGGAGATAATGTAGGGGATTGTGCTGGTATGGGTGCAGATCTATTTGAAACATATGCTGTAACTTTAATTGCAGCGATGATTTTGGCAGTTGCTGAAGGGTTTTCCACAGAATACGTTATCTATCCTCTAGTTTTAGGTGGCGTTGCTGTAATCGCCTCTATGGTTGCAATAAACTTTGTTAAAACGAAATCCAAAACAAAAATTATGGCAGCTCTTTATAAAGGGATGGCCGTTGCTCAAGTTCTTTCTTTAATTGGATTTTTCTTAGTTAGCCGCTTTATGCTTCCAAACGCTAGTCAGGGTATGGCTTTCTTTTGGACAACTGTTGTAGGTGCTGTTCTTACTGTTTTGATTATTATTATTACCGAATATTACACAGCAACAAAATATAAGCCTGTTCGCGATGTTGCTAAAGCTTCTGAAACCGGTGCAGGTACCAATATAATTATAGGACTTGCTGCTGGTCTTGAAAGCACAATTGCTATTGTGATTGTGATTGTTATTGCAATTATCGCTTCTTACAACCTTGCAGGTTTATATGGTATTGCGATTGCCGCTGTATCCATGCTCAGTACTACCGGTATTGTGATTGCAATGGATTCTTATGGCCCTATTACCGATAATGCTGGTGGTATTGCTGAGATGGCAAATCTTCCTGAAAAGGTTCGTAAGATTACCGATTCACTTGATGCTGTAGGTAACACTACAAAAGCTGTTACTAAGGGGTATGCAATTGGTAGCGCCGCTCTTGCTGCACTTGTACTTTTCCAGGATTATAACGGTGCTTTGCTTACCGCTGGTAAACGTTTAATTTTTGATATTACTGATTACCAAGTTCTCGTTGGACTCTTTTTAGGAGGACTTATTCCTTATGCTTTCTCTTCTGTAACAATGAAAGCTGTAGGTAAAACTGCCCATAGCGTTGTAACCGAAGTACGCCGTCAATTTAAAGAGATTAAAGGAATTATGGAAGGAACAGGAAAGCCGGATTATAAACGTTGTGTGGATATTGTTACAAAGGCAGCACTTATAGAAATGATTGCACCTGCTTTAATTGCTGTTCTCTCACCACTTGCTGTTGGATTTATCCTTGGACCAAAAGCACTTGGAGGCTTACTTATTGGTGTAATTGTTTCAGGTCTCCTTATGGCTATTTCTATGGCGAATGGTGGTGCTACCTGGGATAATGCAAAGAAATACATTGAAGATGGTCATCATGGCGGAAAAGGCTCTGATGCACACAAGGCTGCCATAGTAGGGGATACAGTTGGTGATCCCTATAAAGACACCGCTGGTCCTGCCCTCAATGCTCTTATAAAGGTGATTAATATGATTGCGTTATTGATTGCTGGTAGTGTTGCTTCGTGGAGCCTCTTCTAAAGATTTAAGAATATTGATTAGTGATTTTTGATTTTAGATTTCCTATTATAAATATAAAAAGCGATCGGCTAACGCCTGATCGCTTTTTGATAAATGCAAAATCAGAAATGCAAAATGCGAAATGTTTATTTCTTCGGTTTCGTTAAATTCACCATTGTCTTAATAACTGTATCTGGATTGAGCGACATGCTGTCGATTCCTTCTTTTGCCAGGAATTCTGCAAACTCCGGATAATCACTTGGTGCCTGGCCACAGATGCCAACCTTTCGGTGTTTACTTTTACCAATCTTAATTATCTGCCTGATTAAAGTTTTAACGGCTTCATTTCTTTCATCAAATACGTGGCGAACGAGTTCAGAATCACGATCTACACCAAGTGTTAATTGGGTTAGGTCATTTGATCCGATTGAGAAACCATCGAAGATTTTACAGAACTCTTCACCGAGAATTACATTGCTAGGTATTTCACACATCACATAAAGCTCCAATCCATTTTTACCCTGGATGAGGCCGTGCTTTCTCATTTCCGCAATAACTTTTTCACCTTCCTCTACAGTGCGGCAGAAAGGGACCATAAGCTTTAAGTTATTAAGCCCCATTATATTACGAACTTTTTTCATCGCTTTACATTCCAAGCCAAAAGCTTCGCGGTATTTTGGATCGTAATAACGGCTTGCACCACGCCAACCAAGCATTGGATTGTCTTCTTCCGGTTCGTATTCGGTTCCTCCAATTAAGTTTGCATATTCGTTGGATTTAAAGTCACTCAGGCGAACGATTACATCTTTTGGATAGAATGCAGCGGCAATTGTTGCCACACCCATTGCAAGTTTATCCACAAAGAATTCAGCCTTATTATCATAACCTTCCGTTAATTCATCAATTTGTCTAATTACATCTTTGTCAGTGAGTCTTTTGTAATTAAGCAAGGCCAGAGGGTGAATTTTGATGTAAGAGTTGATGATAAATTCAAGGCGGGCAAGACCAACGCCATCATTTGGAATAAACGAAGATTCAAAAGCAATATCCGGATTACCCAGATTCATCATAATCTTTGTTTTTGGCTTCTTGAGATTCTTGAGTGAGGTCTTTTTTACTCTGAATTTAAGGGCTCCTTCATAAACATTTCCGGATTCACCCTCGCAGGCAACGGTGATTTTTTTACCATCCTTAATAACTTCAGTGGCATCGTTTGTTCCAACAATACAAGGTATGCCAAGTTCGCGGGAAATAATTGCTGCATGACAAGTTCTACCGCCCCGGTTGGTAACAATTGCAGAGGCTATTTTCATAATAGGAACCCAATCCGGATCGGTCATATCAGTAACCAGAATGTCACCCTTTTTAAAATCTACTATTTGATCCGCTTCCATAATTACACTCGCTTTACCACTTGCCATTTTAGCTCCTACAGGTGCACCAGAAGTGAGTAATTTACCTTTTTGAAGTAATTTATAATCCTCTAAAATAGAGAAGTCTTTTTGAGATTGAACTGTTTCCGGACGGGCCTGAACTATATAAAGTTCACCATTTATTCCGTCTTTTGCCCATTCCATATCCATTGGTTTAAAGTAACCGGCTTCTTTACTGTAATGATCTTCAATTATACAAGCCCAGTCCGCAAGTTTTAAAACATCTTTATCGTCTATACAGAATCTTCTGCGCATTGCTTTGTCTACCGGAATATTTTTAGTAGGGGATTTAGCCCCTCCTTCCGAGTAAATCATTTTGATTTTTTTCTCCCCCAGTCTTTTGGTGAGGATTGGCTCAAAGCCTTTTCTTAATGTTGGTTTGAATACGTAATATTCATCCGGATTTACCGCGCCCTGCACTACATTTTCGCCAAGGCCGTAAGCAGAATTGATTAACACCGCATCTTTAAATCCACTTTCGGTATCAATGCTAAACATCACACCGCTGGCACCAACATCTGAACGGACCATTTTTTGCACAGCGATTGAAAGACCTATTAAAAAGTGATCGTAACCTTTTTCCTCGCGATAGGCGATTGCGCGGTCAGTAAAAAGAGATGCGAAACATTTTTTACAAGCTTCCAGAAGCGCATAATCTCCACGGATGTTTAAGAATGTCTCCTGCTGACCTGCAAAGGATGCATCCGGCAGATCCTCTGCGGTTGCAGAAGATCGAACTGCTGTATCACAATGTTTACCATACATTTTTTCCATCTTGCGATATGCTTTGATAATTGCCTGATTAAGATCTTCGGGCATCTCGGCATTCAAAATGGTTTGGCGTACCTTATGACCACGATACTGAAGGTCTTCAATGTCGTGTGCATTTACCCCCTTAAGGATTTTTTTAATGTCATCTTTTATTCCCGCCTGCTCGGTAAAATAATGATAAGCATAAGCGGTAACAGCGAAGCCGTTAGGAATCTTAACCTTCTTTTTGGTTAGCTTTTGGTACATCTCCCCAAGTGAGGCATTTTTACCGCCAACCAAAGGGACATCTTTAATACCCAATTCTTTAAACCAAAGAATCAGTGAAGTTTTGCGCGATTTGCGCTTAAATAGTTTTCTAAGCATGTTTATTTTTGTTATATTTCTGACTGATATTTTAGCACAACAAAAAATTGAGTACAATATTTACTTTCCTGTATTAACGAAATAACGAAGTGACGAAATAACGAAACAACAAATGTCATATCGTCGTGTCGTTATGTCGTTGTATCGTTATTTAGAATAAGTAACTAAACTATTATCCAAAACATATTTAAGACGATATATGGTTTCTGCAACGTCTCCTCGGGTCATTCCGTTTGCAGGATCGAGGATATTATTTGTAACGTCTAATAAATTCTTTTTATTGGTTAAATATGCATATGGTGCATACCATGCATCTTTTGGTACATCTGCGTATGGGTTAGCGGCAATTGAATCAGTTAATTCAATATTATTTGTCTCAAATATCATCTTTAAATACTCGGCCTTATTAACAGTATTGGCTGGCTTAAATGTGCCGTCGTCATAACCCCTAACTATTTCTTTTGCCACTGCTGTTGCAAGTGTTGTTGCATACCAGGCGGAGTTATCAGTATCAGAAAATTTCAGTTCTCCATTTGGCCCGACGCCTACATTAAATGCGAGCATCAGCATTTTAAGTGCCTCAACGCGATTGACTGTATTTTCCGGTTTAAAAGTGCCGTCACCGTAACCGCTGATTACGCCATTTTCATAAAGATATCTAACTGCTTCGTAATTTGGGTGGCTTTTACTTACGTCACTGAATACAACTGCATCTTCGGCTGAGATGCTTGAACTTTCACCCACAAGTGCTCCGTTTTGCGCACGGATAATTATGTCATTTTCATTTGGAGCGGTAACCCGAACAGTTGCCTGTCCATTTACAAAATTATTAACTGAGAGTCTATCCGGGGTTAATGTCCCGCTACCTTCTTTGAATGTAAGGGAAACTGTGCCGGTAAAACTAACTGCCGGAACTATGCTTCCATTTGTATCAACTGCAACTACCTTTATGACTTCAACTGTGTTCTTTTGAAAATGACCATCGTGATCAATTCTGAATCCTGAAATTTGAGGGATCTGATCAATAAAATTTATCTGATGGCTGCTTTTGCCTACGGTTACATTGGCTATACCAACTTCAGAGCTTTTAATTATGATTTGAATCGTATTATTATTAAAGTCTGATTTTTTGAATACTTTCTTAGTCAGGTTTCCAACGCCATCAAGTTCAACTCTGATTTCATCGTTATCAGATAACTGACTGATTTGATTTGAGTTATCAACAGCTGTAATGGTTACGCCATTGTTAATCAGGCTTGCAGATTCGCCAGTTAGGCTAAATGTGAACAGAGAAGTATCGATTTGATCGTTACTACTATCATTTACATCTATTACTTCTATCTCAGGGTCTCCCGAGTTTGTTTCCGTGTTTTCCTGATCATCAGATGTTTCTTGATTTTCATTATCAGTGTTGTTATCACTGTTACCTGCAGGATTGTCGATCCCGCCAGTATTGTTGCTGGCCATACTGTAAATGCCAAGGTTGCTTGTGACATAATTCATAGGGTTAATTGTATTGTTTTGCGCATTGCCTAATCCCAAACCGGCATTCACGGCTTCAAAAAAACTTAGGCCTGCTGCCTGCGATTCACTCCAGGAAAAAGGCCAATATGGATGCCATGGGGCTGACATGCGGTCAATTTGAAAATGCAAGTGTGGTGTTGTTGAGTTTCCTGTGTTACCACTGGTTCCTATCTGTTCACCTTTAAGCACGGTTTCACCTTCAACTACATGAATCTCATCCATGTGCACATAACAGGAATAAAGAGTTGTTGTTCCGCCGTTTGGATCCGGTACATTTGGATGTACAATTACAATGTGATGGCCGAAGCTGTCTTCTTCCATAGATACCTTTTCAACTCTTCCATTTGCGATTGCATGGATAGGTGTGCCTACAGGCATTTTAATGTCGACTGCCAAATGACTACCTGCATTTTCCTGATGATCTAATTCGTAATTACCCAAATAAACTACAGGGTAGGTTATTTTTGTATTTCGTATAATGTCATGTGATGAATTCCCCCAAACTAATTGACTGTCCGGGAATTGCATTTTCGTTAAATCATAATTTGGCAAGTCTACTAAATTAGATGCGCTGATCTCAGAGTAATGCGTTGTGTAATGATCCCCAGTCCAATGAGTCCAATCCGGCACCTTACTTACAGGAAGAACAGTACCATTGAAAGGTTGTGGTGCCTCTAAGATGCTAGCCTTAAACCAAATCCCTGTTTGCTGATGAAAATATACAAGGATCATTAAAAGAACTGTAGCAATTCCAATGCCTGCATATTTAAACCCGCGAACAAGGTTAGATTTTTTATTTTTCTTTTTGTTGTATTCTCGCTTTTTATATATTGGCCGAATTTCGAATTTTACTTTTCCAGGTCCAAACATCCTTTTTAATTTTTAGTTTTTAATTTCATTAAAAGAATCTTATAATTATAGCAAAGATTGCCTTAAAAATCAATAGTGGCGCCGCTTCGCGTGGAGCAATAGTGGCGCAATTGTGGATATCATTTCAACCACAGCAGTGCCACAATAGCGCAACCACAGCGCCACAATAGAAAAATGAAAATCAGCCATATAAAAATCAAAGGGTTTAGGAACCTGCAGCCACTGGAGCTAAAAATCGACAAAGAAAAGTCTGTTTTTGCTTTTGTTGGTGCGAATGGACATGGAAAAACAAATTTACTTGAGGCTATTTATTTGTGTGCTCTTTCTAAGTCGTTTCGGACTCGGACAAATATGGATCTTATTGGGTTTGAAGAGGATTTTTGTGCTTTGGAATGCTCTGTAGATAGGGAAGATGCCAAAATAGTGGAGGTTATTGTAATCAGAGAGCCAGCGCAAAAAGTTCTAAAAATTAATGGTGTTAAGAAAAGCGCTTCTGATTTTATAGGTGTTTTAAAAGCCGTTTTCTTTTCACCGGATGATTTAAGTGAAATGGCTTTTGCACCAAGACTTCGACGCCGTTATCTGGATGTGCTTCTTTCTCAATTAAATCATGAGTATCTGGATAAACTGATGCGATACCAGGAAGCTATTAAAAATCGTAATGCATTGCTTAAAAAAATTAGGGAAAAGACGGCCAATAAGGATGAGCTTGATTTTTGGGATAATCAAATAGTTGATTTTGGCCTTTATATAACCCAGAAAAGAGCTGATCTTATAGTTCAGTTGCAGACCTTATTAAAGGATCTCTACAAATCTATTTCTCAGACTGAAGATGTTTTGGAAATTCATTATCAATCAAATATAGGTGATATAGAAGATGAACAGGATTTGCTTTTAAAAATAACCGAAAATATCGATCGGGATATAGCAGGCGGATCAACCCAGCTCGGCCCACATCGCGATGATCTACAATTTTTGATAAATGGGCATGATATGGTTTATTTTGCCTCAAGAGGGGAGTGGAGAAGCTTGGTATTAGCCCTTAAATTTGCGGAAATTAAGTTAATTGAAGATAAAACCGGTGAGCGCCCGGTACTACTTTTAGATGATGTGTTTTCCGAGCTTGATGAGGTGCGTCAAAAATACCTATTTAAAGCGATTCTTGGCACTCAAACGTTTATTACCACAACTCATAAGGAGTTTTTGGATGGACTTAAAGTGGAGAAGCAGGTTTATGAGGTGAAGGATGGTGAGATAAAATAAAAACTTGAAATTGTTTATTAAAATGGTATAGTTATCCCCATTTTTTAACTTAAAACAATTATGAACGCTGAGTTGACTAACGGTGCTGATACAGGCCCAAGAGTAAGAGAATTGCCACATGATTTAGCGGTAATACTGAAGACGAGATATAATTTATCCCCTGATACGACAATGTATTCACATCCTGAAGGGGGAACTGTTTTTGTAAAGCAGGTAATTGGTGGTGTTAATATAATTCTAGGGAGTAATATGTGGTTTGTTGGTGATAATGAAATGGAAGAATCACGAAAGTCCGGTGTTCTTGCAATGTTAAATGAATGTACTGAACTCAGGATTCCTGATTCTGCAGCTGCATAAAAAAACTTGACCTAAGTAGGTAAAAAGACTAAACTGTTTCCGCAATCGGGTTTTTGCCTCTGGCAGAGGAAAAAGTCTCGTTGCAATATTAAAACTAACTTATCTGCTAATTTTTTTCATATGTATAAAATTGTTGATGAAAAACTCACTATGGAGGATCTGCTTGGGCAAGGTGAAGGGTTTGAAAAGCCAAAGCTAGGTAGTGTTATTGAGGGTACTGTTGTAAGTATTTCCAAAAATAAGCTTGTTGTTGATCTTAATGGTGTTGCTGTTGGTATGGCATCTGGTCGTGAGACACATGATAGCTTTGGTACTATTAGTGACTTAAGAGAAGGTGATAAAGTTAAAACCGTTGTAATTGAGGAGGAAAATGATGATGGAATGGTTGTACTTTCACTTAAAAAAGCTTCTCAAGCCACTACTTGGGATAAATTTGAAAAGGCTAATAAAGACGGTGATGTTATTCAGATTACTGTTAGTGAAGCTAATAAAGGTGGATTACTTATTGATGTGGATGGCATTAAAGGATTTATTCCGGTTTCACAACTTGCACCTATTCACTATCCACGCGTGGAAGATGCTAATACAAGCCAAATTTTAACAAGATTGCAAAAGCTGGTCGGAATGAAATTGGATGTAAAAATCATTAATTTGGACCGAGATACAGGAAAGATGATCTTATCCGAGAAAGCTGCAGCTCAAACTTCAGCTAAGAAATCTCTTGGTGAAATTAAGGTTGGTAGTAAAGTGAGTGGTGCCGTAAGTGGTGTTGTTAAATTCGGTATCTTTGTTACCTTTGATGGACTTGAAGGTCTTGTTCATATTTCTGAAATTGCATGGGGTCATGTTAGCAATCCTCATCAATATGCTAAAGTTGGGGACAAGGTAGAAGTTGAGATTATTGGTATAGAAGGCGAGAAATTATCGCTTAGTATGAAACGCCTTATTCCTGATCCTTGGGCTGCAATCGAGGCAAAATATCCAATTGGTTCTAAGGTAAAGGGCACCATAAATCGCTTTTCTCAATTCGGTGCATTTGTACAACTTGAAGATGATATTAATGGGTTGATTCACCTTTCTGAAATTTCCAATAAAAAGGTTGAGGATCCTTCTGATTTCCTTTCTGTTGGTGAAGAAGTTGAAGCTCAAGTTATCAATATAGATCGCGATGAGCATCGTATTGGTTTGAGTGTAAAAGCCGTTAAATCTTTAGACAAAAAGACTAAGGATGAGAAGCTGCCGAAGGAGCAGGCTAAAGAGGAAGTAGAAGAAAAACCTAAGAAAGAAGCTAAGAAAAAAGATGAGAAAGCAGAAGAACCAATCGAAGATGTTGAGCCTGCCGAAAGTGCTGAAGAGCCAGTTGAGGAGCAGGCTGAAGAAAAGGCTGAGAAAAAGCCAGCTAAGAAGAAAGCTGCTGCAAAGAAAGCACCTGCTAAGAAGACTACAAAAAAGACCAAAAAAGAGGACAAATAGTATTCTGAAAATTAAAAAATACCACACTTGCTGGCTCCATCGTTGAACGTGGAGTCAGGCAAGACTGATAATCAGACAATTCTGACTCCAGGCAGAGCCATGGAGCCAGCAAGGTATTTTCAAGTTTTCAAAGTTTCGTTCCTATTGTATCTTTATATGGCAATGTCAGAATTAAAAAAACAACAACAAGAGGCAGTACAGCATAAGGATGGTCCAATCTTGGTTATTGCCGGTGCTGGTACGGGTAAAACCAGAGTAATAACCGAACGTATCGCTTACATTTTGGACCAGCAATGGTGCAGGAATGATCAGATTCTAGCTCTTACTTTTACCGATAAAGCAGCTGGTGAAATGGAGGAGAGATTGGATACTCTTATGCCTATTGGGTATGAATCAATTCAAATAAGCACGTTTCATTCTTTTTGTGAAAAGCTTCTTCGCCAGTTTGGAATTGATATTGGAATTAGCCCTGGTTTTAAGATTTTGGAGGGGGTTAATCAATGGAAATTTATTAAAGAGCATCTTTATGATTTTGACTTGGATTATTACCGCCCACACGGTAATCCAACATCTTTTATAGACGCCTTAATTGGCCACTTTGGACGCCTTAAGGAAGAGGTCAAATCTCCTGATGATTATTTAGGTTATGCCAATAAGGCAAGGGAAAAGGCAAAGGCAAGGGAGGAGATTGTAGATGCAGATAGGTTTGTTGAACTTGCTAATGCATATAAAAAGTATCAGGAATTATTGATGGAAAATTCTTATTTGGATTTTTCCGATCTCCAATTTAAGGTTATTGAATTATTGGATAAGCGTCCTAATATTCTGGCTCATTTACAAGAACGATATCGCTATGTATTGGTGGATGAATATCAGGATACGAATATCGCTCAAAACCATATTGTGGATAAATTGGTGGGGAAATATAAGAATATTATGGTGGTGGGGGATGATGATCAATCTATTTACAAGTTTCGTGGTGCGGCTATTTCTAATATTCTCCAATTCGAAGAGAAATATCCTGACTTAAAGAAGGTTATTTTGGTCGAAAATTACCGCAGTAATCAAAAGATTCTGGATTTTGCATACACCTCCATTCAACACAATAATCCAGATAGACTGGAAGTGAAATCCAAGGTAAATAAAAAGATACATGCACAAAGACCTGGCGAAGATGATTCTATCCATTTAGTACATTCGTCCACTGTGGATCAGGAAGTGGAATATGTGATCGATGAAATCAAAAAATCCGATGTATCACTTTCTGAAATTGCTATTCTATGCCGTGCAAATAACTACGCTAAGCCATTTATCGATGCATTTAAAAAGGAGAATATTCCTTATCAGTTTTTGTCAGAAAGGGGACTTTATAATAAGGATGAGGTAAAAGACTTGATTGCTTTACTTAGAGTCACAGCTAACCCAACCGATGATATCAGCTTTTTCCGGGTACTTAGGATGGAAATTTTTGATATAAAAATGGAAACTATTGCAGAGCTAATTGCAGCTTCAAAAAAGCTAAATCAGACAATTTGGAATCAGGTTAAAAAATCTGCGGAATGCAGTAAATTGACTAATATTTTAGTGCAGATTATTGATTTTTCCAAAGCCCATACAGTTGGAGAAACGTTATTTGAATTCACGAAACTGACTGAGTTATACGAGCTGCTTCTTAAAAAGGGGACAATTGAGGCCGAGGAAAAGATCACCAATATCGCTACCTTTTTTGGGAAGATTAATGAATTTGAAAGAACTAATGATGAAATTACCACAATCGACTTTATTAAGTATCTGGATCTAGCGGAAGAGGCAGGGGAGAATCCATCTGCTAAATTTGATGTAGAAGGCGTTGACGGTGTCCAAATAACAACAATACATGGTGCCAAAGGCCTAGAATTCCATACAGTTTTCATTACGAGCATGGTGAATCTCAGATTCCCTACAATGAACCGTAAAGACGTCATACCCGTTCCAGATGATTTGGTTTCCGAAATATTAACGGAAGGTGATTTTCACATTGAGGAAGAAAGGCGTCTCTTTTATGTGGCTTGTACCAGAGCAAAAGAAAAATTTCATTTGATGCATTCAGATTTTTACAGTTCCAGCAATGCCGTAAATCCACGAGCTAAAAAGAGATCACGTTTTATCGATGAGATAATTGATGATATAAAGGTGGTGCAGGTTGAAAAGACGGTGGAAGGTGTAGAAAAGTTTTTGAAGCCGGAATCATTTGTTATCGAAGGTGATGATCATAATCTTCGCCAAGATAATCGTCCCGAGATAACCCAATTCTCTCATTCCGCACTTGCTAGCTTTGAAAAATGCCCGCGCCAATATGAATACGCTAATATACTTAAAATTCCTCAGGAAATGAGCGGAGCGGCCAGCTTTGGCTCCAGTCTCCATAATACCCTCAATCAATTCTACAAGCTCGTAACGCAATCCAAACAAGCTAGCCTGTTTGAGAATTATGAGGAGGATTTATCAGTTAAGCGGCTCCTTGATATTTACGAAGATAAGTGGATTCCTTATGGATTTGAATCGAAAGAGCATCACGACAGTCTTAAAAAAAGAGGAAAGGATATCTTGGAAAAATTCCATACACATTTTAAAGATGAGGTTAGTAAGATTGAGTTCCTGGAAAAAGGATTCAAACTCAAAGTCGGAAAATATACTATCTCTGGTCGTATTGACCGCGCCGACAAACTGGAAGACGGAACTCTGGAAGTTATCGATTATAAATCCGGTAAATCCAAAACTCAAAAGCAGGTGGATGGCGATCAACAGCTTATGATTTATGCCATGGCGGCAAATGAATGTTTCGCCCAGCCTGCAAGCAAATTAACCCTCTATTTTTTAGATGAGGATTTACGAGTGAGTACAGAGCCGGATAGTGGGAAGCTTGAAAAAATGAAGGAGAAGATCATTGATACTGCAGATAGAATCAATGCATCCAATTTTGAACCTACTCCTTCTAAATTTATTTGTGGGTTTTGCCCGTATCGGAAGATTTGTGATAAGGCGGAGTTGTAATTATCATTCCGAAGGCGAGGATTATAATCCTCGCCTTCGGGTTTTTTTGTTGTTTTTATTAATTTACTTTCCCACAAAAATCCGATAACATTACATCTACGTTAACACAAAAAATATGGACATTTTATCTATTGCTATTTTAATTGGAATTGCGGCGATTCTGGTTCTTGGTTACAAAATATTTGAGCGTTTACAAGCCCCAAAAGACGACCAATCTATGAAAATGCTTCAGGAGCATTTATTTAAGATACAGGAGGGGCTGAAGAGTCAGGATAAAACCATTAATGAGCAGATGAATAAGTCCCAGCAGATATTATCTGAGTCGCTTCAAAAACAATTTGCATCAAGCCAGAAAATCATTAAAGAGGTTACGGATAATGTAAAAGGTGTAACTGAAAAATTGACCAAACTTGATGAGACAAATAAGCAGGTTGTTGGTTTTGCTGAGCAGATGAAAAGTCTTGAGAACATCCTTAAAAATCCAAAACAACGTGGGATTTTGGGTGAATTCTTTTTAGAGAATCTACTTTCTCAGCAATTACCACCGGATCATTTTAAAATGCAGTATTCGTTTAAAAATGGTGAAGTCGTTGATGCCGTTATTTTTGTCAGAGATAACGTTATTCCAATTGATGCCAAATTTTCCCTTGAAAACTACAATGCAATGATGGAAACAAAGGATGATACTGAGAGAGTACGAATTGAAAAAGAATTTAAATCTGATTTAAAAAAGAGGATTGATGAAACGAGTAAATATGTAAGGCCAGAGGAGGGGACTACTGAATTCGCTTTTATGTTTATCCCTGCTGACGGTGTGTTTTACAATCTTTTAAATCAAAAAATTGGTGCTTTAGATGTGAATTCGCATGACTTGGTTGAATATGCATTTAAAAAGCATGTGATAATGGTTTCACCAATGACATTCTATGCATATCTTCAAACCGTAATGCAGGCGTTAAAGGCGCTTACCATCGAAAAGCAGGCAGTCGAAATTCAAAAGAGAGTAGGGGATTTAGGCCGTCATTTAAATGCATATCAAGATCATATGAATAAAGTAGGCAATCATCTTTCAACAACTGTTAATGCGTACAACAATGCTGGTAAGGAATATGGAAAGATTGATAAAGATGTGATCCGGATTACTGATGGGCAGAGTGCTGTAAATGCCGATATTCCGGCTATTGATAAGCCAAAAGACTTTGAAGAAGAAGGTTCTAATATCAAAGTTCAATTAAAAGCGCCAAAGAAGAAAGATTCAGCTTGGGCTTTGGATTAATTTTTTATTAGTAATTTGGTTTATTATCCTTGTTTTTAAGGGCTTTTTTTGCTATAATATATAGATAATATCTGCTAACGCGTGGACCAGGGCTATCGCCCGTTGACCTAACCTACGGTTGTAGACCTGCTGATGCGTGGAATCCACATGAAATAGGTCTACGCCAAAGGCAGGTCCACACGAAGTAGGTCAACGCGAAGCTGGTCTACAACGAAGTTAAAAACATGCTCAAAAAAACATTACTAATCACAGTTCTCATTTTCTCCTTTCTTTTTGGAACGGTTGCACTTACCCAAAAATATGAGATGCTTCCAACTGTAGCTCATGCTCAGGATGAAGATCTTAGTTCAGGCGGATTTATGTTTCCATTAGATGTAATTATACATGAGGACATCGAAGGCGGGAGCAGGCAGAACTGGATCAGGAAGGGGATTAATTATATTTTTGAACGTGTTATCGGAGTGATGGCAGGTGTAATTGGCGGGCTCGCTGTTCTTGTTATGAGTATTGGTGGTTTTATGATTCTTATTTCAGCCGGCAACGAAAATTTATATCAAAAAGGGACGAGTTATGTTAAGTATTCCCTTATCGGCCTGGCTATAACACTGGGGGCTTATATCATAGTTACAGCAGTGCAGATTTTAATTAAAAGTATTTATGGTTAATTGGTTGAAGAAAATATCGAAGTTTTTCTTAATAGCATTTGTGGGGCTTAGCTTGATGGCGTGGCAAATGCCAGCTTTTGCAGAAGACACGACAACTGGAATGGATTTTGGAGGTGTTTGCGATAAATCAGGTCAGGATGATGATTTGGTATATGGTGCCTATCCGCCTTGTGCTGATTCACCAAATGAATGTGGTACACAAGAAGAAACAGTCGGAACAAAGAAATATAATAATACCCCTCTCAACTGCCTGTTTTTAGAAGAGCCGATCGGCGGTGAGCCGGGTTATGATTTGTATAAAGTTACCTGTGATATTACTACGGATGTTTGTACCTATTCCCTTTGGCATGGGGAAGCGATTGTCGGTGCAAATGAAAGAGGGCCTCTTCAGGCGATTCTTGTTTATGAACCCGGCAAGGAATATCAGGGGCCTTTTGGGCTTTTGTATAATTATCTGGGTGTAATTTATAACTTTATGTCCGGGATTATCGTGGGATTTGTTGTTTTAATCTGCATTGTCGGAGGTATTATGATGACAACATCTGCCGGTAATCAGGAACAGTTCCGTAAGGGTCGGGATATGATTGTTAAGGCTATGATAGGAATGGTTCTCTGGTTTCTTGCATCTTTGATTTTATATACTATTAATCCTACATTTTTTGCCTTTTAACGATATAACGAAACAACGAAACAGCAAAACAACAAAGCGACAGATTATGTCGTCGTATTATCGTATTCTCGCATTGTTGGCCATGGCTTTACTATGGTTCTGTGGCGCAAGGGCTGATGATGACACTTTGATTTCTGAGCCTATTGGAGGGAGCGCACTTCCCGGCGGAGGACTTCATGCTGAGGATATAAAATCGAGTTTTATTTTTAGTAAGATGCTTCCTTTCGTTATAGATTATGCACTTAAAGCTGCAATTGCCTTATCCGTGATTGTGCTTATCTGGGCTGGTTATCAGTTTATGACGGCATTTGGAGAAACGGAAAAGCAAGATACGGCCAGAAAGACTATTACTTACGCTCTTGTTGGTTTAATCCTTGCTATAACCGCTTATGGAATTGTTCAAATTATTACTAGTGTGCGTTTAAGCTAAGTCATGACAATAAAACAAATAAATCATTGGCTAAAAAGAATGCTGTCTGCAGTTATTTTGGTATCACTTGTAATAATTCCATATATGCAGGTTTTTGCGTTTGACCGCGATGGAGCAATCAGCAGAATGAAATCTCACCTACAAGAGTTAGGGTGGGATTCTGGTGATGCACAGGATTATGCTGAAACTGAAGTAGATAATACCATTCAAATGATGGAAGGCAGTCAGGCTGAAATTGATGATACCTATGATGCCCTGGAGGAGCGGGTGAATGCTATTAATTTTAATGACCCAAAAAAACAGGATGCGCTTAATGAGCTAAATACTGCCTATAGCAAGGTGCAAGATTTTAAAGGTTATGATCCCGATAGTCATTTGGATGTTGTTTCATATATTGGCGGCACACTTCCTCAGGTAGTGGCGGATGATACGTTTTCAGGTGCCGAAGAAAAGGCTTTGGATGCTATGTATGCAGTTAACCGTGTTCTTATTGCCCCTACGCGTCCTGGCGATGTTCCAGAGGGTGATATTTTAGAGGCTTTTGTGCCTCAAGTAGTCAGGCTTTTATTTCAGTTTGCATCTATTGCAATACTAATTGCTTTTATAACTTCAGGAATTTATTTGGTAATTTCTTTTGATAACGAAGAACGTGTTACCAAGGCCAAAAATATGATTTATTACTCCCTGATAGGCTTTGCCTTTGTTCTATTTGCTTTTGCGATTGTTAAGGCAGTGACTGATATTGATTTCTTCAGATTTATTTAATGAAAAAAGTATTTTTTACAATCTTAGGCACATTACTCCTAATACCAGATACTTTTGGGATAACTATTGATACTTTCCAAGAAGAGGTTTATCGGCCTGAGAATTTGCCGATTGGAACTACAAGCACCTCTGCTGAAGGGAAAATAAATGAAATTATCAATTTCGCAATTGATTTAATCCTTTATACCGCTGGCGGTGTCGCTGTTGTAATGCTGATTGTGTCCGCTATTGTACTGATTGCTTCTTTAGGAAATCAGGAGCGAAAAGAGCGTGCTATAAAGATTGCTAAATTTGCTATCATTGGTTTATTTGTCATTATTCTGGCTTATGCGGTTGTAACGAATATTATTGATATTATATTCCGAGCTACTACGTAGCTAAACTCCAATTTCCAAGCATTCATCCTTCGTAGTGGCTCAAGTGCCACCTATGTTCTCATGTAGTATCGTGCAAGCATTGCATCTACTACGGAGAACGGGCCAAATTCCAAACAATACTCAATAATCAATTCCTAATGTTCAAATATTTGTACATTGCATATTTGAATTTGTAATTTGTTTGGTATTTGGAATTTGGGATTTGGAAATTTTAGTATATAGTTATCTCATCATAATGTCATTTAACCATGCCTTCAAAAGATAAATTCTACATCACAACTGCAATTGCTTACGTAAATGCACCACCTCATCTTGGTCATGCTATGGAGTTTATTGAGGCTGATGCAATTGCTCGTTATAAGCGTTTAATGGGGCATGATGTCCACTTTTTAACTGGTACGGATGAACATGGAGTAAAAATGTATAACACAGCTCAGAAAGAGGGTATTGATACTCAGGAGCTTGTAGATAAAAATGCTGCAATTTACAAAGGATTAAAAGAAGTCTTGGGTATTTCTTATGATGATTTCATTCAAACTACTGATAAAAAACGTCATTGGCCGACATGTCAAAAGTTATGGAAAAAACTTGTAGAAAAAGAGGATATATACAAAAAGGAATATGAAGGTTTGTATTGTGAAGGTTGCGAGACCTTTATGAAGGAAAGTGATTTAGTTGATGGGAAATGCCCTGCGCATAAAAAGGAACCGGTTCTACTAAAAGAAGAGAATTATTTTTTTCGCCTATCAAAATATAGTGATAAAATCGTTGAACTTATCGAGACTAATAAACTTAGGCTTGTTCCAGAAATTAGAAAAACTGAGTTCTTAAATATCGCTAAAGAGGGGTTAACGGATGTTAGTTTTTCCCGCCCGAAAGACGTTTTACCATGGGGTGTTCCCGTGCCGGATGATGATACTCAAGTTATGTATGTATGGTGTGATGCACTTACAAATTACCTATCTGGCGTTGATTATGCCGAAGAAGGGGATATGTATAAAAAATACTGGCCTGCTGATCTGCATGTAATCGGTAAAGATATTGTTCGTTTTCATGCAGGTATTTGGATTGGAATGTTGTTTTCTGCTGAAATAGAGCTTCCTAAAGCCATTTTTATACATGGTTTTGTTACCCATAATGGCACAAAAATGAGCAAAACTTTGGGTAATGTGGTTGATCCTGTAACAACTGTGGAAAAATACAGTACTGATATGCTGCGCTATTACCTCTTGCGTGAGATTCCGGTGGGAAGAGATGGTGATTTTAACGATAAGCTATTTATAGAGCGATATAACAGTGATTTGGCCAATAATTTAGGCAATCTTGTAAATCGTATTCACACTTTGATATCGCGCAATGAAATCGTTGATTTTGATTTCGATAAACATTCGGATCTATACAAGCAAAAGGTTGATGAAACCTGGAAGAGATATATTGCTGATATGAACGAATATAACCTACATGAAGCCGTTTTCCATGTTTGGAGGTTAATTGATTTTGCAAATAAAATGATGGAAGATAAAAAACCATGGGCACTCTTAAAAGAGGATCCGGAGAGGGGGAGGGCAGTGCTTTGTAATCTACTCGAAATATTACGTCATATCAGTATCTTAATTAGTCCGTTTATACCACAGTCCAGCGCTAAAATAAGGCAGCAGATTGGATTACCTGTTCAGATTGACCGTGAAAAAGAAGATGGCTGGGGAGCGCTTAGTGATTGGGAAAAGCTAGGTGAACAAGAAATTATTTTCCCTAGGATTGAGGAATAATTTGACATTTTGTGTGGTTTGTTATAAAATACACTCTCTTTAAACATACCCATGAGAAATATTCCCTCCAATCCCCCCGATAGGCGACGATCCATTTTTTTACCTGTAATACTTACGGTATTAGGTGCAGTTGCTGCTTTTGTAATAACTGGCGATAAACTTAATAAGGATAAAGAAGGGGATGATACTGAGGATGCATCTACTAATAATGTTGCTAATAAACCTGATAAAAAGAAGAAACCCTGGAAGAGATCTGACGCCTTAGATCCAGATGATTTTGATGATGGGGAGGGGGATCAGCCTAGAGTAACATTTGAGAGAGAAGAAAATGGTGATATTCAAGATATGGATATGTTATTGGTTGGCACACGTAATTGTATTCAGCACTTAGGTGATATAAGATGCACTTCTATCATAGGTCCGGCTCATCTTAGATGTGTTTCAGACGAGCCTTATGGTCATATACCCGTAATTCTTGATGATCATTATTATGATGCAAGAAAGCCCGTAATGGCGGTTGATATTGGTGGGCATGGCGTCAGGATTGAAAGATTTGAATTTGATCCAAATGATCCCGATGGAATTGAAGATACTTTAACAGAAGTATGTTTATTGGTAAGGGAGGCGGTAAAAAGTACTGAATTAGATCGAGAGTTTCTTTGTGATGATCCTGATTCTGAGGAATGTGAAGATTTGGTTGGGGGGCTTCAACAAATAGGAAGCGAAGGGCAGGATAGGCAGGCAATGGATGATAATATGATGCAGGCCCTTGATGAAGCGGGAATAGATTATGAATACAAAAACCATGGTGATATATCTATCGATACTGGAGATGGTATTTATATTATATTAAATACCGGTATGCATCTGATGAATCCTGGTATGGAAGACCCTGAAGATAATGAGTTTGAGCTCTTGTATCAGGCATATGTAACAGTTTATGGTTTTGAGGCAAATACTCAGGATCCAGCTGAAGTATTGCCTATGGTACAGAGGTTACAAGATAGAATTCAAGAAATGAAATCTGGTGATTAGTAATGGGTTTTATAGTTGACAAATCTACTAAATAGTGTTAGAATTCAGTTACTTATAGATTGAATTTTATGCTAAAATTTGCTATAATTAAGTACTAAATGAATATTTCTTACCCAGGAAATGAGAGGGGAGTTACGATTCAAAAAATCACCTTAGGTGATAAGTTTTGGCAATTTGTAAGATTTACAGTTGTAACTGGAATGATTTTTGCAGTTACATTTTTTGCCATAAACTTTACAGCTTATAAACAGATCTTAACCAGCGCATTCAACCCAGAAGCTCAAGCTCAGGCAGAACAGTTTTTAACAACTGCCTCAGAGAATAACTCAAATGCAGAAGATCTTTTACCGGTATTACCGGATAAAAAGGAGACTCGCACCAGTTACGCATGGGTTGATTTTCCTATAGCTCCAACAGATGATCGCTTGATTGTACCTAAGCTTGGTCAAAGTGTTCCAATGGTTGACATGACTACAGAACATATTGAAGGGGAGAATTGGTCTGATTTAGAAGAACAGATTCAGGAAGGTCTTAGAAATGGCGTTGTTCATTATCCTGGTACAGCAAAACCTGGCCAATATGGAAATGTATTTATAACAGGTCATAGTTCTTATTATCCATGGGATCCGGGCCAATTTAAGGACGTTTTTGCACTTCTTGGACAATTAGAGCCTGGAGATGAATTTATCGTCTATTACAACCAGGTGCAATACATCTATCTTGTTACCGACAAATTCGAAGTACAACCAGACAATGTAAGCGTACTTGAACAACCAACTGATGAAAAGATTGCTACATTAATGACATGTACACCAGTTGGTACAGCTTTACGAAGATTAATCATTAGAGCTGAACAAATAAATTAATTTTTCAATTAAGATTTTTCATTTTTCATTGCCTTCCAATGCCTAACTCTTTTGACTTATTAAAACAATCTGTAGGAAGAACTGAGGATATTACCCCTGACCAACTGAAACGTGGTCTTAATGTGAGGCTTCAGATAGTTCAGCATTCAAGGGATACTGTATTTAGAATTGTAGATGGTGGTAATGAAATTGGCATTCTTGACAAGCCGGATCCAGTGGCATCTGATAGATTTGTAACTGTGGATGAACTCAGAGACAATTTTGATTGTGTGTTAGGAACTTTGAATGGTAAACCTTATGGAGTTACGATTACGGAAAAAGGACAAGCAATTGCTTCTTTAACGTTTTGGGGCTGAATAACTAGCTTAAGCGGAATTCACCTATATTATACCCGTACAAGATACATTGTGCGGGATTTCTTTTAAATATCTAATAAGCCCCTTCTCCGTTAATCATATAAATGAAAAATGAAATTTGATAAATGTTAAATGATTTAAACCTTCATAATCCCAATAACCTTCCTAAGGGCCTTTTGAATAACAGTCTCCTCCCCTGCTAGATCTATACCAACATTTACAAGGGCCATTGGGGTAATATCTTGTTGGTCTTTAATCTGCTTGGTTTCGTCGATTATGTTACCTAAATCATTTGGATGAATGAATGTAGCTTGAGGTTTTCGGGCAAAATGAAGCTTTTTATACCATTTTTCGTTGTTTAAGGCCTGTTTTATCTCTGGGAGATGTGTTCCTCCGCCGCAGAGCAGGATTTTGGAGGGTAGGACTTCCAGGTTTTTGAATTCAGAAAGTGAAAGATTAATTCCCTCAAGCCATATTTCTATATCATTTGATATTATATCGGAAATGATTTTCTTGGATTTTTGTTCAAGTTTATCTGCGGTGTAAGCAAGTTTTAGTTTTTCAGCTTCCTGAAAAGAAATATTAAGTTCTACTCCTATGCGTTTTGTAAAGGTTCTTCCTCCAAGGGCAAACATTTTGGTGCCAATTACACATCCATTGGAAACAACTGCAACATCAGTTGTTCCGCCTCCCACATCTATAAATATTGCGGATAGGTTTCCATCTTCAAAATCTATACATCGTGAAAGGGCATATGGCTCAGAGACAATGCTTAAGAGATCCAGATCAAGTTCATCCGCAATGCTTGATAGCGAGCTGAAGTGTACGAGTGGTGCAAAGGAGTTGAAGATGGACATTTGGACTTCTTTACCCTGGAACCCAAGGGGGTTGGTTACTTTGTATCCGTCGATCCGCACATCTACAATTGCTGTGTTAATAAGTTTTACATCTATTTCCGGATAACCGGTTTCTTCGCTAAGCTGTTTGCGAACTTCACCAAAAGCTTTCCACTGCAACTTGTGAACAATATTACGTAATTCGGAAAGGTTTATCTTTGCGTCCTGCTCTTCTCGCTTATAACTGATATTGGATGTGGCACCTTTCACAAATTCTCCGGCAATACCCATCACCATTTGATTTGGTTTTAAGCCGGCTTCATGGCTTGCAATCCTAATTGCTTCCTGGCAGTTATGCACAACACTGGCGATGTCGGTTACCACACCGTTTTGGATGTCCCCAAGACGTTGGCGGATTTTGCCAAGCCCGCGAACCGCTGCCCTTTTGCCTATAACTTCTCCGCTGACACTTTGCTTTTCCTCAATTGTAAAAAGTGCAGCTTTAACGATTTCCGTTCCTATATCCAGGGCGATTATTGCTTGTTCCTTCGGTTTGCGTCGTAAAAATTCAAACAATTCTAATTTAAGATTAAAGATTAAGGATTAAATTTTTTGTAGGAGTTCCAGGTAATATTTTTTTTCAAAATCCTTCTGACTATACCCAAACTGCCTAAAAATATCGAGTAAATCTTTTTTAGCTTTTTTGATTTGGGTTTTTGCGTTTACGACTTTTTCGATCTCGAGGAAGTAACCTAGTTTTGCCACGTAATTTAATTCTATATTAAATCCATTAAGTTGATAAGCCTCAGTTTTCTTGGTTTTTTGGACGGCTGGCTTAATTCCTATTTTCTTAAGCAGTTTATTAAATTTGTTTAAATCTTTTATCCCCCACTCCATTTCCAGATTTGCTTCAACTCCTTTCTCAATCCCCTTCTCTTTAATTATTAAATAGTTTTTCCTGCCTTCATTCCTGATCCTGAAAAATACTTTTTTTGGATTGTCGTAATAGGTATCTTTTTTCAGGCTCTTACCTTTAAACTTAGCCACTTTACCTAGCTCTTTTTGAAGACGTTTAAAATCCGGTTTGCTTATAGCCACTTTGGCTTCTATTTCATACATGATCGTGCGCGGTGACTCGTGACTCGTGACTCGTGGACGAACCACGGCGCACGGCGCACGAGACACGAATTAATTATCTAAAAATCATCTCGTCCCTATGCACTCCGACACCAATAAAGTTAATTGGTACTTCGAGTATTTCTTCTAATCTTTTTACGTATTTTTGAGCGTTTTTTGGAAGGTCTTTGAATGTTTTTGCTTTGCTTATATCCTCGTTCCATCCGGGCATTTCTTCGTACTGCACTTCTACACTGCCAAGATCCTGTGATAAAGGCATTGAGGTGATTGGGTCTCCGTTTAGCTTATAGCCAACTCCTATTTTGATTGTTTGAAAGTTAATCAGTACATCCAACTTGGTCAGGTTTATACTTGTGATTCCATTAAGCATAATCGCCTCTTTTACCACCATTGCATCAAACCAGCCGCATCTTCTTGGGCGGCCTGTGGAGGCTCCGAATTCACTGCCATGCTCCTGAAGCATTTCTCCTTCGTAACTTGAAAGTTCTGTAGGAAATGGTCCCTCCCCTACTCTGGTTGTATAGGCTTTAACGATACCAAGAACTGTATTTATTTTATTTGGCGCTATGCCTAAGCCGGTGCATGCACCTCCGCTGATTGTATTAGAGGATGTAACGTAAGGGTATGTGCCAAAATCAATATCGAGCTGTGTACCCTGTGCACCTTCTGCAACAATTGTTTTTCCTTCTTTATAGGCTTTATCAAGATACTCCGATGTATTAATTATCATACCTTCTATCATCTGGATTGCATCTTTGTGAACATTTATCTCTTTCTCAATATCTGTTTCAAATCCATACTCCTTCATATACCGCTCAGCATTTGCCCGGAGTTTTTTTACGAAGTAGCCAAAATTGAGCAAATCCCCTGCCCGTATACCCCTGCGGGCAATTTTATCTTCGTAAGCAGGGCCGATTCCACGTTTGGTTGTACCCACCTTTCCTACCCCCTTTCTATCCTCTTGCGCGCTGTCAGCTTGTAAATGATAGTCAAAAATTAAATGAGCGCGATCACTGATAAAAAGATTGTCACGGATTTCAATTCCATGCTCTCTTAAGCTATGCATTTCATCAAGGAGTGTTGGAATGTGTATTACCGTTCCATTCCCAATAATGCAGATCTTACCTACATGTAATGCTCCGGATGGCAAAAGATGGAAGATGTATTTTTTTGACACCTCCTCGTGATTTATACAAATTGTGTGCCCCGCATTTGCCCCGCCTGCAGCCCTTGCTATTATGTCGTACTTTTCAGAAATAATATCGGCTAATTTTCCTTTTCCCTCGTCTCCCCATTGAGTTCCAACAAGATAAACAACCTGACCGAGTTTACTTTTTATATCGTCGGCGTTCTTGACTTTTATTGGCATAAATAATGCGTTAATAGACCTCGAATAGGTTAGCAAATGAGGTGGTCTAAGTCAATTGCTTAGACTGTATAACAATTGAATATCGAAGACTGAACATCGAATAATGATTTTAGAAGTATTTAGGAACTTCGATATTCGATCTTGGATATTCGTTATTCGATATTCAATAAAAATTGCTTCAATAAATCAATCGGCAACCCCACGACATTCCAATAACACCCCTTGATCCCAGTAATCCACTTCCCTCCCCTGCCTTCGATGGTCATGGAGCCGGAGCGGTTTTTCCATTCTCCGGAGTCTAAATACTCCTCAATTTCTTTATCGGTAAAATCACCAAAGTTAATTCTCGTCTTTTCGTACTGAACAAAAAATTTGTTCAACTTTTTATTAATAACAGCAAGTCCTGAATACACATCACAATGAGATTTGCGATAAAGGTTTATGGTTCTTTTTGCATCTTTTCTGCCAGTGGGCTTTACCGCAATTTTTCCATTGGAAAGAATAACAATGGTATCGCATCCGATAATCCAGTCATTTGGATGCTTTTTTGCGATTGCTTGTGCCTTGCGAAAAGCTATGGACTTAACAATTGCATGAGGTTTCGTGTAACCGCTGTGATGCTCGTCGATATCAGCCGGAATTGCTTTAAAATCTATCCCCAATTCCCTGAGAATCTTTTTACGCTGAGGGCTGCCCGAGGCCAATATTAATTTACTCATATTTTATAACGATACGATGAAACGACGACACAACGATACGACAAAAATTTACAATTTACAATTTACAAAAAGTTTTAAAATTTAAAATTGTAAATTTAAAATTAAAAAAGTTTCGTTATTTCGTTAAGCTAGCGGATCTGTCAGCTGAGGAACCAGGGCAGAGCCCTGCTCCCTCAGAAGTTATTTCGTTAGCTAGCGAATCATTTTATTAATTTCTGAAATGGCGCGCTCTAGCTGTTCATCGGCATATGTTTGTGTATTATCCTCTACAGTTATATGAGGCTCTATGCCTTCTTTCTGAATATCAAAATTAAGCGGAGTTAGCCATTTTGCAACTGTGATTTTAAGGCTTGAATCATCAAGGAAATAATTAACTTCCTGAACAGTGCCTTTTCCAAAACTTTTTTCTCCAATAATGGTAGCCAGATCATAATCCCTTAAGGCACCTGCCAGTATTTCTGACGCAGAAGCACTTCCCCCATTTATAAGTACTACTGTTGGATAACCGAAAAGCTCTCCATCTCCTTTGCTATATTGAGTATATTCAAAATAATTATATTTAATTGTTACAATCTCTGCCTCAGGAAGCATCAAGTGATTAAGCACTCTAATTGCTGAATCCAAAAGCCCGCCCGGATTATCTCTTACATCTATAATCAGACCTTTGATATTTGAGTTGTTCTCCATGATTTCAACCACTTCCTGAAAATCGTCGGGAAGGTTTTGATTGAAAGAAAAAAGCTTTACACGCATTATTTCGTTATCAATCACCTCATATTCAAGTGAATTTATTGTAATCACATCCCGGACTATTTCGATCACTTCTGCTCCCCCATTTCTTCTGACTGTTAAGGCAACTGTTGTGCCCTTGGGCCCTTTTATTAAATTAACAACTTCATATAAGCTCAGACCTTCAATGTCCGTTTCATCTACTTTTGTAATTATGTCTCCCGACTCAACACCGGCTGCTTCCGCCGGACTGCCGGACATTGGTGCAATTATAGTAATTTCATCTTCTTCATTAACTCCAATATAAGCGCCTATTCCTTCTATTTCCCCATCAAGATCATCTGAAAATGCTGTGTTTTCCTCTCTGTCTAAATAAGCTGAATACGGATCATCAAATGTTTCAACCATTGCGCTAATGGCCGCATCGGACATTGCCATCCTATCAAGCTCATCTTTATTTAAGTATCCGGAAAAAATAATATCCCACGCAGCTATGACTTTTTGAAGCTGTGAGTCAAATGAACTTAAGTTTGCCTCACCTCCCGGAGGTGTTAGATTCACCAAATCCATTTTGTAAATCATGTAGGCTGCTTCCGCCCTTGTCACACGCTTGTAAAAGCCAACATGATCCATTGATTCAGGGTGAATAATGCCAAACTCAAGTGCGCGCATAATAAGCGGTGCGTAGTGGGTGTTTCTTAGAACATCTTCATAAGGAATAGTACCTTTGTACACCTTTGGAATAGGTATGCTTTGTGAATGGAATAAGAGTTCTAATGCATCTACTACAGTGAGTTTGTCATATGGATACATCTTTGTTTCCTCATCTGAAATAATTCCAAGATCTATTGCATCGGCAAAATATGATGCATACCAGGCATTATTCTGGGTATCCTCAAAAGGAAGATTTACATCTGTTCTCTCTGTGTAATCAGGATCATTTAAAAGCACCAGGTATTTAATGAATTCAGCTCTATTTATGATTATATCCGGGTTGAATTCCTTGGTATCCATAAAAACATCATTCCTTCTAAGGTAATGAATGGCGTAATAATACTCGTGATCATTTGGTATATCCTCGTACTGATGTGCAAATGTATACGAGGTGAATAGGATTACGCTTAGGATAATGGAGGCTAGTAGTTTTTTCATAATATTCGAATTGTGGCTCGAATTGTGGCTCAAGTTGTGGCTCGAATAGTGGTCT
>JAHJBZ010000017.1 GCA_018813295.1 Patescibacteria group bacterium | reverse complement strand
TCCATCGTCGTTATCCGGAACAACTGCAACTGCACCAGGGGCTTGAGCTGCAGAAAGAGCATAAGCAGAAAGATCTACTGTCCATGTGTCACCATCTCCAGCACCCGGAGCACCACCTGCATAAGTTAAGTTTTCACCAATCGAAGCAACACCTTCACCGGAAGTATCTGTTAAACCAATGGTGCCTGCGACGCCGATGGTTGGAGCGATGTTATCTATTGTAAATCCACCGGTTATTGTAGCTGGTCCTGTTGCGGTGTTACCACCATTATCTGTAATAGTTTCAGTACCTGAGAAAGCTCCATCATCATCATCTGCAATAACTGCAACTGCACCAGGGGCTTGAGCTGCAGAAAGACCGTAAGCAGAAATATCTACAGTCCATGTGTCACCATCTCCAGCACCCGGAGCACCACCTGCATAAGTTAAGTTTTCACCAATCGAAGCAACACCTTCACCAGAAGTATCTGTTAAACCAATAGTACCTGGAGTGCCGATGGTTGGAGCGATTGTATCAACAGCTTCTGCAAGAACAGCTGAGGCTGATGTAACTCGACCAGTGTCATCAGCATCCCAACAACCAACAGTAACGGTATCTGTACTTGTACCTACATCAATTCCACCACCAGCAGCATCAGCAATAACAAAAGTACCTGTAAAAACATCACTTGTTCCACTGTTATCTGTAAATAAAGGTACACTTATAACTCCGACTTGACCGTATTCAGTACCACCATTTGGAAGTGTCATTTCACATGCCCGTCCTGCCTCCGCACCATCCGAATTTGTTACAATGGCAGAAATAGTGATAGTATCCCCAATGTTCGCAATACTATTCGAATCCGCATCGTTGGTTAATGTAATTGTTGGCAGTGCATCAAATGTTATAGTGCTGCCTCCTGTCGCATAAACCGGATCAACGGCTTTTTGCTGTACAGCTAAAAATATAAAAAGACCACTAACTAGAATGGTAATCATAGAGAGTGGTAATATTTTGGCAAAGCCTTGTTTAAACTTTTTAGACATAATTTTTTAGGATTAAATTAAGTTTTAATAAAATGTGGAGGACTTGATAAATAAAAAAAGAAACATAAAATACCCCAAGTTTGGAATATTTTTTTGTTTCTTTTTGTTTTTGTTATCAGGGAAATTCTACCTTTTTAATACTTGACAAATATAGGAAATAGGATTGCCCCAAACTCAAAGTGTTTCATAGATATTTGTTTTGACTTGCCATACCCTATAAGTATTACAAGGATTACAATTGACCTTTGACATTTGACCATTGACCTTTAATTAAGGTTAAATGTTAAATGTCAATTGTTAAATATTTTTATGAAATTCCATATCCTCACCATCTTCCCCGAAATGTTTAAAGGCTTTCTGAACGAGTCAATTTTAAAGAAGGCACAAGGGAAAGGGGTTATTGAGATTAAACTGCATGATATTCGTAAATATTCCAAAGATAAACATAAGAAGGTTGATGACACTCCGTATGGTGGTGGGGCGGGTATGGTGTTTACTCCGCAGCCGCTTTTTGACTGTATTGAACACGTGAAATCTAAGGCAAAGGCAAGGGGTGATATACCTGTTATTTATTTAACGCCGGGGGGTAAAAGGCTGACCCAGACTCAGGTTGAGAGGTTTGCAAAAAAATATGATCAGTTGATTTTACTCTGTGGACATTATGAAGGAATTGATCAGAGGGTGATTGATAGTTTGGTGGACGTCGAACTTTCCATTGGTGATTATGTTCTTTCCGGCGGAGAAGTGCCGGCAATGGTTGTTGTGGATGCGGTTAGCAGGCTTGTGCCGGGGGCGATTGGTAAAGAGGAATCTCACCAGGAGGAATCTTTTTCGAAAAAATTGGGACGGAAAAAGGAATATCCTCATTACACAAAGCCAGCGGAATTTAGGGGGATGGAAGTACCGGAAGTTTTACTTGGCGGGAATCATGCGGAGATTGAACGTTGGAGACGAAAACACCTTCGATAATTTACAATTTACAATTTTCAATTTACAAACTTGAACAAATTTTTTACTCAGATTTTTTCTGATGAACTAGCTATATAGCTGATTATGGTTTTTTAGATAATAGAATACAAATTTATTATTATTCTCAAAAAATAGCGCCCTTAAATCAGGTGTAATATCAATACTCTCCAGACCTTTATACTTACCCTTAAGCTTGTGGCGTCGCAGCTTTTTATTTTTCGGATCATAATACAATAACCTAAGCGCTGCTGCCCAAGCTCTTTTTTTATTATTATCTAATTTATTGTAATCCTTTTTAAACGACTTACGCCATTTTACCGTCTTCATTTGCTAGTTTTTCAAAATATTCAATTGCTTCCTTCGGGTCATCAAATTCTAAATCGCCATCTTCAGGTCCAGTATGATACTTTGGTTTTGTATCAATGTAAAGCTCTCCTTTTCTGATAGTATTTTTTAACAGCATTTTAATTAGCGAACTTAATGAGATGCCTAGCTCATTAGCCATTTTTTGGGCATTTATCTTGAGTTCATCCTCAATTTTTATTGATAAAGTAGTCATATGTAATAATTTAGTATATTCTTAGTATATCATTTGTAATTACTTTATGCAAGGTATTTTTTTATTTATCAATTTAAAATTAAATGTAAAATGATAAATGTAAAATGATAAATAGTCAGTATGAGTGCGCAAGATCTAGTAACTAAAATCAAGGAAAAACTAAACAGCAAATCCCCTATTTACATTAAAGTGAAGATTTTTTCGAAGTCACCCAAAAATGAGATATATGATCAGATGGAAGATGGTACTTATAAGATTCGAATTGCGGCACAACCCGTTCGGGGTCAGGCGAATGCCGAGTTGATTAAATTTCTTAGAAAGGAATTGGGAGCGAGTGATGTTGCGATTGTTAGTGGCGGGAGGGATAAGGTGAAACTGATTAGGATTTCGGCTTAATTATTCCTTTATTTTTAGCTTAAAAAGTGATATAATGAATAGATTATATTCTGCTTACGCTGTGGACCTAGGCTTTGCCTGTGGACCTGTCGCTATCGCTCCGTGGACCTACTTCATGTGGCCTCCACGTCGAAGACAGGTCAACGCGAAGCAGGTCAACGCGAAGCAGGTCAACGCGAAGCTAGAAACATGCCAAAAAAAACTATTCAAAACACCAAGGAGGATGAAAAAGAAGTTGTATTAAAAAGTGCTGAAGACTCCCAAGAAGAAGTTACAGTAGAAAAAAAGGAAGTTACAGAGTCCCCTTTATTAAAGGATGAAATTAAAGGTGGTGAGACTACTCAACCTGAACAAATTGTGGTAAGTAAAGACACTACATTTTTCGACAGACTTGCCTGGCTAAAGTTGTCCATTGAAGAAAAAGCTTTTATTACGGAAAATATTCTTACAGATATTAAAAATTCTGCTCTGTACTGGAGCCAGCTTATTCTTTCTGTAGTTATTGCCACTTTTGGGTTACTTCAAAATTCTGTGGCGGTGATAATCGGAGCAATGCTTATAGCCCCACTCTTAAACCCGATTAAAGGGCTTGCTTTTGGTATTACCACCGGGCAGCAGACATATTTTTGGAAAGCTGCAAGAATGCTTATATTCAGTATTATTGTGGCGATTTTTACTGCTTTTTTCTTTTCATCTATTGTGCCTTTAAAGATAGAAACATCTGAGATAATGGCCAGAACAGCTCCTAATCTTCTGGACTTACTTATTGCCGTTGCTTCAGGCACTATCGCGATACTCTCTCTTTATTTTAAGAGGCTGTCTGAGAATATCAGTGGAGTGGCTATGGCCGCAGCCCTTTTACCTCCTCTTGCTGTAGTGGGTATTGAATTATCCCTCGATAATTATCTGCTTGCAGGAAGTAGCTTATTTTTATTTGCAACAAATCTTTTCGCAATTCTTGCTGTGGGCGTAGTGATATTTCTTTTTTATGGGTTTTTCCCGAGTCAGGAGGACACCAAACAAAGAAGCCTGCGTGTCTCTGCTATTCTTTTTCTTTTGTTGTTTTTTATTTCGTTCCCCCTATATTCTTCCCTCACTAACATCGGTGAAAAAATAACTTTGGAAAAACAGGGAAATGAAATTATTACTACATTATTAGATGCAAATTTACCCGGAGCCAAACTTGGCAAGCTGCAATTGGACAGC
>JAHJBZ010000016.1 GCA_018813295.1 Patescibacteria group bacterium | reverse complement strand
CTCTATTTCTTTTACAATCCTTGAGTTTGATTGTTAGCTTTTTGCATCGCTATTTATTTCTAAGGCGCTAACCTAGAACCATCCGTGGGTTTGCCCGTGCCGGGTACAGGCGAATCCCATCACCCGCTCTTTTTGTTTCTCTAACCAGAATTTGGTTGTCCTCAACCGGTTGCATTTAGTTTTTTTTGGCGTTATTGCTGAACCATCCATGGGTTTGCCCGTGCCGGGTACTAGCGAATCCCATCACCCGCTCTTTTTATTTTAGTCCTTTGAATACCATAATTCGCCTACGGGTTTGTCATCATCACTAATCTGTGCTTCCCTCCGCGAACCATTCGTGGGTTTGCCCGTGCCGGGTACAAGCGAATCCCATCACCCGCTCTTTATATAATAAAACGCCTCCAGAACGCTCCTAAGAGCCGAAAATAGGTCAGGAGGTGTTTTATTATGTCTACGCAATTGCAACAAGAATAAAAATGGGCAGTAGCTTCGTATGAATTGAGGGATTCTTATACCGACTTCATTTTATCCAGGCAGGCGATTCTCTGCACTCCAGTAACCATCCGATTCTATAGCTTCACAGCCGGCAAATTCGTTCAATGGCTGGAGAATCAAGGCTCCCAAAAACCTTATGAAATCAACAACCGTTTGATTTATGCTTATCTGGCTGGATTGGAATCCAGAAAGCTAAGCGATTCTTACATTCATGGTCATGCTAGAGCCATTCGGACATTTGTTAGATTTCTGCAAAAGGAAGGCTATATCCAAGAGCAAATTACATTCAAAATGCCCACAAGAAAGAAGCGATTGCTTGTATATAACAAAGAAGAGGTTCAACAAATCCTTAATGTCTGCCATGATAAAAGGGATAAAGCTTTTATTCTCTTGATGGTTGACAGCAGATTAAGGCAGGCAGAAGTTATCTCTCTCAATTGGGGAGATGTATCTATATTCAGTGGAATTGTTAGGGCTGAGAAGGGAAAAGGTAGAATAGCGCGAAGTGTTGTTATTGGAGTTCATACCAGAAGAGCATTATTGAAATATAAAAATGAAGTGGATTATCAGGATAATAATCCTTTATTTCAAACCAAAAGCGGAGGAAGATTTACTGCTTCCGGCTTGCGTTCTTGGATGCTTAGAATCAGTGAAAGAGCCCGCATTCACATTTCACCTCATGCGCTTGGAAGAACATTTGCTACTCTCTCCCTCAGAGCCGGCATGAATGTTATTTAAATTCAAAGATTATTAGGACACTCAACGCTGGAAATGACTAGACATTATGTTGACATGTTGGATGAGGATTTGGTCAAGGCACCTAAGGAACATGGACCAATAGATAACATTTTAGAAAAGAGTCTCTATCTATAAAACTTTTTTATTGAGAAAAAAGCGGATTAAATAATTAAAGTTTATTCTCCAGTTTCGAATAGTGTTTTCAATCTTTTTGAAAAATGTTTTATAGCGCTTCTTTCAACAAATGTTGTCTCTTTTTGAGGCATAGCGGCGCTTATATTCTTGGAGACACAATATATTTTTCCCCCAAGATTTTTATTTGTCATTCTGTATTGAAAAACAACTTCACCTGACTTATCTTTGATAACAAATTTATTTGATGTTTGAATATCTTTCTTTTCTGTCATGCTTCTCACCTTCTATAAATATATGATACCCTATATTCATTAATTTATTGTAAAAATCAACTTACAAGAATTTCCGCAATTCTGGGCAGATATTTTTCTACTCTATTTAGGAATTGGTTAGAAAAAATATTCTTCTTTGAAGAATCAAAAAAAAGCACTCCCAATACATCAGTTTTAGTTCTATTCATTAGTGTTAAACCACAATAAGATTTCCTATCTTGAGTCATTCTATTTGCTTCAGATTCAGAATAATTCATTTTCTCTTTCAAGTATCTCTTCGTTGAAAAGCCTGATGTAACTTCGGCGGTCATAATAATTGCTTCTCTAGATTGCATGCTATTTACTATACAACTACCAACAATTCCAATAGGCTCAAGATTTTTCTTGTGCTTTCGAAGGACTCTCCTAATTCTGCCATTGTATTTATTCATACGATATTTCTTCGTAAAATGTTTCTCATCATAATTTTTTTGTAGAATTGGAAAATAATCCGTAAGTTGGATAACCTTCATTTTGTCTATTCTTGTGTCGCTTTTTTGTGGCGTCCAAATTGTGCAACGTATTTCTGAATCTGCTAAACCAGCACTATCTAATCCAATATCATGATAAAGCCATCTTATCGCATCATAAGTCCTTAATATATAAATCTTTCTATCGACTGTTTTACTTTTTAAAATGATACCAAGAAGAAATAATGACAAAGAAAGAATAAGAATCCAATTTTCCTTAAGGTAATTCACTGAAAATTGAAAGGTTTTATTTTCGATATCATCAATAAAATCCTCAATTTTTACGCCAAAGAAAATCGGAGGGATTAGAGTTAGAAGGCGAATTAGAATGCTATTAATAATTTTTCTGGTGTTAAATGATTTATCTAGTAAATCTCTTATTAGGCACGATATTTCGTCAAAAGTTCGTTCAACAATCTTCCATAATATATCAAACAATTTTTTTATTTTCCCTACCATAATCTATAGGATATCTAAAAAATATAAATTGTCAATATTACATAGGAAATAGATTAAATGCCAAGGTTTATTAGGGCATTCAACTCTATAAATGACTAGGCATTATATTGAAATGCTTGATGAGGATTTGGTAAAAGCCCATAAAGAACATGGGCCTATAGATAATTTGTTTTCTTGATAATTACAGATTAAGAAAGAAGTGCTTCACAAGCACTTAAAATTAATGCAATTATTGTCAGTATGCCAAAAAACACCAACCAATTTTTTATTTTACATAATAATTCAATTTGCTCATTTTGATTATCCAACAGTTGAGTGAGTAATTCATTATAATTTGTAATATCCTTTGCCATTTTATCTCCTGAAATATCTCTAAAAATTCTACTTGCGTAAAGCATTTTTTAAAACCCATCCTTGTTTTCCTGAGGCAATTATCTCGACCCAGCAAGAAGTAATTTCAATTCCTTCGAATTTAACCGTCCGGCAATCAAGGCTTGATGCATTATTTGCAGGTTTTACCCTTGTGCCAGCTGGTAGAGTTTCAAAATATTCTTCTGAAGTAAATGAATCGTAAAATCCTGTTTCTCTTGTAATTTGATACCCTTCTGACGACGTCAAAGGACTATTTCTATTAGAATCTCTCAAGTCAATAGCTCCTTGTATGCCAACAATAACAAATACTAAAACCAAAATACCAATAAGAATGAGTATTACAGTTAAACATCCTGATTTTTTGCTTGATTTTTCTTTTGACATGATTCCCTCTCTAATAAAATATTATTTTCATATTACATAAGTAACTCTGAGAAGTCAACAATACTCTTTTCCCCATCTTTCTCTTGTCCATTTCTTTATTTCGCTATAATCTATCCCTTGATTCAGTTTTTTCTTTAATTACCTCCCCCACCCAGCCAATTTAGGTCGATATTTACCGTCCTTTGTATCTGGCAATAACAACCGATATTCCCTAAGTTTTTCTAATTCTTCATTTGTTAACCCGCTATGCCGGCACAATTCATCGGCAGTCATAAATATCCTCATAACTGCATGAAGTAAATATTTCTGGTTTATTATTCGGCTGATACCTATAGTAAAAAGGTTCAATATTGATTTTCTCTGCAAACAACTCTATCTTTACGAAGAAATTTTTATCGCTAATTTTTTGTTTATCAAGGTACCAACCGCCCGCATCATAACTCTCATCCTTATGGATATATAACGAACCATCAATTGATTTTCGTGTCATAAAATACAATTTTTTGGTTTCCCCACAATTTATATCAACACTGTTTATGTTTTGTTCTCTTGTATCGCGGGTGGAAGGCGAAGGTGTACTTTCCCATCTCACTTTGTCAAATGTATCAAACAAGATTCCGCCTTTGCTGTTTAGAAAAGTGATGTTTGTAGTAACATTTTTAGCTGTTACTCCGACAACCTCTTTCGATTTTGGATAGTTTGTTACAAGAGCAAAGACTCTCTCGCCCTCTTCTCCTTCCTTAGTATCCATACCTTTAGTTTTTTCGAATATTTCAAAGCGATGCGGTTCATCTGTTGAAGGGTAATATTCTGGTTCTAATGAAGAAAAATCAACTATTGGTTTTGATAATTCATTGGTTAATAAGCTAAACATTGTAGGGGTTTGCGGTTCAATACCAATTTTCTTGATGTCAAGATTGGGTTGCCCGTTTTCCAAGTCATCAATTTTGATATTCTTCTCAAGGATATGAAGGAATGTGGTTGCAATAAATATAATCAATGCAATAAGAAGCCAACATCTCCAGTTTGGAATAACAATCCAGTCCGCTAAATCATTTACAAGGAACGTAATTGAAAAGGCAGATGTAATCATTTCAACCGCCCCTCTCCAGATTGGATGACTTCTGCCGATTCTTGCGACTTGTTTGATTCTAAAATAGAATTTGTTATCTGATTCCATAATGCACCCCGCCCTTGTGTGCAATTAATCATAGCACACCTCCCATCATGTGGGTTTGGGAGAGGGATAAACGCTTAAAAACTTTATTTCAGACAAAAGGCGGAGAACGATTTACCGTATCTGGTTTACGGTCATGGATGTTGAGAGTTAACGAGAGTGCAGGTATCTATATTTCTCCACATGCTATAAGAAGAATATTTACTACCCTGTCACTAAGAGCCGGCATGAACGTTATTCAGCTTCAAATTTTATTAGGGCATTTACATGATTTATAATTAATAATTAAGAATGGTTTTACCTAAGAGTAGGAGGAAAAAGAATTATGGATACTGGGGAGACAATATTAACAATTACTACAATTTTCCTTTTAGTTTGTTGGTTTATTTTATTAATTTTTTATATATTGAAAAAACCTGAGCAATCTATTTGGAAGATCGGTTTTAATTTCACAGCAGTATTTGTAATAATAATTGTATTAATGCCAAGATTAAATATTGCCTACCATTATGGTGTTTTCTCATTGACGGATTTTATTGCAGGTTTATTACTGAACCTCGCTTGGTTATTAATTCCGATAATTGCATTGATTACTTTTTTATTCAGAAGAATAAAATATGGCAAGACCATGATGCAATCTAAAATGATAAAAAACACTAATGAATCGGAACAATTGAAACAATAAAAAGCATAGTCATATAGGTAAGGCAGACGCTTTCCAAGCTACCATTCGTGGGTTTGCCCGTGCCGGGTACAAGCGCATCCCATCACCCGCTCATTTTATTGCATGCGTTTCGCCAAATCACCCAATCCGTCCATGATCAGATCAGGCTGAAATTCGGAACCCACCAGATCTTCACGTTTGGTCTCGCCGGAAAGCACCAGGATCGTCTTGATGCCCGCCTGCCCCAGGGCGATATCGGTATAGAGCCGGTCGCCGATCATGGCGATCTGCTCCAGGCGGTAGCCGGTCTTTTCCACCACCGCGTTTACGATGTGCGCGTTGGGCTTGCCGATGATCACGTCCGGCCGGCGACCGGTGGAGGCTTTGATCAGATCGATGAACGAGCCAATGTCCGGCATGAAACCATCCTCGGTCGGGCAATTGATGTCCGGGTGCGTAGCGATATAAGGAATGCCCGCCCGCACCAGGTCGCAGAATCTCCAGAGTTTGTCGTAGGTAATACCGGTATCGAAACCCAGCACGGCGTAATCCGGGTCTTCTTCAGTCAGGACAAAGCCGCTCTTGCGAAATTCCTCTTCCAACGCGGGCGTGCCTGCCAGGTAAACCCTCGCGCCGGGTTTCTGCTTCCCAAGGTAAATGGTGGTGGCTTCGCCTGAGGTGAAGATCTTCTCTGCCGGGACGTCAAAACCCATCTTGCGGATCTTCTGCGCGTACAGACTCGCAT
>JAHJBZ010000015.1 GCA_018813295.1 Patescibacteria group bacterium | reverse complement strand
ATTGGTATTGGGGGTAGCCAGGACTCATGATTCTCTTAAGTCATATGATAAGCAGAATCTTCAAATGTATACAACTCTTCGTAATGGATCAGATCCATTACCATTGAGCGGAGATAGGGGGCCAGAATTTTTTTCTGGAACTAGTGTGCCTGCCTATCACCCAAGAAGGGTACTTTATCGGCGTATGGAGGATGTGTTTGAAAGAAATCAACCTGATATGCGCTTAGGTTATAGAGCTTTATGCTGGGCGAAGCATCGTGTGCAAGAATTAGATGGTGCTGATGGTATTAGTGATGCAGATTTTAATGGTTTTTTGTTGGAATTGGATGAGGTTTTAAATACAAAGAGAGTTCCACTTATTCATAGTTAAATAATTAAGTATGAGTGGATTCTTTGATAGTCTTTTTGTTATGATTCTTTTGAACATGGGTTTTTTATGAACAACTTATACAAAATTCTTGGCATTGATAAAGAGGCTTCACCTGAAGAGGTTAAAAAGGCTTATTTTGTGATGGCAAAAAAGTATCATCCGGATTCTGCAGATGAATCGGAAATACAGAAGTTTTATGAGGTTAGTGAGGCTTACCAAATTCTTTCTGATAAAGAGGAAAGACGTGCGTATGATTTGACTTTGGAGGGCGGAAAAATTGAAAAAATATTGGTTGAAGAACCGCCTTCTCATCCAACTATACATAAGGACGAAGAAAGCGAACCAGGAGCGGATGAGGTTTTTCGTAAAAAAGAAGCACATCGATTTCGTCGGAAGATTTTTTTGCAGGGAGTTTTTCGTGTAATCGGTTTTTCTTTACTTTTGATGGGGGCTGGCTACATTCTTTCTTTTATTTTGGAAGGAATTTGGTATTTGGGTCTTATTTCGGGATTTATTTTGGGCTTTGTGTGGTCAATTAATAGAAATTTTGATGTTAAGTCGTTTATTATATCGCCACGCCGTTTACTTTTTTTCAGGTTGATTGAGTGGATTTTATTTATTGCTGCCTTGGGGTATTTTCTTTTTATTCTTATTTTTAGATTTATTTAATTACGAATTAATAATTACGAATAAAAAGCTGGAGCGCACTTGCAGTGGGGTCTAGCTTTTTCTTGATACCAATAAACCGCTGGGCCAATCTACAAGATTGCTCCAGCAAAAGGTTTTTGGTAAGCTGGTTTTGCACATTAATCAATTAAACATGAAAAAAGTAGTTATTGGTTCAGATCACGCAGGGTTTGATGTTAAGGAGAGAATTAAAAAAGAATTGGGCGATCAATATGAATTTGTTGATGTGGGTCCGGATAATGATGAGGCATCTGATTATCCTATCTATGGTGAAAAAGTTGCTCAGCAAGTTGCTGTAACTCCAGATGTTCAAGGTGTTGTGGTTTGCGGTTCCGGAATAGGTATTTCAATTGCTGCGAATAAAGTTCCAGGTATTCGTGCGGCACTTTGTTATAGCAAAGAGGCTGCACAATCAGCCCGGCAGCACAATGATGCTAATGTTATTTCAATTGCAGGTCGCACGAAAATGATGGATGACCCGGCTACCATTGTTAAAACTTTTCTAGAAACAGATTTTTCTCATGTTGACCGTCACGAGCGACGTGTGAAGCAAATGATGGATATTGAGCGACATAGTCGCTAATTTTCAATTTACAATTTTAAATTTTAAAACTTTTTGTAAATTGTGAACTGTAAATTGTAAATTTTATATGAATATGAATAAAGAAATTAAAATAGCACCGTCCATACTTGGGGCGGATTATGGGAATCTGAATGAATATTTAAAAAAATACGAATCATTTTCTGATTGGTTCCATGTGGATGTTATGGATGGGAATTTTGTTAAAAATCTCACAATCGGTCCGGTTGTTGTTAAGGGAATTAAAACTAAGATTCCATTGGACTGTCATTTAATGATTAACAATCCGCATCTTTATATCGAGGATTTTGCGAAGGCGGGTGCGTATGCAATTACTATACATGCTGAGGCCAGTCGCCATTTACCCGAAGATATTACAAAAATTAAAGAGCTGGGTTGTAAAGCTGGTGTTAGCATTAATCCCGACACATCCGTTGATGCAATTGCAAAGGTGTTACCAATGGTCGATCTCGTCCTGATTATGTCCGTTCACCCTGGTTTTGGCGGTCAGGCGTTTATTCCGGAAGTTTTAGATAAGGTGAAATGGATTCGCGAACATTTTCCGGATCTCGATATTGCTATTGATGGAGGAATTGATCATGAAACTGCCCCACTTGCAATTGAGGCAGGGGCAAATATATTAGTGTCTGGTTCCTATATTTTAAAGGCAGATGACCCTGAAAAAGCTGCAGAAAGATTGAGAGGGGCAGTTAAATAAAAATTACAAAATAAATATGTCCAAAAAACATTTAAACTATTTTTCAGCTAAAGAACAAGGATTCGCTAAGTGGTTTGAGTCCTGGCGAACAAAAATTTTTTTACCAATTTCTCGTTTGCTGAATTTTTTTGGTATCACGGCAAACATGGTGAGTTATTTCGGATTTTTAATTCTTATTGGATTTATTTATTTTGTTCCAAAAGATCCCGTAGCAGCAATTTATTTTTTATTGGCTCATGTTTTGATTGATGCCTTTGACGGCCCTTTGTCCAGACTGCGAAAAGAGGATAGTGATGGTGGCGCATTTACTGATATTATGTGTGACCATACCGGGATGGTGATTGTAGTTGCTACTTTGGCATATTTCTCACTTGTAGACCCTATCATTTCCATTGCGTATGTATATTTGTATACAGTTATGATTATTTTTGTAATAGTT
>JAHJBZ010000014.1 GCA_018813295.1 Patescibacteria group bacterium | reverse complement strand
GATGATATTGATGTTATTCATTACACAGCCTGAGGCCATTGAAACTAATTAAAATTTAGAAAAATTTGAAGAAATAATTATTTGAAATCCGTTTTTTCAATTTTTTTCAATTTTTTTCAAATTTTAATCAACTACAGTCAGATAAGTTTATATAAAAGCATCGCAGAACTCATCATATTTTTTTACACTTGGCAGTAAAATTATCAGATAGCAGTATTACAGAACCAAAATCAGTAATTAAAAGGGAAGTATCGGCGCTCCGCGAGGTTATCGCGGAGCGCCGGGAATTGCATTGCTAGTTGCGGGTGGGACGTCGCACGGTTCCGAGGAACCGCTTGCGTCGTTCCATGCGTGAGGTGGGAGCCGGCTCGGAGGCCGGCTGGGGGGTGGGAACCTGCGCATACCCGCAGGCCGCGACACAGAATCGCGCGCCTGGAGCCCACGGCTGACCGCACTGGGGGCAGGTCGCCATGGGAGCGGTGGCCGGCGCGGTGGCCGGCGGCGCAGAGGTTGGGGGTGTGGGGGGAGGGGCTGGCCGCTGGGGGGGCGGCCCAGGTGGCTGTTGGGGTGCCGGCCTCGGGCCTAGGAGCGGTTCGTACCGGAAGCTGAAAAGATGCTTCCAGTCTCGCCGCTCAATCGCCTCGGCGATGGCCTTGCCCACCTGGATTCTGCGGTGGGCAATCATGATGGCACCTAGCACCACAATGGGGGCGAATGCGATGACCGTCACCAGCCAACCAATGACCGGTTGGAGATCGATCAGCATTACGCACCCCTTCATGATCAGCCAGGAGCCAACAAAGGCTCCCAGGAACCACCACGCACACCATGCTCGGCTCTTGCCTTCTTGGTATCCTTGAATGACAAGGAAGAAGCCAAGGAACCAGCAGGCCCACAGGAGAAGAAAGGAGATTGCGTAGCGCTGGAGCCAGTCGGGCGTTACGACGAAGTGCCAGGCATTCTGCCTGAACTGGGCCAGCTTGATCCTGGCCCCACTTCTCACCTTTTCGACCTTCTCAGTGGCTTCCTTGCCAGCCTTGTAGGTCTCATAGGCTTTCTTGCCCTTGGAGAGCAAGCCTCCATCTTCTTCGGTAGCGCTTTCATCTTCATCCCCAGCGAACGCGGGAACGGGCGGGAGGACGACGACAGTGTAAACCACTGTCATCGTCGCGATCACGATCCATGACAGGGTCTTCATCTGTTCATCCTCCGTTTGATGTTATATTCCCATGTCGTCTAACGGTTGGGTTTGGGCTGTATTTTGGTTACATAAACCATAAAACCAACCACGTAGAGACGCGCCGCGGCGCGTCTCTACGATTGGATGTTATAAAATACAAACCAAATCCAACCGTTAGACTTTCCTCAAATATTTGCTACTAGCAATGTAAAAGAACAAATCCGCTATTTACCACTCCTTCGTAGCTTTACGCGAAGAAGGAAGATAAATAACAGGTCACATACTTTTACTCGATTTTTAAAAGATCAAAAGGGAAGTATCGGCGCTCCGCGAGGTTGTCGCGGAGCGCCGGGATTGCATTGCTAGTGGCGACGACGTCGTACGGTTCCGAGGAACCGCTTGCGTCGTTCCATGCGTGAGGTGGGGGCCGGCTGGGGGGCCGGCGTGGGGGTGGATGGGGCCTGGGCCTGGGGGGCCGGCTGCTGGGACAGCACGACCCCGCACTGTGCGCAGGCGGCCCACCCGGACTGAACCGGGCTGCCGCAGTGGGGGCAGGTCACCTGGGGGGTCTGGGTCGGCTGGGGGGTCGGGGTCGTCGGGGTGGTCGGCTGAAGCGCTGCACCGCAGTTGGTGCAGTGTTTCGCGTCGTGGGCCATCCCATCCTTGCCGCATGCGGGGCACTTCTTGGGGGCACGGTGCGATTCGCTGCCGCACTGGCTGCATCGTCGCTCACCCTTCTTGATCTCGTTTTTGCACCGTTTCGTCTTCTGCGTGCCATCCTTCTTCGTCTTGGGGTTGCCGTGACGATCGAGGACGGGAACCATGGCCTTACACTTGACAGCTCCATCCCATTTGCCGATGAAGTCTCTGCCAAGCTGGTAGATGATCGCCAAGGCGATGTTACCGTTGGCCCGGTCCTTGCTCTCACTCCACTCCTCTTTCCATGTCTTGGAGCGGAAGAAGAACCAAACACCAACGATGCCCCAGCCAGCGAAAGCCAAGACCCAGTGAATCACCCAGCCTATGAACTCACCACCTTCAACCTGTGGAAGAACCCACTTGATGAAGAGCTTGCCCGTATCAGGGTGTATCACCAAGTTTATCAGCGACACCGTGACGATAGCCCGGAAGAACCTCCACTTGCTCCATCCATAGGAGAGGATGATCACCCACCAGCCGAAGATCCAGTAGATCAGGATGATCGGCCACCACCCCAGGAAGGGGGCGATGTTTTTTGGCGAGTAGATGTACCTCATGTAGGGGGCCAGCTTGCCGGCCTGATCGAAGCACCAGTCGACCCACTTCGGCTGAGTCAGGAAGATGAGCCAGCCGAACCAGCAGAGCACGTAGAGGGGTGTGCTCCATGACGGGTCGTACAACCACGGGACGTTGACCAGTGAATACGTGATCACCCACTTCAAGGCCTTGAGGACCTTGAGGTAGTAACGTGCCACGAAGAGGAAGGCGTTCAAAGCCCACTCCACCGCACCGATCACGTCCTTGATGGTTTGCAGAGCCTTGCAGCCCGTCAGAGTGACGAGCCACAGGGAGGAGAGAACCAGTGTTAACCTACGCATGATAAACCTCGTTTTTCTTCGCAGCCGTTCAATCGGCCACGGCTGCGGAAATTGTTTCAAACCATTTCGTCCACTATTTTGGTCAAATGACCGAACCTAGTTTGTATTAAATACAATCCAAATCAGGTCATTTGACCGTTACCTCACGATAAAATATCGTTAGCAATACAATGTAAAAGAACAAATCCGCTATTTATCACTCCGAAGAGAATAAATAACAGGTCACACACTTTTACTTGGGATGTTAAGAGGACATGGAGCGCACAGCTCGTTTTTTTATTGTTTATTTTTGTTTGAGGGGGAGAATGAAAATTGGAATTTGTTTGTAATTTGGGATTTGTAATTTGGAATTTGTTTGTAATTTGTAAATTGTAAATTGTAAATTTTTTGCAATGAACTCTCGGAAAATGAACGCGGCAACAAAGTAAATTATATTGACAAATCTCTTACCTTATATTGAAGTATATAGATTTTACAACAAATTTCTTAAAAAGTCAAGGGTATTTCGCACTAATTTTTGGTGGGTAAAGAGCATTAAAAAATGGCTTAATTTAAACATTTAAGCCAAGTTCCTTCCCACCAGTAAGTATAATTGCACGAATTTTCCCACATGTCAAGGCTCTTAGGGGTCAGTGGCTTGGAGTCCGGACTCCTCCAGAGTCCGGACTCCAAGCTAAAAAACCGCATTCTAACAAATTTTAGGGGTTGGTTCCCCCTGATAAGGGGGTTAGGGGGTTAAAGCCCCTTAAACTACCAAAAAACACCCCACAAAGGCCTTCTGTAGCATTGTAGTCCGGACTCCATAGGAGTCCGGACTACAATAATTATCTTTTTATCTTCCCGCAGCCGCTTCTCTCCTAATTTTTTGCTTATAATGGGGGTCTATAGTTTTACTGTTTTTTGTTTCCCAGGTAGTTAACCAGCTTTCAAATGCTGTATAACCGGCCCAGCCCCTAGGTCTGTTTTTATAAGCTCCGCTTTCATAATCTGTTTCGCCATCAAATATGCCCAAATAAAGTGCATGTGCACGCTCATGTGCATAATCTAATAATGCTGCATACATATCAGAATTCTTTTCTTCATGATAGAAATCGGATATTGCAAGAGAGCGGTTCTTTGCACTTGCAAAGAATTCATCAAGCACTTGCTGTTTATCTTTATCCAACTCAAGCATATCCTTAAGGTGATCAAAATCACTAGGTGGCTTTTTAGGGTAAAGAACTCTTGCTATTAGGACTATTACATCTCCGGTTACTTCACCTGTGTTTATAAACAAACGTAAAGCTTGTGCGGCATATGGTCCAACTGTAGCCGCGGCAACACGTGCGACTGTAAGATCCTGAGTGTATGCATCCTGCAGATTTTCCCAATCGCTCTTTGTCGGATCCGGTATAAATGGCCCCCTTTCTCTGTGTTTGCGGGGATTTTCGTAATCAGTCCAATTACCCGATTCTTTCATCATATACTCCCTGCTATCCGACATAGGCATATACCAGAATGTATAAATTTTTGGCGGATTCGGTTCTCCTTCCCGCAGAAAAATATGAATAGGATACATGTATTTATCTATAGCTGCCGCCGGGATATTCTGGGTTTTGTAAAAATCCCTTGCCTGCTGCCATGCTTTTTCCTGCATTTGATCAATACGGCTGGCCGGTGTGCCGCCCGCAGCCGGATTTATATATGCATCTTCAAAACTGGTTTCCTGAATATAAAAACCAACCCCATCTGCAATTGGGTCACTTGGGAGTCCCCTAAAGAACATTCCTTCCCTTTTTCCGCCAACCTCATGTCCGGCATTAAATGCCTGTGCAAAATACGGTTGATATACACCAAAACGCCTAAGCATTGGGTTTTCTTCAGGTTTTGTAAGGTCTATGCCCGGAGTTGTTGGCATAATATCTGCTGCAGTTAAATCACCCTTAATAGTGTCTACATCCGGGTCCAAAACAATTGTTTCGAATTGCTGCAATCTCAGTAATGTCCAGGGGATAGCCAGCATATCCGCATGATAAATCATCTGGAATGGAAGCTTAAGACCTGTCATAAGAAGTTCCCAGTGCATGCCGGCAAAACGGCGTATTTCATATTGATGATTTCCATACCAAAAACTTACCCTTTCTTTTGCAAAATGCAGCTTTCTTCCGCCTGCTTCTCCAAGATCACCCAAAAATTCCATTGCCATTTCGCTGTGTATACCAAGATCGTCGAAAAATTCTGATGCAACACCACCAAGGCTTCCAAGCTGAACACGTGTCCATGTTTCGAGCGCTCGTCCTTGTTCCAGTGCATAATCTAAAATAGGTGCCATGCCTTCTTGCCGTTTTGTTTCCTCCACATGCTGAGGATCGATTTCCGATTCCATAACAATCTTCCATGTAAGGCGATTTGGATTACTCCTGAATTCTTCCATTAACGGCTGAGCAAGAAGAAGTTCACTATACGGAAGTTCATGATTTGGGTCTCTCATTGCATCCACCCAGCGATCCTGAAGCATTAACATTCCTTCATTTGCAGTCTTGCCTTCCTTTGCGCCGACATATTCAAAAAAGTTATGCATTGTATGCCACACAATACGTTTGGCCATTAATTCTTCATCTTGCACCTCATAACTATAATCTCCTCTCATAATCATGCTTGTATCAATCCTTCCTGGAAACTGAGGCCCGTCTTTCCTCTTTAATACACCTTCATGTGAGTTGTTATACCACTCCAATGCTTCGTGAAAAGGAACCTTATCAAGCTCATAAAGCGCTGCAGTGTGAGCGGTTTTATCAATTTCCTTTTGTTTCATATACTCCGCACCGCGTTGCACAAGCACAGCTTTATAAGTTCCTTCAATTTCTACTGCAAGTGCATCAACAATACCTGCATGTTCAAGTACGCCTCTTCCAGTCATCTTTTTAACAACAAGTTCAGTTGCCAAGGCCAGAAAGCCGACACGCAATGCAGTAGCACCCTTACCCTCTCCTTTTATAGCTTTTTTAGCCAGCTTCCACGCGGCTATAACCACAACAAGTCCGGCAGCTCTGTTAGTCCAGCTTTGGCCAGGGCCGATAAGCATATCAATAACACTTCTGGCACCTTCCTCCATTCTGTCTCCAATGGTCATTCCATCAAGCATTGCCTGCCGTTCAGCATCAGCCAGTACATCTGCAGTAGCAATTTCCTGTCTGTTTTCAACTTCCTCCTTGAGCATCGCATAAATAGCAATAGCAGCTGCCTGGTCATCGCGAGTGTTCGGCAAGGCTTCCAATCGACCAAAACCGTGAAGCGTATTAAATACAACCAAAAAGTCTTCTTTCCCCTGAGTTTTGCTATCGGTCAAAATGGTATCCAAAAAGCCGGAAAGTTTCATAAAAGTTGCTTTGTCATCAGAGAGGAACATTCTATCCCAATTATTAACATCCATTTCAGGGCTCTCCTGAATAGCTAACTTATAAGCTTCATACATACCTTCCACACTGATTCCAAGGCGATCCAGGTACTTCATTCTGCTATGTGATTCCAGATCAAGAGCATGATAATTAACTGTCGAAATCTGCTCCATGTCATACCTAAATTTATTAAGCATATCCGGGGAAATAATGCCTTCATAAGTACCATTTTCTATAGCTGTAATAAGCCTTTTTGTTTTATCGGAATATGGATCTTCAAGGGCCTCTTTTGCTGCTTCGATAAATTCACGGTAATGAGTTTCTTTTGTTTGCAGCTCAGTTAAATGGCCTTGTAGTGTTCCTGCATCCTTCCTGTTAAGCTTCTCAATAAATTCTCTGGGCTGCAGAGCATCAAACTGTTCTTGCGTGGCTTCACCATTTTTAAATTTAATAATAGTTTTAATAACCTTCTGCGCTTCCAGCACATTATTAAGGTCCATAATAACCGTATTTGCCATTCTGGCAACCAAAAGAACTTCTCTGTGAGGCTCATCCAAATGCCTGCCAACTTCATTTCTGTTAAAGTAATCAGATTGTGTAATTTCAGAAAGCATCCAGCGAATATCATCCCGGGTGTCCTCCTGATAAACAGGAATAACTGTCCCATCTTCCATTATTACATTCCGGTACTGGCTTACGCCTGAACGGTATAAATCCGCAATCATCACCCGCCTTACTTCAGGATGATAATTGAGCATCCAACTGCCATGCTCATTCATAACTTCATCAACCATTTTCATGCTCTTCAGATATTTCTGCATGAGCAGTTTCATAACAAGCGTTCTGTTTGTAGGTTTGCTTAACTCAGCACGTGTGAATTCCAGATAAACTTCCTCGGTGCTTCTAAGCACGTGGTAGTATCTCCATTGTTCACGTGCCCACTGCTTATAAATTGTTAGCGCATCTGCAGCCCGGGAAAATGATTCTGTATCACCTTCACCTTCTGCTACCTTCTGTTCTAATACAACGATTCTATGCTGAAGCTCTTTTTCAAGATTCTTGTAATACTCATATTGAGGCTGCTTTTCCAGTGCAGCTATAGATCTATAGTCTATTCCTGCAGCAGTAACTCCGTTTATAATTTGCTCCATTGAGCCAATATGTTCTTCTTCAATTCTTCTCTCAACTTCAACTACTGCATTTAATTTTGCATCATGTTCTTCTTTGTTTATTCCATGGTAAGCAAGCCATTCATTGTAAAGATACGGAAAACGTTTTTTGTTTTCCTCATGGTCTTCGCCAAAGCCTTCCCCAATAATTTCAACATAATCTTCAGTAAAATTATCCGTTTCATGTGCAAGAATTGCAATAAACAACTGCTCACTCTGCCTGCGTAATGTTGGCGAATAATCACCGCTTGGCATAAGGCCAAATTCTTCAAAAATCGAATCGCCTCTCATCAAATCAAAATTGGCTCTCACTTGTTCATATGTTGGCCGTCCTTGCCATTGCCCAATTCTCTCCTCACTTTTTTCAACAATTCTCATATTTGTGTTCAGCCTTTCACCATGGGCATGATTAGAAGCGGTTTCGAATGTTCTGTAGGCTTCGAAACTATCTGTATAAGAAACAGTATCCTCATAAGCTACAAAGTCTGATAGCAGTCTGGCTTTAAATTGAAATTGGGCATATAACCTTCTTAAATCTTTAAGTTCAGCATCCGGATTGGCATTAAGGTATGTTCTTATAACGTCAGCTGCCTGCTCAAATTTACTGCGGTCATCAAGACTTGCATCATTTAATTTTGCTAAGATATCTGTTTTTAAGCTAGTTCCCTCTGCATTTAATGTTCGCTCACCTGCCGGTGTCATTTCCAGAAAATACTTAAATAAAATTTTATCAACATAATATTCATTAAACACGCGTGCTACATCTTCTTCATCATCTTTGTATTCAGCAGTTACAAGGTTTTCGTTAAATACATTAGTTGATTTAACAAGTTTCCATCTAAGCTCAATAAGCGCAGCACTCCTGTCTGAATTTTTTGGTTCAGGGGTCATCAGGGTATGCCACTCTTTTTCTGGAGGTAGGGTTGCAGGATGAACAATCACTTGGTAAGGAGTGGTCAAAATACGATCAATCTGCGCAATTGTTTTTTGAGGATTATCAGCATCAAACTTAATCGGTTCCATAAATGGCCGATTTTCTTTTCTTTCGCGTGGCCAGTTTTCAAAGTTGGCATTGGTTTTTGGCGGTCTGTTGTATTTATCTATTTCTTTTGTCACAGCTTCCTTGTCTTCCCCCAAAGCTTCTTCGGCTTTTTCAAATGCCTTATTTGCTCCTGTTACCTCTACCCTGTCAGGAACCTTATGTTCTGGCCCAGCAACACAAACCAAACGCGCTGGCAATAAGCCAAACAACTGGTCTGCTTCATTACTGTGATTTGATCTTTCTATTTGCATTTCGTGCTTAGTGTTTTTGAAATTTGAGTTTTGAAATTTGAATATTGTTTGGTCCGCCTGAGGCGGAGGAATTTGTCCTTTGGAATTTATCTATATATTATACCAAATTTCGGCTTAAAAAGCGAGTATTTACCCATTGACGTGTGGGTGAAAAGGTGGTGTGATCTCCCCCTTCACAAGGGGGAGTGCCCCGCCGTGGCGGGGCGAGGAGGATTCTCTCCCCCTTAGCAAGGGGGAGTGCCCCGATAAGCGGGGCGAGGGGGTCTGCACGATGGCACGAATAATAGTAATTCCATTTTTCTGGCATCTAATCACTTATTACCAACCAGCGATTAAACTAGCTTAAAGCTATTGGCTATAAGGAATAAGTTATGCCACCCTCCGCTTCATCAGTCAGACCACCCCACCCCGATAAGCGGGGCACCCCTCCTCATCTGAGGAGGGGATTTTTTTGTTTTTTCTTTTTTTAAATCTGCTATAATAACTCCTTAATGCTATTGAAATAAATGATATTATGGGATATTTATACAATCAAGAGTCTAAAAATCAATTACGGAAAAAATTGCGCAACAACATGCCCCCAGCGGAAATATTCCTCTGGAATGTATTAAAAAATAAGCAAATAAATGGTCTAAAATTTCGTAGACAATATAGTATTGGACCTTTTGTTGTTGATTTTTATTGCCCTAAATTAAAGCTGGCAATAGAGGCTGATGGAGACTCACATTTTAGCGAAGAAGCCTATAGATATGACAAAAAACGCCAAACATATATTGAGCGTTATAAAATCAAATTCCTTCGATTTACCAATGATGAAATTTATGAATTTTTAGATGGGGTAGTTCAAATAATTACAGAGGAAACCAAAAAACTTGCCACATCCTAAAAAACATGCCCACTCATAACTGCCTTACCCAAGCCCTTTTAAAGTCCTCTGAAGAAAGTTAGATATTCCTCAACAGCCCTCTTATCAGCCTCAAGCTGAGTGGTATCAAGACTGCTAGCAGTTGCAGTTGCTATTGCTGTATTAATATCTGCAATAACCGCATTAATCCCAGGTTCAGTCACCCAGTTGGCACTTGGGTCAGGGTCATATTGGCGCAGTTTAAGAAGAGCCTTATCCCTTCTCTGCATATAATTATTAACCTCTGTTAAATCATACTGGTAGTCAGTTAATTCACCTCCTGCATATAAACCGCTATTAATTGCATCATTAATGCCTTTCCAAACCCTCATTGTACCTTCCATAGTTTTCCAGTCATCATCATTTGCAACACGATGTCTCAAAAGTTCCGGTTTTAGGGCTTCAGGATGCTCTTCATAATACCTGAATCTAAGCCTGTTCGCACCCGCTCCGCGGCCAGACACATCAACATATTGGTAAGAATCAGCCATAAAAAATACATAATCTTCCTCCATAGTTGCCGGATTATCTTCCAGGGTAACAACGTACCCTTCCTCGGTTACAGAAAAAAGATACCCCCCATACGCCCCCCCAATCTCAAAAGCATGATAAAGATTAATGTCGGCACTGCTAAGCCCCCCATTAAAATAAACCTTTTCTTTAGCTGCCCCGATTCTTATTCTGGGCATTCTGTCCGGGTACCTAAACCTGGCATAATCAATAGGCTGATTACGCAAGCCCGAAACGAATGTCTGATAATAATCTTCATTACTTATATCAGGCGGGTCTAAATTATATGTTAAAGCCGGGATCCTGTTCCTTTCACTTTCATGTCTGTAAGATGCAGTACCTCCTGGCGGATCTGGATTTAGATATGCTCCATCAAAACCTATCAGATCTAATATTCTCCAGCCCATTGTAATCATAACCATAATATATTTTTCCCGTAATTCCGCAGGCATATTTTCCAATTGATACTGATATATTTCTTCAGTGGTATCTACACTATCCGGAGCGCTGGATATTGTACTTCTCATAGCGTTTGCAATTCTGGTAGCATCACCCGGAACCCCCTCCACAGCCTCATCCGTACTTTTCCACGGTATCGGCCTATCAATATCCTGGTCTCTTCCTATCAAATCTATATCGGCGTATCTGCCTGCATCATGATCATAGGTTGTAATTTCGGTTATATATCCGCCTTCGATAATCATTTTAAAACCATCCGGCACTTGTGGGTTTGTTGAATTAGGGCGCTTTATAACTTCGATAATCTGCTCGCGCTCCATCATAGCCTGCCTGCCTGCAGAAAGCGGCCGAAGCCCGCCATCATGGCTTCTTTCCATTTCCCTGTACCACAAATCATGGGGGTGTCTCATGGCTATGCGCATGGCATTATCCACATTTGTTTTTTCGTTTTTAAGCGGCCCTCTTGTAATGTGGAGTATAAAAGATGGATTCAGCCAGTGCCTGAAAATCACTTCCTGGCTGTCCCGCATCACATATGTTTCATTCTGGTCCATAAATTCCGGAGCTCTTGCAAGTTCCATAGTTTCCTGGCTAACAGCAGGTCTGTCCTCCTTCGCCCAATTATCCATATCCCTCAAAGCATACAAATCACGTTCTTCATCCACTTTTTTGCCTAACTGTTCCATTCGCAAATCCAATTCTTCACCACCTTGTACCTCAGGCATAGGAGACGGCGCAGCACCCTTAAGGTTCAAGAGCCTATTTTCCTTTATATTAAGCCAATAATTTTTGTTGTATGTTTCCATCTTTTTGTTTTGAGAGTTGTAAATTTATAAGTGTTATTTGGGAGGTTTGGGATTTTAAGTTCTCGCTGGCTCCATGTTGTACGTGGAGTCAGCGAGCCTAGATTCAGCAGACTGTTGCTGACTCCAGGCAAAGCCATGGAGCCAGCGTGGGGGTTTAAGTCTTCAAAATATTAAAAGCCTCCAAAGTTTGCTCCTTAAATTCATCCAGCTCATCATAAATTGCAAGCTGTACGCGCGGGCTGAATTTAATAAAACGGCTTACTAAATACATAAAATCCTCCGTATCTTTTTGCTCCTCCAGCACTTCATCAATAACCTCGGGTTCAAGGTAAATTGCAGTAGTTTTTAAAACTATATGATTCATTTGTTGCTCGATAGCACCTCTAATCTCCGCCAATTCTTCAGGCTCTCTATCTGCCATACCCATTTCGCTAATCAAAGAATCAATAAATTCTTTTGGATCAAACGATGATGTGTCAATTTCTTCTGTCATGTGTTTAAGTCAAAGGTTAATAGTCAAAAGTCAAATGTAAAAAATTAATTACCCCTTCATTTTTCCCCCACCCCACCATTTCAAATAATTTATAAATCCATACCTAGAAATTAGTATTGGAGAAAGGGGGATAGATGCGAACCTTACTGCCCCCCTGCCAAACAGGTAAGCCCCCTTTCCACCTACGCCTGCAGCTTTTTTAATTTGCTCTCTATATTGATATAATTCAGGTGAGAAAACACCACCTATGCCGAGTGCACTGCCTGCGAGTAAGCTAATCGGCAGAGCAGCTGATAAGGTTGCACCTCCTAATATTGCCGGTAAGGCAACGGTGGATAAACCTCCTCCAATTGCTGCAGCTCCACACATTATCGAAGTTGTAGCTAACGCACGTTTCGTAACCCTTCCATACATCTCCTTCTTTTTTGGGTCTGCATCCGCAATAGATTTATAACCACTTACCGCACCGCCAGCTAAACCTACCGCAGCTAATGCGCCTGTAAGTGGGCCACCAATAGCAGTTGCACCTGCCGCTAACCCAAGCACACCAGCACTGCCAAGAGTTTTTACTGCTCCTCTGCCCCAACCGGCATTTCTAATAACCCTCAAATCAATTTTACTTTGATCAATTGTTGCTCTTTGTAGTTCCTGAAAATATAACTTCATCCTGTCCACATCATCCATATCTGGCCCAATCTTATCTGCAACCTTATCTGTAATGTAATTATGGCGTGCAGTTTTTAAATGTTTTATTAAACCCTCAAATGTAGCCAGTGAATTACCATTCACATAAGTTATATTCCCGTTTCTTAAAGCCGCTTCCAAATAAGCAATAAGAGCTGGCACGGTTTTTGTCATTTTTACATCAACATTATCTTTCAAGCCATCAATCCACGACTGAACACCAGTTTCGTTATTCCATGATTTAGCAAGTACCGCCATTTTTTCCGGACCAATAGATTCGAATTCAGGGGCCTTCTTTCCTAGGGTTATTAATGTTTCATTCAGTGTAGGCTTAAACAAACCCCCAACAGTTAAAAATTCATATACCACCCTTCCTGCTTTGTTTAAAAATCCTTGCTTATAAATTGCCTCTGTCTGCTGAGCAATTAGATTATCAACATCCTGCATAATGCCCAAATCACTCGGCGATTCACCGCTTTCCTGTGCTATATGAAGCCTGATCATAGAAAGAGCCTGCATAGTGGATTTATAACGCAAATTACCAGCTTTTAAATCAATTGCTGTTGTTATGCGGGTTATTTCATCTTCACTTTCATTAAGTCGGGTGCGCAAATCATCAATTTGACCATCCAGCGCACTAAGCTCATCTGTACTTAATTTCACTCTGTCTTTAGTTTTTTGGCTTCGCGCATCGTCAATATCATCTTTCAGCTTATTCTGTTCTCGCCTTGTCCTGGTTAGTAATTGTTTTAATTGTGTTCGATTGTTGTTATCCACAAGTTCATTTACTCTCGCATTAACAATAGCCCCTGGTTTTTGTAAAAAGCCTTTAAGCTCATCCAAATCCAACCTACCTTCAGTAACTTCTCTTGTAATCAAAACCTGTATCGCACGGCTTACAGGGTCTGAATCAGGTTTGAATAACTGAGGATCAGAAAGCACCTCATTCATTATTTTTGAAATCTCTCTTTGCAACCTTGGTCCCGTCATACTGTCCGGCGCCCTACGCGGCCTAGTTGTTGTATCTGGCAATGGTTCCGCAGCTGCTCTTCTCGGTCTTGCGGCTGCAACCGGCGCAACTGCAGGAGCCGCGGTTGCTGTCGGAGTTGGAGCTGCAGGAGCCGCAGGTGTTGTATCTTCATCCAATTCTAATTCCAATTCCGGTTCTTCTTCATAAGCTTCCGCCGGCACAACTTCTTCCGCTGGTTCAGCAGTAGGTGGGTTGGCAATAAAATCAGCAACACTTTTGCCCACCCTTCTTTCAAACAGGCCAAATATGCCATCAATCCTATCTGCCATTACAATATCTTTTAAATCCTTGCCCTTGGTAGCCGCTTCCCAAATATCCATTCCTCCCACTGACTGAACCCGCTCTGCTAAATCCTTAACATCTCTCTTGAGCAGCTTTTTAGGTACGTCTTCAAAAAGAACACCCCTTACACCCTCTTGAAATTTTCGAACAAAATCAGCATTTTTGCCAAACAATGCTGGATCTAATTCCAAAATTCCAAACATCTCATCAAGTCGTTTTTGCACATCTTCTTCTGTTACCAAACTATCAAGCTCTCCTTTCAAAATTGGCGCTTGAGTTGAATATGTTCTAAGCGTTCTCCTTCTGCCCACATCCTCTGCAATCGCTCTCCTGGTTTTCCTATCCAAAATTCCTGAAATATCTGCCATAGCCTTTTCCATATCACTTTTCACCTTCGCAGCCTTTCTGTCCGCTGGCATAAGAGGATGCTCGGCAGTTCTTTCCAATTCCTGGAAATGATTACGGATTGTGGCTAATTGCTCATCATCAAGAACACTTGTTCTAGCAAGACCCTTGTAAAGCGCCCATGCAGTACCGAATACAGCCTCTAGGCGTGAATCACCGGCGATCACTTCTGTAACCACATCCTTCATAACTTGTGGCATATCTTCTGGAAGATCCATTGTTGGTGTTGCAGGAGCGGTTGTTGGTGTTGCGGTTGGTGCAGTTGGAGCAACCGAAGTTGTTACAGGCGTTGCTGCAGGTGCAGTAGCAGGAGTCGTGGTTGGTGCCGGAGCTGTCGTAGGAGCAGCTGTTGATACAGCTGTAGCCGGAGCTTTTTTCTTAACTGGTTTCTTAAAACTTCTTGCAAAATACTCCTCTACAGCTGCCAAATCTTTCTCCAAATCTCCAACACCCATTCCTGATTTTCTAGCTACTTTCAAATCCTGTTTAATATCCTCAATCAGATCTCTTACATCTTGTTCCGAGTCCCAATCCGGTTCTTCAAGAGGCTCAAAACCTGCCAATGCTGGTTTTATGTAAGTGTCTGCATCTGCCGATGGTATCACCGGCTCCTTTCCAAACTTCTTCTTAAAAAGAGCTGTAGCTTCATCCAATTCACCTTTAGCCGCCACTTTATCTGCCGATTTTATAGCCTTATCAACATTTTTCTTGAGGATTTTTATATGCGCCTGGAGCTGAGTCTTGTTCATTTCTTCTATTTCAGTCGGCACTTCAGGCTCAGCTTTTTCTTTTCCGGCTAAACTTGCAAACATATCAGCGCCTTCTGCTTTCGCAACACGTTCTGCCACCAAAGATATAATTGCGCTCATCGCTTTTTCAATATCTTCATCTCCTGGAAAGTCTTCAGTTAACAAGGTTAGTTTCACCGTTTTTAAATCCGTCAATTCTTTTTCAGTTACAGTACCAGCTTCAATTGCCTGCCTTAGCTGGTGTAAACTTTGCAGAGCAGAATCAACACTTTCACAGTTGATAGTAAATTCTTTACCAAGAAAATTTTGTAAAACAATTTCATCAGGCTCCTCCTCTGATTCTTCAGCTGCCAATGCAGGCTTTGGCAACTTACTTTCTGCCAAAGCAATAATTTCATCAATTGCCCTTGCAATATTAGTATCCTTTTTGTGATCTTTTATTAAATCAGACTTAAGAAGCCTCAGTTCATTAACTGCTTCTTCAGATAATTCCGTTGCAGCTTCGGCCTCATCTTTTAACTTGCTTAAATCACCCAAAGCCCTGTCTTTATTTTCTGCAGAGATATATCCATGAGTCCAATGCTCCAATTCATAAGCCGATTCACTTATTTTCTCAGCTTCTTCCTCACCTTCAATAGCTTTCTTAATTCCGCTTAACACCTCTTCTATCCCTCCACGCACTTTTTCTAAAATACCTTTAGCAGTTTCAACATCAGCACCCTCAACACCAGTCTTAATAAGGCCAACGGTCTCAGCCACTTTAGCCCGGTTTAATTGCACATTTGCCTGCTTAAGAGGGCCATACAAACTTTCATCACCAGCGTTAAATGCCTTTTGTAGCTCTGATATTGCATCCTGCATCAAGCTGGTATCCTCTAGTTCAATAGCAGCCTGCAGGTCTTCACGTGCCTTTTGCAATTGTTCTTGATGCTTCAGTAACTCTTGCTGATCAACTGCGGTGTTTGTACCAGTTGCTACGGCCATATTTTGGTTTTGTTTTTATTTTGGGTAGATTAAATCTAATAATTATACCAAAAAACAGCCGAAAAATCAAGGGGTTTATGGCCTCATAAGTCACGTTGTTTGAATTGCGATTTTGTATTTATGTTTGGTTATGTAGAGACGCGATTAATCGCGTCTCTACGGGGGTTAACCCACACCAAAAAACGTAGAGACGTTGCATTGCAACGTCTCTACGCCAATTACAAATCACAATTCAAACACCTATCTTCCTAACAATTCAGAAAGTAGGCAAACTCCAACTCCCGAAGAAAACCCCTTTCTTCTCCACGATCTTCCCGCACCTTTCATATCGATGGAACCGGCGATGTCCACATGGCAAAATTCCGCCTGGTCTTTCTCATTTTTAGCCTTCGGTACAAAGCGATACAAGAAAAGCCCCGCCTTAATCCAGCCGGCATCACGATCCTTTTCGCCAAGGTTCGCAATGTCTGCGACGGGTGAATTGTTGTCATCATATTCCATATCCCATGGGCATCCGTGTACCAGATCGCCACTTTCTTTTCCTGCTTCCTCGATCTGTTTTTTAAGGTCTTCATTATTACAAACAATACCGGTGTAAATTTCACCCAAAGCGATAATACAGCTACCAGTCAAAGTGGCAATTGTGTAGAAACGATAGATGTCCTTAAAATTATTTTTTGCATAACAAATGGCATCAGCAAGCGCTAAACGACCTTCCGCATCGGTATGAATTATCTCAACGGTCTGCCCGTCACCAGCCATCCAAACATCATCGGCTTTCATTGCCGCAGAGCCCATCATGTTTTCTGCAAGCGGGAGTAAAAAATAAGTCGTTTCCTTAAGCGGAATGTTGTTTTTCACAATATTCAAAATAGTCCCCAAAACAGAAGCACTACCTGCCATATCTTCCTTCATGGATTTCATGTAATTTTGTTTTCCCTGCAGTCCGCCGGAGTCATAACAAAGCCCTTTTCCAACAAGCGCAGTACTCTTTTTAGTTTTACCTTTTTTTGGATGAATAGTCAGCACAAGAAGTTGAGAATCATGCCCACTACCCTCGGAAACTGCATTCAAAAGTTCATATTTTTTCAGGTCTTTTTTTGCAACATGTTTGCAATTTACCTTCCACTGTTTCGCCAAAGATTTAATCACCTCGGCATACATTTCCGTACTCAGAATATTAGGCGGCAAAGCTCCCAGAATTCTCATTAAATTCTTTCCTTCAGCGGTAATTTGTCCTTTTTTGATCGCCACTCCTGCCTTTGCCTCCTCATTTGCTTTCATAATTAGTACCACTTCCGGCGCCGGCTCTTTTTTGTCATCTTTTTTCTTTGGCTTATAAATGGATGGATCGAGCGCGGCAACATGAATCCCCAAAGCCGCTAACTCCGCCCACTGCCCAGGGCAGGTAATCACAACTCTTTTAGGTTTACCGGAAAGCGCACCGAGATAAATTTTCCCAAAAATCCTTCTAATCTCACGGTTGGTAATTTTTTCCCTTTTGCCAAGTCCATGAATCCAGAAAATTTGTTTACCGCATATTATCTCTCTTAAATCCTTTGTCTTGCCAAGGTCCTTTTGCCCTTTTAAACAAGGGAATTGCTTGATTGCATCTTTTTCTTCACCTTCAAAAACAAGTACATTAACCCGCTCATATTTTTGGAAGTGTGAGTCCGTACTGATTTTAGGAAGATTTTGATTTTTAGTATCAAGAAGTTTAAGAATATCTTGCTTTGTCATCATATTCGTTTTTTGTTTATAAAATAATTCGGGACTACGATAGCAGAAAGCCTGTTGATTCACAATATTTTCACGCCCCCGAAGGCGCGCAATCGATTGCGCGCCTTCGGGGGATTGTGTTTTGCCCCCCGTGTTCTGCTATAATCAAACCATGACTCCTCTAAACAAAAAAATCTATCAACTATTCAACGAAATAGCCGATCTTATGGGCATAATGGGCGAGGGATTTTTCCGCATTCGTGCATACAGAGAGGCTGGGAGAGTTTTGATGGAAGAGGCAGACCCAATTACCAACAAAACCACCAAAAAACAGTTACTCCAGATTAACCGCATTGGCGATGCATTGGCCGATAAAATTCTGGAATACATAAAAACAGGACACATCCATTTTTTGGAAGATCTAAGGTTACAAGTGCCAAAATCCGTCCGAGACATGCTGAAAATTCCTGGTCTCGGGGCTGGTAGAGTCGGTAAATTGTATTTTTTAGCGGGTATAAAGTCCAAAAAAGATCTAATCAAAGCTGCCAAAAATGACGAATTAGTTTCCATACCTGGCTTCGGTCCAAAAATCATCGCAAACATCTTGCAGGCCATAAAAACCGATCAGCAAAAAAAGAAACGTCATATCAAAAAAGATCTCGAACCAATCGCCAAAAAACTCGTCACCATTCTCAAGAAAATTAAAGGCGTTTCGCAGGTCGAAATATGTGGCAGTTACCGGCGAGGTGCACTAGCAGTCGGCGATCTCGACATCCTTGTCGTAGACACAAAAAAAGCCGCACAGGAGGCGGAAAAACCGATCAGAAAATCCTTCCCTGATCTCACAATTCTTGCGAGTGGCGAAACAAAAATTTCATTTGTAATTTTCCCAAACAAACTCCAAATCGACATCCGATTTGTACCTGAAGAAAGTTACGGAGCAGCCCTTCTATACTTCACCGGAAGTAAAGAATACAACGTAATGATGCGAAAAGTGGCTATCGAAAAAGGCTACCTACTAAACGAATACGGCCTATTTAAAGATGGCGAATATATAGCCGGTAAAACCGAAAAAGAGGTGTTTGAAAAGTTGGGATTAAAATATAAGGAGCCGAAAAATCGTAAATAAAAACCCCTCTTGCTGGCTCCATGTTGCACGTGGAGTCAGCAGAACAGACATGCTAATTCCAGGTATCCACCGCGGCGGATACGAAACGAAACTCCCAAAATAATTTATTGCTCTTCACCTTGTTCCCTGAGCGCTCTCGCAAGCAAGCTCTTGGCTTCAGGAACTCCTCTTTCAGCTGATGCACGAAGTGCATCCAAATCATATTCCCCATCCTTCATAATGCTTGGAGCGGGTGGAGACGGAAAACGTTCCTCCATAAATTTTTGGCACCTTTTACACCCACCGTCAGAATCATCATCTCCAAATACATGATGTTCAAATTGCAAGGCAACCCCCTCAGGAAGCCTGTCTTCATAATATGCCAACATCAGCATTATAGCGTCCCTGCACCTTACAGAGATCTGCTGAGGACTCTCAACAACTTCTGCAGCAGGCTTTTCAGACTGGCCTCCATTATTAGATTTATCAATTTTGTCAGCCATATTTAAAATTAATTATAGGAACCAAATTATAATATGAATTTTTTTATTCTCCAAATGCCGCATGCCATCTGTCAATTGTTTTATTGAGTAGTTATATAATAAAATGAAACCAGCTGGAACACTCGCTACTCGCCATTATTTTTTCTACAAATCATAATTAAGGGAGTCTTATATCCTTTCCCGCCGTGGCAGGAGAGTGCGGACACCCACCTGGATATCAGGGATAATGATTCTGGCGGTAGACGGTGTTTTGGTGTTTTTTCCTGTTGTAGGGACGCGAGATCTCGCGTCCCTACAACAGGAAAAAACCACCGTTCCATCGGTGATCGGACCTACCCGCCTCAGGCGGGGGCCTACAATTGGGCCTTCTATCGGGATAAACTCTCCGATATAAACAGTCGAGCAGCTGCCGGAATTCGATTCAAATCACGTAAAATTTCCTCCAATTGTTCTTCTGACAAAGCAGCAATCAAAGTATCAAAATCGCTTTGAACATTGTGGCTAAAAGCAAAACGGTCATTGGGTCTTAAGCCACGATTTTGAGAAACTTCTTCCACGTCCTCGTCCTCGCTAAGATGTGCCTCCAGCAATCTGGCTAAAAGCGCATAGTGATCAATTTTTAATTGAGTATTTTGATTCATACCACAGGCTTCAGAAATTCTTACTGCTTGCCCATCATCATTTTGATTACCAAAAAGTGCAGCATACTCACCACTATCACGTCTGTCACAACTACTCAATTCTTCTAATAAACTTGCAATACGTTGTCGTACAAGGTCAACGGTATTTGGTGCAACTGGTCGCTTTGCAGCAGCTTCAGATCTATCTGGGTCATGGGAGTCAACTTGTTGAGTCATAATAGTATTTTTTAAAATTTAATTAAGGCCACCTTTTTATCATTTTTTTAATAAAGGGTCAAATTTATTCACTGTCTAAAGACTCTTTTTGTGACAATTGAAGCATTGCCCTTATCAAACGCAGGCTCTCTAAAATATACCCCTGACGCTCCAGGCTTACATTGGCAACAATGGCATCAAAATCACTTTGTACATGTTTTTTAAAAGTGGGAGCATCACCAGGTCTGCCTTGGGTCAAATCCAATTCCAAACGTGCTGCAACCCCCTCCCTGCTTGCAGTTACATGTTTTTCAAGAAGGCTCGCCAAAAGCCCGAAATGATCCAGCTCTTGCTTAACTAATCCACCCTCACCCTGATCACCGTTTAATATAATTTCTGTAATGCTTCGAATACGCCCCAGCACAACATTTACAGCAGCCAGACGATCCAGATTCTTAGGAACTGGATTTATTTCATCCTGATCGTCAATATCAATTTCAGGCTCAGGAAACATAAATAATATTTATAGGCTATTAGGTGTATACTTTTAACATCTTTAAACAAAAAGATCAATAGAAACTTGATTTTTCGTCAAAAATTTGTTATTATAATATGATAATTTAACTCTACAATTATGAGTACAGCAACAAAAACCAAACCTCAAAAAAAGACTGAAACCACTCCAGACTCAGTCAAAAAAGCAGCAGGCAAAATTTTTTCCAAAATCCAGGCCAAAACCGGAATCGATAATAAGAAAGTTGATGCCTGGCAAAAAAGTTGGCTTGGAATGCCGGAAAATCGTAAGAAATACGAACATCTAAAAGACGCCCCACAAGTAGCCGGTGAAGAATTAGTTGCAATGAGCAACGATATCATCGATTTTATTCAGGGCGAAGAAACCGGCCAATCTCATATATTTAAACAGTTAAAAGCAGAGTGGTCTTCATTTTTTCAACATCCAGGTTCTTATGTAATGTCTAAATATAAAAAAGGAGAAGAGATAGCAAAGTCCGTTACAGCCAAAGCAAAAGAGGGAATGAAAAAGGCAAAGTCTGTCGCGGGAAAAGCCAAAGCTCAAGCAGGTAAAGCGAAAGAAGTGGCAAAAAAGGCGAAGTCTGTTACCAAGAAAACAAAGAAGAAATAAAATAATTAAATCAAACACAAAATCCGAAGGCGCGAATGGCCATTCGCGCCTTCGGATTTTTCATCATGTTCTTCAATTTTTTTGGGAAATACTGTATCTTTATCCCGACTAACGTTACAAAAAACATGAAAATATCACTCAACTGGCTCGGAGATTTTATCGACATCACCGAAAAGGATAATGAAAAAATAAAGGAGATCATTACCGCAAACTCTGCGGAGGTGGAAACGATGGAATCAGTTGCTGATAGCTTTGGTAATGTCGTTATCGGTGAGTTAAAAAAGATTGAAAAGCATCCAGACGCTGATAAGCTTTCTATCACGCAAGTGGATATTGGAAAGGAAAAGCCCATCCAGGTTATTTTTGGTAAACTGGCTAAAATGGAAGTTGGAAGCAGAGTCCCTGTAGCTGTTGCACCAACAAGATTACAAACAGGTCACATAATTGAAAAGGCTAAATTACGTGGTGTCACTTCCGAGGGAATGCTTTGTTTAGATAGAGAGTTAGGTCTTGTAGAGGAAGGAGATTCCATTCATAGATTTACAAAAGAAACCCCCCTTGGAACTCCATTTGTCAAAATACTAGGGCTCGATGATATTGTCCTAGATGTCGACAACCACGCAATCACAAACCGCTCTGATCTTTTTTCCCACCGTGGTTTTGCACGTGAATTTGTGGCAAACGGTCTTGCTAAATGGAAGAAGAGTGAAAAGGAATGGAAGATTCCGGAAATAAATACCCCCCCACCAATTGAGGTTAATATTGCTGATAACAGCACTTGCTCTCGTTATTGCGGAGTATATATTACGGGAATAGAAATTGGAGAATCACCGGATTGGATGCAAAAGAGGCTTTCGGCTTGTGGTATCCGTCCAATTTCAAATATCGTCGATATTACAAATTATGTAATGTTGGAATCCGGAATGCCACTCCATGCGTTTGATAAAGAACAATTAACCGGCAAAAAGCATGTGATGCGACTTAGTAAAAAAGGTGAAGAAATAGTCACATTAGACCAGGTAAAACGTATATTGCCCGATAATGTAGTGGTTTTAGCGGACGAAAAAGAGATCTACGACCTTTGCGGAATTATGGGTGGTTATCAAAGTGAAATTAAATCAAGTACCAATAAAATTTGGTTACATGCACCTGTTTTTAACTCTGCATTGGTACGAAGAGCTTCACAGGCACTTAATCATCGTAGCGAAGCCTCCAATATATACGAAAAAGGAGTTGATGATGAAATTGCCATGAAGGCATTAGTCCATGCAACTAAGCTCATACTCAAAATTTGCCCGAATGCAAAGGTTGCCAGCAAGGTTATGGATATCCGAAATGTTCCACAAGAAAAACGTGAATTAAATCTCAGTTTCTCCCAAATCAACCGCTTGGTCGGCACAGATATAGAACCAAAAAAGGTTGAAAAAATCTTAACTGACCTCGGTTTCGAACACAGTAAATCAAAAGATGGTTATAAGGTCTCCATCCCGTCCTGGCGCCTGAATGACGTACACCGTGAAGCGGATATGATCGAAGAAATTGCGCGAATTTATGGTTACGACAATATTCCGGAAGTTACTCCAGTCATGGACATCTCTCCTGTTTCCACAAACTACAAGCTCGAATTTGAAAAGAAAGCGAAAGAACGTTTAGTTGCCAGAGGATTTGATGAAATTTATACGTTCGCATTCTCAGGGCCTGAGCTTCTAGCTAAATGCAGCATGGAAAAAGATGCCGAATCAATCGAAGTCACCAACCCAATTTCCAGCGACATGTCACTTATGTGCCAAAGCCTGGTTCCAAGAATGCTCGAAACAATTGCTGATAACCTCCGCTACAAAAACACATTCAGATTGTTCGAACTCAACAGAACCTATCATAAAAAAGGCGATAAACACGAGGAACACTCATCCCTAATTGCCGCCACAGTCGGTGAAGATTTCCGAGTCCTCCAGGGAATGATCGACATTGCAGACGTAATTCCGTTTAACGGCCAGCCAGCCCCGCACATGCACCCAGGCCGCATTGGTGAGGTTGTTTTCAGAGGGAAAAGCGTCGGTCGTATTTATGAAGTTCACCCCCAAATTCTGAAAAACTTTGGCATCAAAACTAACGTCACAGTTTTAGAAATGAATGTTGAAGAAATACACGGAATGAACATCGACACCCGTCCAAAATACTCAGAAATTCCAAAATTCCCATCAGTACAACTCGATATCAGTATCTCAATTCCAAAAAAGAACTTCGCATCCGATTATTTCAAAACAATTCATGCAACAGATAAAAAAATAATCACAACTGTTGAATTAATCGATGAATATGCCGGAGATAAAATTTCATCCGATAAGCGCGCACTCACATATTCCATTACATACCAAGCTCCCGACCGCACATTAACAGAAGAGGAAGTGGGCGCAGTCCACAAGCAGGTTATAAGTCGTTTACAGGCAAAGGGTGCGGAGATTAGGTGATTATAGAGGGTTATCAATTAAATCCTCATATTTGTCATTTAAAAATATGTACGGCCAATTATTCGACAGCCCATGTTTTGTCGGATTGCGTTTAATGTACAACCAATGGTTGTCGAAATCATTGTCGTTACGGATATAATGGTCGTGGTATGATTTTTGCCACCCAAATCGTGGGTATGGTTTTTGGTTTGGGTATTTTTGGTGGAATTGGTTTTTTAAATTTAAAACATATTCATCGAATTGCTCAATCACCTCCGGAGGGACGGTACCCCGAAGGCGCGATTGGCCAATCGCGCCTTCGGGAGTGATGTTCGATTCGGTTTTATATCCCATAATTATATTAATATTTCGTGAAATATGACGTTTTAAAAATTGCATTATTTTCGACAAACCAAACCCTTCTCCCGGCCGCACCAACAAATGAAAATGATCATACCCCAAAAACCACGCATATAAATAAAATCCCTTAATTTTTTTACATAACTTCAAATTCTCCACAAAAAAATCACAAAATATCCGTTCTTTAAAATACGGACACCAATTAAATGTGTTTGTTGTAACAAAATACGTACCGTCTTCAACGTAAATACGGCTCTGAGAATCGCGATGTTTTAATTTCATCTCTCTTATTCATTAAAATGCAAAAATATCTACTTAAATACAAAAGAGACACCTTTATATCACGTTAATTTTAATACTGTCAATTAATTACCATCTTGCACCTGGCGCTACTGCCGGATCAATTACATCAGGACTAACTCCTGCTGCACCTCCAACATTAGGCTGAGTTGTTCCTGGACCAACTTCTTCGGTTGGCGGTGCACTTGCTTCATCAACATCAGGTTGAACATCACCTATTTGGATGTAACCGGAATTTTCTGTAATGTCACCTATTTGGATGTAGGCAGAATCTTCTTTTTCAGCTTCAATCTGGCGCTTGCCTGTTGGCAATCCTGATGCGGCATCTACATCTCCATCTCCGGCAGGATTTGGTCTAAATACATCAAAAAATGCTTCTCCTCCAGCCTGGCCACCAAGATATTCTCCTGCACCTTGCAGATATCCCCTCACGTCTTCTGGGACATTTTCATCTGCCAATCCATTCATCAATCGTTCACCACCCTCACGACCATCTTGACGCATTTCCCTTACGCGCTCACGTCTGCCTTCCGGTGCTGTTTCCTCAAGACCGTCCATTACTAATTCGCGATTTAAGTTGTGACGAACGATATTTCCAACTAATTCCTGTGAGCCTTCACTATTTTCATCGAACCATTTATCTTGAGTATTCTCAATTTTATTCATATGTTTTTGTGCCCTGCCAACCAATTTTTCAATTTTATCTTGCGTTTCCGGGTCATCGGAACCTGCTAAGCCAGCAGCCATTTGAAGATTTTCCTCAGCATACTGAAGTCGTTTTTGTGCCTTTTTTTCAGCACCAAAAGTAAATGTTAAACCAACTGTTTCTTTAACGCCACTCCACCATAAACCAAACCCTGATAATTCGTCTTGAGCTTCACCCTTAAGACCAAAACCACCTGGTGAAAAAATGCCTTCACTATTCCCTGGTAAAGCTTCCCAGTCATCTACCACGCTATTCCAACCACCAATGACAATATCATCTGTAGGCGCAACAGTATCTGCACCATCAGCAACAACTGCATTCGGAGCTTCCCAGTCATCTTCAGAGGTAATTGCATTCGGAGCTTCCCAATCATCTTCAGAAGTTATTGCAACTGGAGCTTCCCAATCATCTTCAGCCGCATTTACTGTAAGTGTAAAAATAGGCAGAATCATTAAAATTGATGCCATCAAAGTTATATAAGTTTTTAGCTTCATAATTTAATAAGTTAGGTTATATATATTGATTTTACCATATATACAAAACTACCCATAAATTTGACTTTTTTTAAAATTAAAGCAACAATATCACCTTATATCTAGCCCCCATCTTTATGACTGAAACAGTTGCAGGTAAAAATCTTGATGAATTTGAAAAGGCTACCGAAATTGCAACAATAGCAGATACCGATGTTGCACACCGAATGCGAATAGGGGAAATTAGAAGACTTTTAAGTGGAACTAAGTTCCCATTTTTACATGAAGTTAAAAAAAGATGTACCGAAGAAGCACAAAAAGACGAAGCAGAAGCAAGAGTGCAAATAATCCAAATTAGATTAACTTTGTTAAGATACTTTGCTAAGCAGGATAAGAAAGATAAAATTTGATTTTTAAAAAAAACAGAGTAAAATATTCCATGTTATGAATATGAACAACTGGTACTTCTTTGGATTTTATTTTGAAACCCGCTAAGCGGCCGTTGTTCCATATACCAATTTCATAACAATAACGTCCGCCTATAGAGCGGATTTTTTAATTTACAATTTACATTTAACAATTTACAAACAAGTTTTAAAATTTAAAATTGTAAATTTAAAATTAATATATGCATTTCAATAAGTTCGGATATTACAGGTTTTATTAACCCTTGAAGCAATTCAAGTACTTACTGTAATATCTAACTAATTAAAAAATGCATGCTAATAAATCATTAACCGAACCTACTATGATAATAGTAATGGACAAAAGCGCCACCAAAGAGATGGTGGATCACGTGCTCAATATCGTCAAAGAGCATGATTTAAAACCCGAACCAATGTACGGTACAACACGTACTGCCATTGGTGTAATTGGTGATAAAACCAAACTCGATGAGGGCCAGGTCATTCGTTTGCCTGGCGTAAAAGAGATACTGCTGGTCAGCAAACCTTACAAGCGTGTAAGTCGCGAATACCAACCGGAAAATACACTTGTAAAAATTAATGACGACATTGTTTTTGGTGGGAAAAAGGCGGTAATTATCGCTGGTCCTTGCGGTGTGGAGTCCGAAGAACAAATTCGAACTATCGCCAAAGGCGTCAAAAAACTGGGTGCACAAATGCTCCGTGGAGGGGCGTTTAAACCTCGTACATCCCCATACTCCTTCCAGGGAATGGGCGTCGATGGGCTTAAATTAATGAAAGAAGTTGGTGATGAAGTCGGTCTGCCAATTGTAAGTGAGTGTATTTCAACGGAACACTTGGATGCTTTTGATAAATACGCCGATATGATCCAAATCGGTGCACGTAATATGCAAAATTTCGATCTGCTAACTAGTGTAGCCAAACTCGGAAAACCAATTTTACTTAAGCGTGGCATGTCCGCAACAGTCGACGAATTTATGTTTGCCGCCGAATATATTTTGAATGCAGGTAATAAAAATCTTGTACTTTGCGAAAGAGGGATCAGAACATTTGAACAGTCCACACGTAACATACTAGATCTAAATTCCCTAGCTCTCATTAAGGAAATTTCTCATTTGCCTATCATCGCAGACCCAAGCCATGCGGCTGGCCGATACGACCTTGTAACACCACTTGCTCGCGCAGGTTTGGCAGCTGGTGCAGATGGTATTATTGTTGAGGTTCATCACAAACCAGACGAAGCACTCTCCGACGGAGCACAATCTCTAACCCTTGATTCCTTCGAGGAATTTATGAAAGACGCTCCTCAATACCATCATCATCATTCCTAATTTCCGCTTACGCTGTGGATTCGGCTAACGCCTGTGGATGTGCTTCGCTGTGAACGTATTACGACCACAGTGAAGCGCATCCACAGCCCGACAGGGCGAATCCACAGCCAAAGGCGAAATATAATATGAACAAAATCACATTAGCCACCTCATCAGGTAGTTCCGAAATTCTCATCCAAGAGGATGGGCTTTCCGCTGTCAGTGATTGGATAAAGGAAAAGTATCCCGAGTCCAAAGTCATGGTTATTACGGATACGAATATCGGGGATTTGTACAAAGAAAAAATCGGGGAGATCTTCCCGGATGCTCAAATTTTGGCCGTTCAGGCAGGGGAAGGAACTAAAAAACTCGAGTCCGTTAAACAGCTTGCCGAAGAGCTATTGAATGAAAATATGCACCGCACCGACATCCTAATTGGCTTTGGCGGCGGAATGGTTACTGATCTGGTCGGCTTCGTTGCTTCAGTCTACATGCGCGGAATGGTTTATATTGCCGTCCCCACATCTTTACTCTGCATGGTTGATGCGGCGATTGGAGGAAAAACAGCCATAAATCTGGAAGCAAAAAATATTTTAGGTACATTTTATCCGGCAGAACTGGTTTTAATCGATCCTGCATTTTTAAACGGCCTGCCCGAACGCCAATTCCGGTCCGGCATAGCTGAAATTATTAAATACGCAGCAACTCTGGACAGCTCAATTGCCGATGAACTTTTAGAGGATGAATTGGATATCGAAACGATTCTCCAAAAAAGCATACAGGCAAAAGCCGACATAGTCAGCCAGGATTTAAATGAAAAGGGAATACGAAAAGTGCTCAATTTCGGCCATACTTTCGGCCACGCCATCGAACAAATGTCCGATTACGATTTAACCCACGGTGAAGCGATTAGTATTGGGATGGTTTTAGCCAACAAAGTCGCTCAAAACCTTGGTAAACAGGAAAAAGAGACAGATAATCAAATGAGAAAATTATTCGAAAAATTCAAACTCCCGTCAGAAATCCCGTCAAGAATTAATATTGAGGATCTTGTTAGCCTGATGAAAAAAGATAAAAAAGTTTATGGCGATAAAATTACATATATCATCGCACCAGAAATGGGAAAATATGAAATGTTGGAGTTGAGCGCAGAGGAATTAGTTGATTTGGCAAAATAATTTAAACATACTCCGAAGGCGAGGATTATAATCCTCGCCTTCGGTTTGATTGTGTTAAAATATATCCGATGCAAAAAATCCTAATCGCCACTCACAACTTCGGCAAATTCAAAGAGCTAATGGAGGTTCTCGAAGAACTTCCTGCCAAATTCGTGTCCCTAAACGACGAAAAAATTGAGGAAAACGTCGAAGAAAACGGAGAAACTTATGAGGAAAATGCAATTATAAAAGCCGAGTTTTTTGGTAGGGAGTCCGGACTCCCTACAATCGCAGACGATTCAGGTATACATGTTGATGCGTTGAATGGCGAGCTTGGAGTCCGGACTCGAAGATGGGGTGCAGGTGAAAAAGCAAACGATGAAGAATGGCTCGACTTCTTCTTGTCCCGCATGAGTTACGAAGAAAACCGCAAGGCTGAATTCATATCCGTAGTCGCTTTTTGTCAGCCAGGCCAAGAGACAAAAGTATTCCGAGGCGAATGTATTGGTCAGATTTTAGAAGAACCACAAGTCGCACTAGAACCAGGTATACCACTCTCCGCTGTCTTTTTGCCGGATGGCAAAGATAAAGTCTTTTCCGCGCTTAGCAAACATGAAAAGAACGAAATTTCACACCGTGGAAAAGCGATTAAACAATGTTATGACTATCTGTTAAAACACTTTTTATAATGCAAATTATTCAGGCAACCAAAGAGCACATCTCCAAAATTTCTGAAATCAATTCAGTCCTTGATACTGAGCAATATCATTTTTCGAGTCCGGACTCCATTGAAAGATTTATTGAAAAAGGACAGTACTTTATTGCCGTTGAGAATGGTGAAATCCTGGGCGCCATATCCATCAGGCCAATCGATGGGTCTTACCAAATTTTTACCATAGCAACCGCTAAATCCAACGAAGGAATAGGTAGTGCATTGGTCGAATTTGCCATAAATAAATGTAAAGAGGATGGCATCAAGAAACTGTGGTGCTGGAGTCTAATAAGATACGATGCAAAGGGGTTTTATGAAAGTATGGGATTTGAAGAGGAGATTTTACTGAAAAAACAATGGCACAATGAAGATTGTTATCTTTTTGGGAAAGTAATCACTTAACTTTGAAAACTTAAAAATTTGAAAACTTGAAAAATTAAAAATTAGTTTTCAAATTTTCAAATTTTCATAACATCATGGAAGAAGAAAACCTAGACCAGCTCATCGAAGCTTACTCATCCGAATCCGATATCCAATCTGCAATTGAAGAAAAAAATGCAGGTGAATTTGAGGCTGAACAGTCCATTGGCGAAATGCTAAAAGATTACCCAGCCGTGCAAAGGGAGTTAGACTTACACCAAAAAACTGGTAGCGAAGCACAGTCGGAAATAAGTCATTTCATCAACTCCTGCTCCACCCAAGGTCTCAGAACAGTCCGCATTATTACGGGCAAAGGCCTACACTCCAAAAATCAACAATCTATATTACCCCAGGTAACAGAGCAAAAGCTGTCCCAATTAAAAAAAGAAGGTTTAGTCCTTAATTTTAAACGCGAGAAAACGGGAGGATCTGTTGTCGTCTATTTAATATAAACCAAAACCAGAAGGCGCGAATGACCATTCGCGCCTTCTGGTTTTCTATCAACATTTCATCTATAATATTGTACGGGATTAATTAAAATTTTCTGAGGAGGCCCCGCTTAGCGGGGGTTCCTCAGCTGAAAGCCGTCGACTCCCGCTCAGCAGGGCTCCGTCGGGATAATTAAAACAAAATGCAATTATCAAATGCTATCCGTCAGTTCCTCGAATACTGCGAGATTGAGAAAAACCAATCACAAAAAACCCTCACCAATTACGCACATTATCTTGAGCGGTTTTTGGGTTTTGCCGGCGACATCAGTCTGTCCGCAATTGATTTAAGCCTGATAAAAAAATACCGTTTATTCCTCAACCGCTTAGAACACCGTCCCAAGGAACCACTCTCAATTAAAACCCAAAATTACCATATAATCGCCCTTCGCGCTTTCTTCAAATACTGCGTAAAACAGGATTGGAAGTCGTTAGAACCGGAAAAAGTCGAGCTTTCAAAAATTCCAGATAGAACCGTCGAATACCTCGATCGAGAAGAGCTGGAACGTCTTTTCAGGTCCGTTAACACCGGCAAAATTAATGGCCTCCGTGATCGTGCAATCTTGGAACTTTTGTACAGCACAGGCCTCCGAATATCCGAACTCGTCAGCCTGAACCGTGATCAGGTAAATCTGGAAAGAGGGGAGTTCCAAATACGAGGAAAGGGCCAAAAAGTTCGAATTGTCTTCCTTTCCGATCGCGCAAAAGGATGGATAAAGGAATATTTGAACATGCGGGATGACAACTACGATCCACTTTTTCTAAACCACCGTCGTTCTCGCAAAAAACAGGATGATGATCTGGATATTAAGGGCGAACACCGCCGTTTAACAGCATATACAATCCAGGAAATGGTCCGTAACACCGCTTATAAAGCCGGTATTGTAAAAAAAGTGACACCGCACGTACTCCGCCACTCCTTCGCCACGGAGCTCCTGATAAACGGCGCTGACATCCGCTCAGTTCAAGAAATGTTAGGACACGCCAGCATAACAACAACTCAAATTTATACGCATATCACGAATAAGAAATTGAGGGAGATTCATGAGAAGTATCATAAATAACAAAAAAACCCGAAGGCGACATTCGCCAATGTCGCCGGCGAGGATAGCGATCCTCGCCTTCGGGTTTTTTATTTCAATTTGTCCAATACCTCATCAACCTCCTTCTTCAGCCCTTCTCCCCACTTCACCTTAACCGGCACCGGAACAACTTTATCTCCAATAACCAATTCAATTTGCTGTTCGCCTGGATGTTTGTCGAACAGCTTTTTCAAGGTAATAAAAAACTCCTTATCCACTTCTCGGTTAATCACAATTTGATGAGCATTCTTGTTTTCAAATAACGAATCACTGGCGAGTTCGGTAATCTCTTCTCCGCTTACATTTAAAATTTCCTCGGCTTCTGCAACCTCTTCATCTTCCACGTCTTGGCGGGATGTACGGGTTATTTTTTCGCCCTCAGTCCACAGTTTTTGCTTCTTGGCGCGCTCTTTGAGCTCCTCCAAAGTCATAGCTTCTGCGTCCTTTAAAACAACTTGCATATCACCCATTCGTTTTTCCAGGGTTCCTTCAACAAGCAATATTCCATCCTCCACAATTTTGTCAGCAACTTTGGAATAGGCATTTGGGAAAACAATTGCTTCTCCTTTTCCAAAAGGATCTTCAAGCTGGACAATTGCCATCATATCACCTTTTTTTGTAGTGATTTTTCTTACTCCTGTAATAATGCCACCTATCTTAATCGCTTTTCCAACAGCTTTTTTAGGAAGCTGATCGAGTGGGATGAATTTCTTCTGAAAAAATTTCTTAAGCCCGGCAAGCGGGTGAGATGAAACATAAAGTCCTAAAAATTCTTTCTCCCACTTAAGCCGCTCGCTCTCAGTTGCCGGTTCAACTTCTTCAAGTATTAATTTATCAACAGGAGCTTCATCACCCATGCTATCAAAAAGTCCCGCCTGCCCAACTTGATAAGAAGAGTCTGCAGTCTTTGCAAAATTAGCAATTTTTTCATAATTTATACCAATCCGCTTGCGTTCTCCAAAATTATCCATAGCCCCACCATAAGCCAATGCTTCGAGGGTCTTTTTATTCAAAATTTTAGCTGGAACGTTGCGTGCAAAATCTTCCAGATTCTCAAATGGACGGCCAGCTTCTTCACGTGCATCAATAAGCATCCTTACAGAACCTTTTCCAAGTCCTTTAATAGCAGAAAGCCCGAAACGAATCTTTCCGTCCTCCACATACGTAAAATTAGAACGCGATTCATTCACATCCGGAGGCAAAACCTGAATACCCATTTGTTCACATTCACCAATTTCAATAACAACCCTATCCGTATTACCGTAATCAGCCGACATCAGGGCGGTCATAAATTCAGTTGGATACCTGGCCTTCAGATAGGCGGTCTGATAAGCGATCATCGCATAACATGCGGCATGACTTTTATTAAATCCATAACCGGCAAATGGCTCGATAACCTTTTCAAAAATTGTAATTGCTAAACTTTTTGAATGACCTTTTTTAATAGCTCCATCAATAAATTTTTCACGCTGAGCTTCCAGTTCTGCAATAATTTTTTTACCAATAGCACGCCTCAAAATATCCGCTTCACCCAAAGAGAAGCCTGCAAATTCCTGCGCAATCTGCAAAATCTGTTCCTGATAAATCGCAATTCCATAAGTTCTTTTTAAAATCGGTTCGAGACTTGGATGTAAATATCTCGTTTCTTTCCTTCCATGTTTTCCAGCGATATAATCCGGAATCCATTCCATCGGTCCAGGTCTATAAAGAGAGACCATAGCGATAATATCTTCAAACTCAGTCGGCCTTAATTCCTTTAAATACCGCTTCATACCTGCGGATTCCAGCTGGAACACACCAGTCGTCTCACCCCTGGCCATTAAGGCATATGCCTTTTTATCATCCATCGGAATCTGCTTCAGATTAATCTTATCCCCCTTGGTCCTTTCAATAATTTTAAGAGCAGTCTGCAGTATCGTCAGATTCTTTAGCCCCAAAAAGTCCATTTTTAAAAGGCCCAACGCGTCCAAAGGTTTAGCAGCATACTGCGTAATAATCCCCTTCTCATCTTTTGGCGGATGCTGAAGAGCTGTATATTTTGTAAGCGGCTCATCCGCAATTACAACCGCACATGCATGAACGGAAACATGCCTGACAGCACCCTCGAGCTTCAGTGCATTTTCCATCACCTGCTGGTAAATTTCATCTTTTTCAATCGCTTTACGTAGGTCAGGAGATTGTTTTAAAGCCTCTTCCAGAGTTGTTCCAGGCCTTTCGGGAATCAGTTTTGCAAACTCATTCATTTGCACAAAAGGCACTCCAAGCGTCCTCCCAACGTCCTTAACTGCAGCTCTGGCAGCTAGTGTTCCAAAAGTACAAATCTGTGCCACCCTATCTCTGCCATACTTCTCCGCCACATACTCAATAACTTCATCTCTCCTGTTATCCGCAAAGTCCATATCAATATCCGGCATGGAAATACGGGCAGGATTTAAAAACCGCTCAAAAAGCAAATTGTATTGAAGTGGATCTATCTCCGTAATATCAAGGCAGTAAGCCACAATCGCCCCCGCCGCAGAACCCCTTCCCGGTCCAACTATAATACCGTTATCCTTCGCCCATTTAACAAAATCCCACACTATCAAAAAGTATCCTACAAACCCCATATCCTCTATAATTTTTAATTCGTAATCCAGCCGATCTACTAGTTTCTGCACTTCGTCATTTTTTGCTTTAAAACTCGAAGCTCGAAATTCGAAATTCGAATCTGGAATTTTGTACTTTTCAATTAGTCCTTTGTAACATAACTCCCGTAAATATTCTGCTGGTTTTTTGCCTTCCGGCATTGGAAAAGACGGTATGTGATTGGTTTCAAAATCAAACTCAACCTCACATCTTTCCGCTATTTTAACGGTATTTTCTATGGCCTCCGGAACATCCTTAAAAGCCTCTGCAAAAACCTCAGGATCCTTCATGGAATAATCGGCATTCATCATGCTCATCCTATTTGTGTCGTCCAAATTCTTTCCGCTCTGAATACAAATCATAATGTCCTGAGCAACATTATCCTCCGGCTCCACATAGTGAATATCACCAGTAGCAACCAATGGAACGTCATGCTTTTTGCCCAGTTCAATAAGCTTGTTATTAACCATATCCTGCTCACTGATTTCCGGATGATGCTGCAGTTCCAAATAAAAATTCTTCTTTCCAAAAGTTGATTGAAATTGATCAATCATCTCCTTCGCCCTACTCATATCTCCATTTAAAATCGCCTGAGGTACACCTCCATGCAAACATCCGGATAGCGCAATCATCCCTTTGCTATACCTCTTTAGTAAATCCCAGTCCACACGAGGCTTATAATAAAAGCCTTCCAGATGAGCAACAGTTGCCATCTTAAGAAGGTTTTCATATCCCTCCTGGGTCTCAGCCAAAAGAGTCGCATGAGTCCTCTTGTTATCAATCTGATGCCTCTTATCACTCAACTTATTAAACGCAATATAAACTTCACAGCCAATAATTGGTTTGATGTCATGTTTTTTGCAGGCCTTATAAAACTCAATACAGCCATGCATTACCCCATGATCCGTAATTGCAATAGCCGGACACCCTTGCTCCTTAGCTTTTTTAACATATGCCTCCGGCGGACTAAGCCCGTCTAAAAGCGAATAAAACGTGTGAAGATGAAGATGTACGAATGGGGTCTGTGACATCAAAAAAGATCTTTAAAGCGGACATCAGAATAGCATAATTTTTGTTGTGTGGACAATTGGCTTCTGAGGGAGCCCCGCTTAGCGGGGGTTCCTCATCTGACGGCCGCCGACTCCCGCTCAACGGAGCTCCGTCGGGAATCACTAATAGTTTATAGCTATATGATTTTATGTTAAAATACCCAACCAAAATACCCTCCTAATTTCTTTTTATGCCCAATAAAAAGCCAGATACACCAACGGTATATGATCTTCATGATGAGGCGATAGCTCATTATTTGTCAGGCAGACTTAGCGAAGCTTTGCCATTATTAAAAAAAGTACTTGAAATGGATCCGGGCAATATACTGGCTCGTCATAATTTAATGTGCTGCCTAACAGTACTTGGTCGTTCGAATGACGCAATAGCATTATTCGAGGAACTATTAGAAACTGGAGAGGAAATATTATCCGAGGCTGACATAGCTTTAATATCAAGAATGCAAGTATATTTAGCCGGATTCCGCAGAAAAAGAACATCTCATTAAATTATGTTAAAATGCCTTTTGTAATTATTTAAAAAATTATGAATAGCCCTCGCACTCTTTCACAATCTGCTGATACTAACAATACTTACGATCCTGACACGCACGAAATAACAACAACAATTCCAATGTTCCATTTTGGAGTGGGTGACTTGGTATGCGGAAGAATTGAATTAGCTCTACAAACTTTTAGACAAGCTTCAAAAGAAAATCCTGATAATGCTATTTTACTCCTAGATATTTCACATGCATTACGTGAGGCCGATCAGCTTACTGAGGCAAGTAAATATTATGATAAGTATCTGGCTATAAAACAAAGAGAGAGAATTGAGGCTGTGTTGGCAGAGTATAGAAAGGGAGAATAACATTTTTCATTTAACATTTAATTGAAAATTGAAAAATGAAAAATTACTTAAGGTAGTCCTTAACAAACTTCCTCTCATCCGCCTTCGTTTTTATCGTACCCTCAATTCTTTCCTCCCTAATTTCATCAAGAATCTGTTTGATTTGCGGCCCGGGTTCTAATTTAAACTCTTTCATTAAATCGTCACCGGTCAGCTTTGGTTTAAAATGATCTTCTAGAAGTTTCTCGTCTTTAAATTCCCTGTAAGCTGCCATCACATTTTCATACAGCGAAAGGTCAACCGGATGAGTTCCATGCTCATCGCAATAATGCAGTTGCATCAAGTCCTCAAACCAAGGATGCAGAAACAGTCCCACTTGATGTGCTCGTCTCATTTCCGGTATAAAACCAACCGTCATATGATGATCAATCATCCATGCGATTTTTGTAATTTCAGCTTTTGAAAACTTCAAACGCCGGAGTAACTTAACCGCTATTTTCGCAGATAATTCTGCATGACCATCAAAATGAATACGGTCAGGTTTTTCCTCATACGTCGCTGGTTTCCCAATGTCATGAAGCAATATTGCCCAAGCTAGCTCCTTTGTAACCCACTCCTTTGGCATGTCATGAAGAGATTTAAGAACATGCGTCAAAACTCCTCCTTCCTGATGAAATTCAGTTGGCTGTTTAACATTTTTACACTCCGCAAGTTCCGGCAGAAGATGCTCCAGCATTTCAAATTTATCAATCTCCCTCATGGCATGTGCGCGATTTGGATGAAGGAGTATTTTTGTTAACTCATCCTGAATTCTCTCACTCGAAACACCCTTAACCAAATGCGCAAGCTCCTTAATAGCCCCTTTGGTCCTGGTACCATATTCAAATTCAAAATTATTCTTAAAACGAATGGCCCTAAGAAGTCTCAAATGATCCTCCTTAATCCGTTCATGTGCTTCTCCTATAAATCTAATCTTCTTATTTTGAATATCGTCCTGCCCTTTCACAAAATCTATAACCTTTTTCTTTATCGGGTCATAAAAAAGAGCGTTCATGGTAAAATCCCTCCTCACTGCATCCTCCTTTGCGGATGTAAAAAGCACAGCATCCGGCCGTCTCCCGTCCGAATAACTACTGTCCGATCTAAATGTTGCAATTTCAAAATGATGACCATTTACAATGCCCAAAATCACTCCAAATTGCTTACCAATTGGAACGGTTTTGGATTCAAGATGCATTCCATCAATCACCTTCTCAATCTCATCAGGCTTTGCGGAGGTTGCAATATCATAATCTTGCGGGTCATTTCCCATAAGCATATCCCTAACGCTTCCACCAGCAAAATATGCCTCATGCCCGGCATCTTGAAATGTTTTGACGATTTGAATAGCGGTTTGTTCCATCGGTATTTATTATACAGAATACCTCAGGCTCATTCCACACAATGACTCACCTGTCTGAACCTTGATTTCCATCATAATCCCTACATTCGTAAGCGAGGATAGCTATCCTCGCCTGCGGGCTTGTGGGGTAAAAAAATCATGTAATCAAGAAAATCCTATAAATCATGGTTCAGACATTTATAACACCACAAAAACCCCAACTCCTTAATCTTTCCATTCGGATATTTCTCCACCTTAAATCCTTTCCCCTCCAAAAACCGTTTCAATTCATCACTATTTTGCCCATTTACCCAGTCATGATACTCCAAAAATATATTTGACACCCTGTCCAAGATTTCATCAGGAGTGGCATAAATAAGCGCAAATTCAGCCCCTTCACAATCGATTTTTACTAGGTCACAATGTCCAATATTGTTTTTCTGAAAGATTCTCTCCAAAGTTGTCGTCTGCACCATTTGCACCTCTCCTGTCGCCTCAATTGCATAGGTGATGGAATGATTTAAATCCTCTTTTGAAATTTGCAATTCCGTCTGGCCAACCTTATCACTCACAGCGAGTTGTTTGGGTTGAACATTCTTAATCCGATTATCCTTTAAATTCTGTTTCAGAATTTCATAATTACCAACATGCGGCTCAAATGTATAAATCGGCACGTCCGAATTAAGCAGTGATGCATACATGCTAAAAAACCCAAGATGCCCACCGATATCAATTACGCAATCCTTCGCGTCCTTAATAGCCTTATCGCAAAACTTATACTGATGATCTAAAAAAAGTTCATTCGCAATCGCAAAATCTCCATCATTTCTCATATTAAGCATCACAGTCTTGCCGAAGATTTTAATTTCACGTTTCATTTTGTTATACTGTAGCTAACAAATACATTTTAACAAAAATAAAATCCTCTCGCTGCTCCCGAATTTGTCGGGATTGCTACGAGTACTCAAATAATCATTATTTCATAATTTCTTTTTTCGTATGAACAAACTCAATGCAACTGCACTTGGTCTCTCATTTGGAATTATATGGGGACTTGCAATAGCTCTTGTGGTTATCGCTTCCATGTATGCTAACTGGGGAGGTGCTTTTCTCGATGTAATGGGAAGTCTTTACATTGGAGTTGAATCCACATGGCTAGGAGCCTTGTATGGTGCTGTTTGGGGCTTCGTCGATGGCTTCATTGGATTATTCCTAATGGCTTGGATTTACAACAAAATTAGCTAATCCAGTCTTCATAACCGAACTGTCATGCTGGCTCCATGTTATACGTGGAGTCAGCATGACAGACTGATCTGACTCCAGGTGTCCCGCTAAGCGGGAGAGCCAGATCAGAGTTTTTAAGCATTCAAAGCAATAATAGTCGTATTCAAATAGGTTGCAAAAAGCACCCATGCTAAATATGGCAAAAGCATATAGGCAGCTTTTTCATGATTCCCAAATGCAGTAACTATCATAAGTTCTGCCACAACTATTATGCCGATAATAACGTAAAGTGCGCCGGCAATATCATGCAAACCAAAGAAAACATAAGACCAAAGAAATACCAACACTCCATTAATTGCATATAAAAAGGTAAATATTCTGCGTTTTAATTCAGATTGATAATGATTCCATACGTAATACCCAGAAAGTCCAATAAGTGCGAAAAGAATAAACCAAACTATAGGGAAAACAATGTCCGGTGGGGTTGCAGTTGGTTTAATCAAAGCATCATAAAAAGAATCAGGCTTTGGCCCAAGCCAGCCCAAACCAAATATATAAACAAAGAAAACCACTGCAGATATCTGCTTCTCCTTTTTAGAAGTTTTTTCCTTGTGAAATAATTTTTTAAGCCATGTAAGCATAATAATATAATTATCATTTAACATTTATCATTCTATTATTAAAATCCCAAATCTCAAATCCCAAATTCCAAACAATGTTCAATAACCAAATTACAATGATCAAAAAAGTAACTAGAATAACAACAAATTATATTACCAAACCACGTAGAGACGCGCCATGGCGCGTCTCTACAGATTGGTTTTATTTAATTATTGCAATTCTATATCATGTTTGTAATTTGAACATTGAACATTTGAATTTATTTGGAATTTGGGATTTGGAGATTGGTAATTATCGCAACTTGGAATTGCAATTCAGCATCTAATAAAGTAAGATTATCTCTTATCAAAAAAGTATGGATATCATAAATCGAAAATTAGGTTTGCATGAGTTCGAGGATTACATCCGGTCCTACAACTTTGGCACTGAGCCTGCCAATAAACTCGTAATTCATCACACCTGGCGGCCTACAAAAGAGCAGTGGCAAGGCCAAGCGTCCATAAACGGCTTAAAAGGTTATTACGAAAGAAAGGGCTGGTCCGCAGGTCCGCATCTTTTTATTGCCGAAGACGGAATCTGGCTTTTCTCACCGATGAGAAAAGATGGAATTCACGCCGGAAGCCTAAACCACCGCACTATCGGCATCGAAATCGTCGGGGATTATGATGATAATAAGTGGGATGGAAAGACAAAATACAATGCACTGGGTGCGATTAAAGCTTTGATGTTTTATTTACATCTGGAAAACAGAGATGTCCTATTCCACCGAGACGCTTCACCAAAATCCTGCCCCGGCTGGGCAATTACAAAGGAGTGGCTTTTTGAAGAATTAGCAAATTTTAGAAAAAAACCACGCATACCTACCATCCCGTCAGAAATTGAGGAAATCTCCGCCCCAATCCCGTCCGATTTACCACAACCCGAAGAGGTTACAGTGCCAATCTGGGCGGTTGAGGCTATTGCGTTTGTAAAACAACATCAATTATTCGAAATACGTTCTGCCGAAGACGTTCGAGATGCTGTAAAGTTCTATCGTTTTTATAAACTTATTCGAAACGAATCTCAATAATTTATAATTTTAAATTTACAATTTTAAAACTTTTGTAAATTTAGAACTGTAAATTGTAAATTAATTAAAATGACTGATACATATAAAATCGCCGCTATAGTCGGTATTACAGAAGCTATTAAACAATATGGAATTCCATCCAAATTTTGCCCAACCCTCGCCATCATAATTGGCGCAATTATCGGTTATGCGGAAAAACCAGATTCCCAAGGAATCCTTGAAGGTGTAATACTTGGCGCAACCATCACCGGTGGCTATGCAGTTGTAAAACGTGGCGGCCAAGGCCTTATCTCCCCATTTCAAAAAAGCGAAACCGTCGATTTGGAGCCGGATGATTATCGGGGAGTATAATTTGTGATTTGGTGGGGTGATTGCCTCGCACGCTGGAAAGCATGCTCTGCAATTAACAAAAAACTCGCAGAGTAGGTTTTCTAACCTGCGAGGTGAGTTTTTACAGTGTTTTTTATTGGTGGAGATGCCCGGAGTCGAACCGGGGTCCAAAGATGAAGTCAAAAAACTTCTACAATCATAGTTTGTTTAAAATTGTCGGCGATAGCATAAAGACAAACAAAAGCACTATCGCTTATTTGGATTAGGTTGTAGACATTTATCCCTCCAAATGCGGAACAAATGCTTAACATGCTAAATTACGCCCAACAAAGTCAGCAGGTGTCGCTTTGAAGGACGAGGTTACGAATTGGTAACCGTAATGAGTTTAAGCATAAGCAAATGCAGGTACAAAAGTACGAGCAGGAGCTTTACTTGCGCTCAAAGATTTATAAGTATTTGCACTTATATTGCGCTGGACTAATTAGCAGGCAGACAGCACGATGCCTGGATTGCGATTAGATGACTTGAGTCATCAATGTCAAAACCAAATACATCCCCACATGTCAAAGAGCGAGTTACTTTATACCACAGAACTGCCCAAATCACAAATCAAGAATTTGCCACGAGGGCAAGGAGAACAAAAATCAGCAATTTTTTTCAACCCACTTCAAAAACTCCGGATTCCCGTCTTCAATCGACATAAAAACAACACAAGGACATTCGTATGAATGTATATCGCGTACCAATCTAATTATCTTATTCTCATTCCTGGTTCGTGTTTTAAATATAATCACATATTCATTCGCCTTCGCAATTTCTTCTTCCCAAACAAAATAACTCTCCACTCCGGAAATAATATTACCGCAAGCGATAAGTCCGGACTCCAAAAGCTCCAGCACAATGTCCTTGGCTTCTTTTTTGGTAGGCGTGGTGATGTAACCTAGGGATAATTTCATATATTCACTTCGTTGTGGATTCGGCTAACGCCTGTGGATGAGCTTTGCTGTGGACGCATTATGACAACAGCAAAGCGCATCCACAGCCCGATAGGGCGAATCCACAGTGTAAGCGAAATTTATAAGATCAAAGAATACTGCATATCATCCGGTTCATTCTCCTTCATAACTTTATTCAAAATTTCCATCAAAACATTAACATCATACATAGCTCGGTGTAAATTATCTGAATCAGTCTTAACTTTATAATGAGAGGCTAGGTCAATTAGCTTACCCGGCAACATTTGCTCTTTGGCATATATATAGCTACACATAACTTCTTCATTGGGGTAGGGCTTCAGTCCGCTCCTGATCAGATTTGAATTAAGCATTGGAAAATCAAACCGAATATTATGTGCAACCAATGGTCTGTTTTCACAAAATTCAACAAATTCACCAAAAACCTCTTCCGGTTTACGGGCTTTCTCAACTTCTTCCACCGAAATTCCATGAATAGCCTGTGCTTCACCCGTTACTTTACGGGGATTAGTCCAAACCAACTCCTCAAAGGTCTTAATCTCCCCGTCTTTTTGCCAAATAGCACCGGCAACCTCAATAATATCGTCGTGATATGTGTTTAGCCCAGTGGTCTCTGTATCAAAAACTACAAATTCCTCACCTGAATAGTAGCGCTGGATGAAATCTTGGAATGGAACGATTTTCATAATTTACAATTTTAAATTCACAATTTACAAACCTATTTACGGTAAAACATTCTACACATTATTTGAAAATTGAAAATTGTAAATTTTAGAATTAAAAGTCGACAGCTTTACGAGATTGTTTTTTTTGACCCCTCATTTTCTTATCCGTAAGTCGTTTCTCCTTCGCCCTCTTCGGCACCTTAGTTTCTTTGCGTCTCGGCGGAATGTAAAAATATGAGTGAACTTTATGAGCCAATTGTTCAAATGCAGTCTGAAGATTATGATGAAGACTACGCTTACCCATAACCCTGGTTACCAGCTGCTGAGTCTTTTTTGAAGCGAGTATAAAATCGCCTGGAATACGAAAAATAAGCTGAACCCCTTTCAGGTTCCTATTCACATTTTGACCGCCTGGCCCACCGGAAAAATAAGAGATGTCGACATTATTTTTATCGATCACAAACTCCTTTTTACCGTTGAGTTTGACGGTAATTGTTTGTTTATCCCGATCAAATTTAAACCAATCATTTTCCATAAGTAATTTGATTATATCAAAATTTGTCCTAAAATATACAAGCTATGAACAAACCCGAACTCCTCTCCCCCGCAGGCGACCTGGAAAAACTCAAGACCGCATTCCGTTATGGCGCGGATGCTTGTTATATGGGTATCAAATCCATGAGCATGAGAGTGCGGGAAAATGAGATGAGCAATGAAGATCTGGAAGAGGCACTGCGTCTTAAAAATGAATTGGGTAAAAAAATCTATCTAACAATGAACATTCATGCCCATGAAAGTCGTTTGAATTTTTTGGAAAAAGAAATTGAATATCTCAAAAAACTTCACAAGAAAAAATTAGACCCGGATGGCATTCTCGTTTCCGACGTTGGCATTGTGATGATACTAAAAAAAGAATGTCCATGGATTCCAATTCATATCAGCACGCAAGCCAACATCCTAAACTCCGCTGGTATTGAATTTTGGGCTAATCAAGGTGCAGAAAGAGTCGTTTTAGGCCGCGAAGTTAGCTTGCGTGAACTTAAACAAATTCGTAGAGAACTATCCAAAAAGGGGATTGAAGTCGAGCTAGAAAGCTTCGTACATGGTGCTATGTGTATGGCATATTCTGGCCGCTGTTTACTTTCCAGTTTTATGGCATCTCGTGATGCAAACGAAGGAATGTGCGCGCATTGCTGTCGCTGGAAATACAAAGTCCACATCGAAGAAGAGATGCGCCCTGGGGAATATATACCAATAGAAGAAGATGACACCGGCACACACCTCATGAGCTCAAAAGACATGTGTATGATCGAACATCTGAAAGATTTAGTGGAGTCCGGACTCGATTCACTTAAAATCGAAGGACGTCACAAAACCCCATACTACGTTGCCATTGCAACCCGTGCTTACAGGGAAGCTCTCGATCTGGCAATGGAAGGAAAACCGCCGACACCTGAAATACTGGAGCTCATAGAATCCATTAATACACGCGGTTATTTCACTGGCTTTTGGTACGACAAGCCTGGTGCAGAAGGCCAAAATTATGAAGATCGATCAAATTATAACGATCAGTTCTGTTTTGCCGGTATTATCCGAAAGGTAGATGGTAAAAACGTAACAATGGAAATACGTAATCGTTTAGAAAAAGGGGATAAATTGGATATCATAGCCCCTGAAAAAACCATCCCAATAACTCTCAGTAACTTTAAAGATGCTAAAACAGGAGAAGATATTGATGTGGCCCACGCCGGTCAGGGATTTTCCATTGTTTTTGAAGTACCTGAAAAGGTGGAAGAGGGATTTATTGTTAGAAAAAAACTGTAAGGAGTCCGGACTCCAATGATTTTCCATCACCCACTTTGACATGCGAGTCAGTTTTTTGTTGTAGGTAAGCCAATTCATTGGAGTCCGGACTCCAAACCCGTAAACCCTAAAACCCTTGACACCTGGAGATTTAATCTATATACTCCCCGCCGAAAAATAGAGAGTTTATAAAGTTACCTCCAAAAACATGAATGTTGCCCCTAGTACAACACAGGCTTTTCAGGGTGTCGCCATTGATACCCGTCACCCGCTTGAAAAACTTAATTTCATAAAAACCATCCGCGATTATCTTGGATTGGAAAGTTATAACGTTCCGGAAAAACCGTGTGATATTTTGGGAGAAGTTTTTCCTTTTATAAAAAATATGCGAGATAAATTTAGAAGCTTTTTTGGGATCGGCGAAAAAGCGAAGTAATTTTGGTGGGTGTTCTGGGACTCGAACCCAGGACCAATAGCTTAAGAGGCTACTGCTCTACCAACTGAGCTAAACACCCACGCTTTTTTAGCGTGGAAAGGTTAACATAAGCGCTTTTGCAATTCAAGAATAAATTATTTTTTCTAAATACTTATCAGGTCATTTATATATATCTTTATTCCATATTCATTCAAAACATTAGTTGCCTGGCTTAAATCAGCTGCGTTATTTGCCCAATTAACAAAGCTGTCATATCGCTCACGCTTAAAATCATATGTATCGGAAATAATAAAACTTACAGAATATGTACGAGCGCCAATCCTCTTTACTGTATAGCTATAGCTAAAATTAAATATTCCAAGATACAAATCAGTATTATCACCGCTACTAAAAGTAGATCCGCCACTACCAGTAAAATTATCATATACACCAGCACCAAGCTTTAAAGCAATTTGACTTATTAAATTCCTATAAAAAGAAGTGGATCTTATTTGGCTAACAATACGCTTATCCATATTGCTGCTGCTGCCAGATGAAAAGCTTATTGGGTTTGATGTGCTTATTGAACGTTTTAATAAATAAGCCGCAGTATCATAACCCAAAGCATTTAAAGCAAGTGCGCCATCGTACCAAATGCCGGATGCAACAGGATCAAAATATTCATTATCAGACACTTTATACCATCCTATAGAAATAATAAAATCCAATACCCAATCTCTTAATTCAAAATTCTCAGCATATGGTTTATCAGATAAATCCTCTATTATTTTCTTAACATTATCGCTAGGAGTTTTTCCTGTATTGGCATAATCAATTATTTCATTTAACTCCTGCTGTGTCGGTTTTTCAACAACCTTCGCTTTTACTGTCACCCACTTTGTTTTTTCACCAGCATCAGGATCATTACTGGTTATTTTAATTTTTCCGGAAAAATTACCAGTAGAATTTGGAGTAATTTTTACTTCAACATTTTCTTTTTTATTATGATTCGGTTGATTGTAGATCAAGCTATAAGAGGTCGGGGTAACGCCAAATTGTCCATCAGGTGAAATATTGCCACTTAACATTTGCTGGCCGGTATTTTCAATCCTGAAAGTCTCAGTATAAGTTTCACCTTTAAATATAGTTCCGAAATCAATGCTTTCTGCACTTAAAGCAATGTCAGCTGGTTCAGTGGTATTTTTAACAATATAACCAAGATCATTTTTATGTTGTTTAAAATCGCCTTCGCCACCCGAATTACTGCTTATTAAATGACGGCCTGCGCCATTGTAAAAACTATAAATCCTGTGCACATCGTATTGATTGCTGTTAGCTTTATGTAACCAATAACTGCCCTCATTTCTCCAACCACTTTTTACTAATGCATCATATTCACCATATTCGTCTGTGTAATAATGGTGGTTATCTTTATAAAGTCTATGTATTTCAGTGCTGCCATCAAATTTTTCTGCAGAAACATTCCCCATAACTGCTTCAAACGTATATCCATTTAAAATTGCCGAATCAACTTCGGTAGGATTATTTGTGTATAAATAATCTCCAGTTACTTCATGCCTCAATCTTTTTAATGTGGTAGATACTGCATTTTTGTAGGGGTCGGTCTCAATTTCCTGCTCAAAAGTTAAGCCAAAATCGGTTTTCACTCCATTCACCTCTCTAAACATTCGCCATTTAGTTGTATAACTGCTTGGATCCGTTGAGCCAGGAATAATCATAGGTAATTTTACTATCCATAAGTCACTGGTTTTTTTGGCTGAGTTTACATAATATTCACTCCTTGGTGTCCAATTAACACCATCAACATGACGAATTCCATATTTCACGTCACTATTATTCACCCAGGTACTGCCACCGGTATTTCTGATCTCCAATATTAAGCTTAATTTGTTATCAGGACGCATTATCCAATCCCTTGGATCATCACTTTTTGCCTCCAGCTTGATTAATTTCTGCTTTTTTAGAGCATTTTCATCAGAAGGAAGTCGAACATGCATCTGGGCTCCTATTAGTTTAGTGCCGTCATTAGTTACAATTTTCATATCCGTCCTTAAATCAGCATTATTGGTAATTCCACTGGCATCCAAGTCTGCATAAATAGTATGGCTGTTACCTGGCTCAAGATAATATTTATAACTTTTAACTAAATTTTTATCAGGCCTTCTGTAACTCAACCAATCAGCCCTTGGAGTTGTATAAAGCTGATATACCAGTGTGTCGTCACCGGAATTTTTAATCTTAAAATAATTTGTTTTGTCTTTTTCACCAGCTCTCACAGTCTCATTAATGCTTGCGCTGTTGGGGTAAGAGGCTTCTGGTTTTTTGGCAATAACAGTAAAAGTTACAGGTATATTATAAGTCTTATTCCCCTGCTTCCTCTTAACGGTCAAAGTGTCTCTGTGTGTTCCGGGGGCAGCACGATCGCGCCCATCAAGTGCAACGCGAAATTTGTGTGTATTCCCAGGTTTTAATTCCATCCAATTTGAAGCATTTTTATTATCTCCATCACGATAAGTTTCCATCCACGTGTTACCATGATCTGTCATATAGTAATCAAACGTCTTTTTACCCGTATTCTTTACCTCAAAATAAACATGGGTTTTAGTTCCGTCTTTAGTGCTTCCGCTCAAAGAACTTTTCGTAATAGTCCATGAATAATCAGCTTTCGCGTAAGCTAATTCTGTTCCAAAAGGAAAAACCGACAAAATTAAACCAATAATTACAATAGAGGCTAAATATCGTCGGCAAATTTTCAAATTTAACATAATAAATTTGTTAGAGATTTAAAAAGCTAACGCGTTGATATTAGTTTCCGTTTTTGGAGATTTGCTAAGAAAAATACCTGATTTACATCTTTATTATTGCAAAAGAGGATATTGATGTCAAATTACAGCATGATAAGCGCGATAAATTACCGTTCCCCCGAAGGCGCGAATGGCCATTCGCGCCTTCGGGGGGAGCCGATTATCAACAATTTGCTCTTTTTCCCTCATTTGCATAGAATTAAATCATGAAAAAAATCCTCTTCTACACCGACACGCCAAATATTGGGGGGGCGGAAAAACAAATGCTCTTGCTCACCAAATACCTTAATAAAAAAAGTTATTCAGTCAGCCTGGCGTACGGAGGCATGTACAGCAAGATAAACCAGATGCACGATGAGTTTGAAAAGTGGTGTGAAAAAGTCTACCCACTTCCCACAATCCACAAACACGACCCGCGGCACTACACTCATCTTAAAAAAATTCTCAAGTCCGACAATTTTGATTTAATTCATCTCCATCTTTGGAATCCAGGCAGCTGCCGCTATGCATTTTTTGCCGCACATCATTCTAATGTCCCAATTGTTACAACCGAACATGATCCATTCGAATTAACAGGTCTCAAACGTCTGATTAAACAAAATTGCCTTCAAAAAACCGCCCAAACTATAACCATCAGTCAGGATAATTTTAGACTGCTTGGCGAATATTATGGGGTACCCAAAAATCGGCTTGCCTTAGTCCACAACGGCATTGAAATAGACAACTTTTTGGACAATATTAATAAGGCAAATCTGCCTGTCCAAAATGGTGATACGATCATAACTTGCATCGCCGAACTTCATCCTCGCAAAGGCCACAAATATCTTCTGGAAGCATTTAAAAAATTACAAGCTCAAGTCCCCAATCTCAAATTAATTTTAGTGGGCAGTGGCCCCATAGAGGATGAGTTGAAAGAACAATATACCAGTCCCAGCATCCATTTCCTTGGGTGGCGAAAAGATATCCCACAAATACTAAAAGCCTCCGATATCTTCGTTCTCCCGTCCCTCAAAGAAGCTTTCGGGTTAGTCCTTGTTGAAGCAATGGCAAGCGGCATCCTCACAATCGGTACAGATAATGGTGGTGTCCGAGATATCATTCAGCACGGTAAAACAGGACTCCTTGTGCCCCCGGCAAATAGCAACAAACTTGCGAAAACAATTCTTACCGCATTACAAAATCCAGACCAAAAGTCCGATATCGAAAAAGCCGCCATCAGTCACGTCCAGGAAAACTTTACAGCAGAGAGAATGGCACTTGATACCATTAATGTTTATAATACGATTAAATAATTTTACAATTTCCAATTTTGCAATTTTCGAGAGATTGAAAATTGATACTTGAAAATTATTTGTAAAATTGAGAATTGTAAAATTGAAAATTAATAGAAGTTATGCCAAACAAACCAATCAACCCAGGGATAGAACAAATCCAAAAGAAAGGAAGCCGTGTTGTTGCCGAAGGAAAGCATATGCTTCCCGCAGCTTCGCTTATGCTGGCTACGGGCACTATGGAGTCCATTAGTGATCGAAAGAAAAAATTCATCACAGTTATTAACTCCTACACCACACATATACCCGGGCACGTTCATCTCAATGTTTTAGGCGAATATCTCGTCGATCTGTTAAAGAAAAAAGGGTACAACGTTTGGTACTGCAATGTTGGCGGAGCTGTTTGTGATGGAATTGCGATGGGGCATTTTGGAATGAAGTATTCATTGGCATCTCGCGAACTTATCACAGATCAAATTGAAACTGTTATCGGCGCTCACCCATGTGATGCATGGATCGGCATCGGAAATTGCGACAAAATCACCCCAGGAATGCTTAACGCCATGGTTCGCCTCAATATTCCGTCTCTCTACATAAGCGGCGGCGCTATGCTTGCCGGAGCTAACAACACCGATCTCGTTTCCGTATTCGAAGCAGTCGGATCCGAAGCTGCCGGAAAGATCAAAGAAAAAGAATTAGTCGATATGGCCAGCAGTGCTTGCCGTACCTGTGGGAGTTGTGCGGGAATGTTTACAGCAAACTCCATGAACTGCCTCGCGGAGGCTATCGGCCTTGCAATGCCTGGCAATGGCACCATCCCCGCAGCCGTCTGGTCCAACAAAACCAAAACCAAGTATAAAATAAACCCGGAAAGGATGGAGCTTTTTGAAAAAGCACCAGATGTCATATCAAGTCTGATAAAGAAAGACATCCGCCCGCTCGACATTGTTACAAAACAGTCAATCGATAACGCCTTCATACTCGATCTTGCGATGGGCGGATCCACAAACACAATTCTCCACACCCTCGCTCTGGCAAATGAGGCCGGTATCGAATATAGTCTGGAACGTCTAAACGAACTTTCCGACATTACACCTAACGTCTGCAAAGTTTCCCCATCCCGTCCCGAAATTCACATAGAAGATGTAGATCAGGTCGGCGGTGTTCCGGCAATACTAAAAGCCGTCCACCAAGACAGCAGAGCACCTTTAAAACTGGATTCCGTCACATGCACAGGAACCTTATCAGATAGTGTCAAAAAAGCACCTGATGCGGACGGAGACATAATCAGAATTGGTGAAGATGCCTTCTCTCTCGTTGGTGGTCTCGCTGTCCTTTATGGCAATATAGCTCCAAAAGGCTGCGTAGTCAAAACAGCCGGCGTCGATCCCGACATGATGCACTTTACCGGAACTGCAAAATGTTTTGATTCACAAGAAGATGCACTGCAGGCTATCCTCAACCGCCAAATTAAAGATGGCGATGTAGTTGTAATCCGTTACGAAGGTCCTAAAGGTGGCCCCGGAATGCAGGAAATGCTATCTCCAACCGCGGCCCTAAAAGGCGAAGATATAAAAGCCGCCCTAATCACCGACGGACGATTTAGTGGTGGTACACGTGGTCTTTGTATTGGTCACATTTCTCCAGAAGCTGCTGCAGGCGGCCCAATTGCAATTATAAAAGACGGCGATTCGATCACTATCAACGTCCACGAAAAAGAAATCCATCTCGATATCAACGATGAAGAATTTGGTAAGCGACTTCTCGATCTCAAACCATTCAAACTCAAAGTGAAACGTGGCTGGCTTGGCCGTTATGCCACCCATGTCACCTCTGCAGACACTGGAGCTATCTTGATTACAAAATTACAAGATTAACGCTCTGCTTATTACAAGATTATTATTTGATATTTGAAGTTTTTACTCTAAGATAATTTTGTAATAAATAATTTTGTAATTTTGTAATAAGTATTGGCTGAAAGCACAATTTTCCTCCTCATCATAGGCGCAGCACTAATTGCAGTAATGTATTTTTTCAACTTAACCTGGATTGATCCTCTTTTTGTTATCATCATCATGGGCCTCCTTATTATGCCGGGTGTTTACGCTGCAATCACAAGCGGTCCATTCGTTCCATCAAGCCGAAAACGTCATAAAGCAATGATATCTCTCGCTGATCTAGACCCCGATGACATTGTCTACGACCTGGGTTGTGGAGACGGACGTTTTGTTTTTACAGCAGCTCCATTTGTAAAAAAAGCTATCGGTTACGAACTCTCCATCCCACTTTATCTGTTTGGAAAACTGATGTCCGTATTCAAATCATCAAAAGCCCAAATTCGTTACGGCAACATTTGGAAACAAGATTACAAAGACGCTGATGTAATATTCTGCTACCTCCTTCCAGGCGCCATGAAACAGTTTTATAAAGTAGTTTGGCCAACCTTAAAACCAGGCACACGTGTAATTTCCAACTCCTTCCAAATCCACGACCTAAAACCAGTTAAGAAGGAGGATAAGGTTTATTTGTATGAAGTTTAATGGTGGAGCCTAGGGGACTTGAACCCCTGGCCTCTTGCATGCCATGCAAGCGCTCTAGCCAACTGAGCTAAGGCCCCACGTTTGCTTAGGTATTTTATATGATAGAATTAGTTTCGTAAACAATCTAATCTTTTTCAACATGACCCTACTAGAATCCCTAAAACTTCCAATGGGCACATCAATCATCAACTTCAATCTGCCGGCAACTGATGGCAAAACATATAGCCAGTCCGACTTTAACGACAAAGAGGTCCTCGTGCTTATTTTTATGTGTAATCACTGTCCATATGTTCATGCAATTATCGATCGCCTAATTTCCATCCAGTCCGATTACGCAGATAAGTCCGTCCAACTGATCGGAATTAATGCAAATGATTCAGTTAATTACCCCGAAGATTCTTTTGACGCGATGAAAGATTGGGTGGAGGAAAAAGGCATTAATTTTGTCTATCTTCATGACGAAGATCAGTCAGTTGCAAGAGCCTATAAAGCGCAGTGTACACCCGATATTTACGTTTTCGATAAATCAAGACAGCTTGTCTATCATGGTCGGATAGATGATAACTGGAAGGACGAATCTTTCGTCACAAAACAAGAACTCCGAGAGGGCTTGGATGCAATTTTATCCGGTCAGCCAATATCCGAAGAACAACACCCAACAATGGGATGTTCGATTAAATGGAAATAATAATTAATAAAGATTCTAGAAGGCGCGAATGGCCATTCGCGCCTTCTAGAATTATTCTTCACCCATGCAATTCCGTCGCAAAGTAAAACCAGGTTCAAAAACAGGACAAAAAATTGGTTTCCCAACCATCAATTTAAACATCGGCAGTTTTTCTGATTACAACAAACCCGGAGCATATACCTGTAAAGTCTTAATTGGTAAAAAAGAATACCTTGGTGCCCTTTATTTTGGCCAAAAAATGCATCACAAGGCGATGGTACTAGAAATACACATTCTTAATTTCTCACACAAAATTTACGGTCAATTTATTACCTTTAAAGTTGGCAAAAAAATTCGATCTCCAAAACAATTTACTGATCTCCAAGAACTAAAAAAGCAAATCGCAAAAGACATCAAAAGCGTGATATAATAATCTTTGCATCAAATTTGAATATCTACTGAGGGAGCCCCGCTGAGCGGGGCTCCGTCGGGAATCACATTTACCCGCACTTTATGCGCCTTATTAATTATCTCCGCAAAATCATCAGCTACGACAACCCCATCCGCATTCTTTGGCATAAGCTAAAAGGATTAACTGCGGCAATTGTTAATGGATTTCCGGCACGCAAAATGGTTGTGATAGGTGTTACCGGTACAAATGGCAAAACCACCACGAGCCATATGATCGAAAACATCCTCAGAACATCTGGAAAAAAAGTGGCAATGATATCAACCGTCGCCTTGAGCATAAATGGAAAAAGCAAAGCAAATAAATCCAAAAAAACAACACTCTCTCCATTTTTAACACAAAAATTCCTCAGAAATTGCGTGAAAAAGGGCGTGGAATACGTTGTGATTGAAGCCTCTTCTCATGCATTGCATCAGTCTCGTTTACTTGGCATACCTTTTGCTATAGCTGTTCTTACAAACATCACTCATGAGCATTTGGATTACCATGGGACGATGAAGAGATATGCCAGAACTAAAAAAATTCTATTCAACATTGCTGCTAGAACCTGTAAGCAAAAAGAGGCAGAAGTGGCAAAAAACATTCCACATCAACATGGGCTCGTCCTTAATTCATCCGATCGTTTTTATCAGGAGTTTATAGAAATTGATTGTCCCACAAAAATTTCATATGGGTTTGGAGAAGGGGATTTGCAAGCTCAAGCTGTCACTTATTCTAAATACGGTTCAAAGTTTGCAATAAGATATCAAAGAGACCAAATTGGTGTCGAGTTAAAAGTCCCGGGAGGGTTTAACATAGAGAACGCTCTGGCGGCAACAGGAGCGGCTCTAAACTGCAAACTATCACTGGAGGATATCAAGCACGGTCTCGAGAATTTCGAAGGCGTACCGGGCCGTATGGAACGTATATCAAGCCCATTAGGTTTCGAGGTTGTGGTCGACTTTGCCCTAACCCCAGATGCTTTAAATAAATTGTATAAAACCCTCCGAGAAACCACACCAAACAAATTAATCGGTATTATCGGCAGTTGTGGTGACCGCGACAAAAAAAAGCGCCCGGATATGGGTTCTATCGTCGCAGAACACACCGACATCACAATCGTCACGGACGAAGAACCATACTCCGAAGATCCAATGCAAATTATGCAGGCAGTTCTTGAGGGCGCAAAGAAAATCAAGAAACTCAAAAAGGATCTCCACCTCATCGAAGATAGATACGAAGCCATAGAATTTGCAGTTAAAAACGCCTCTGAGGGGGATATTATTGTTGTAACTGGTATGGGCAACTTCACCACTAGAAATATGAATAAAGGGCCGATTGCATGGGATGAGCGGGAAGTCGTTCGTGAGATTATTTCTAAGCACTCATAATTAATTTTCAATTTAGAATTTTAAGTTTGAAAATAGTTTGTAAATTGTGAATTGTGAATTGTAAATTGTAAATTATATGAATGGATTACTAGTTATAAATAAGGAAAAAGGCTGGACTTCCTTTGACGTCGTAGCTAAGATACGAAATAAACTCGGCGTCAAAAAAGTCGGCCACACAGGCACGCTTGATCCAATGGCAACAGGCGTTTTAGTCTTATGCCTTGGTAAAGCCACCAAGCTCGCTCAAAAAATTGTAGATACCAAAAAGGAATACATTGCGGAAATTACATTTGGTGCGACGTCCACAACAGATGACGCCGAAGGCGTAATTACCAAATCCAAAATCCCAAATCCCAAAAATAAGGAGGATATTAATCAAGCTCTCAAAAATTTTGAAGGTACAATTATGCAAATGCCACCTCAATTTTCAGCTAAAAAAGTAGGAGGCAAAAGAGCCTATAAAATGGCTAGAGAAGGCAAGAAAGTAGAATTAAAACCAGTAGAAATAACCATTCATGAATTAGAAATACTGGATTACAAATGGCCCATTCTAAAAATTCGAGTTGCATGCAGTAAGGGTACCTACCTCCGTTCCCTCGCACGAGATTTGGGAGAAAAATTAAAAGTCGGCGGCTATTTAACCGCACTCCAAAGAACCCGCGTTGGTCAATACAGCTTAGATCAGGCAGTTAGAATAGAAGAAGCGGGTGAAAATAGTGTGATTCAATTGTCTGAACCATGATTCACCTGATTATCCTGATTACATGATTTCTTCGTCATCGTTTTCGTTTGCGATGCACGTTTCGTCTAACGGTATCGTTTATCGTCTTGTAGCCCAGAGGTAATTCGTCAGACGTAATATTAATCAAGAAATCCTTTAATCAAGAAAATCAAGGTTCAGACAATTAATCCACCAGCTAAATCCATTAGCACTGCCTTAGGATCCTCTGCCTTGGTGACACCACTTGCAAGCAGCACTCCTTTCGCACCAAGTTCGATACAGGTTTTTACATCAACTCCATTTTTCACACCTGCCCCAACTAATAATTTTTCAGAACCGATCAACTTAGATGCATTTTCAATAATTTCAGGCTGAGCAGTTGAGACGGAAATATCACCTCCGATTAATTCTGGTGGTTCAACGGCAATATAATCTGGATCAAACTCCAAAAAGCTCGCTCCTTCTTCCGGTGTCTCGGCACAAACGATAGTAGTTAAGCCATTTTCCTTAGCCCTCTTGATGCTCGCTTCCAAAACTTCGCGTTTTAGACGATTTTCAGAATGGTTGAGTATAGTTCCAACCCCGCCCGCCATTTTGACGCTCTCAGGCAAAATTTTACCTGTACCACTTCCAAAACCGACAGGATCAATGTGTTGAGCTAAAACTGGTATGTCTACTTCTTGGCTTATTCTAGCCAAATCAACGGCCTGCACCGCAACCTGAATATCAGCCCCCGTCTCCTTGGCAACTTCTTCATGGATCTTCGCCAGTTCCAACGCCTTATCTCCCGACGCCGATTCGTATAGTTTAAAATTGGTAATTATCATATTTCTATTATTAGATCATACAAATCTTACAACATTATTATAAATAAAAAAAATATTTTGAACACGTAATGCTCTCTTGCTTAAAATACTGGACCCCACTACAAGTGTGCTCCAGCTAAGGTCACCCATTAGGCCACCAATTAGGAGAATGCCCAAAACAAGAATAAAATCGGCTCAGCCACAAGAAGTAAGCCCACAAGCGATAAGTAAATCCATTTTGCGATGCGTTCAGCCTTAAGTTTATTCTCCATTTTTTTAATTGCCTGCTCTCCCTCAAGGGCTTTCTGTTCGATAGCTAAATTGGCTTCTTTAAGCTCTTTTTCCTTCCTGTTATAGTCCAAAAGTGGCACCATGCTCTTCACCTGCGTCTCCAATTGACCCACGCGATAGGTTGCAGCCTCTAGACGCTCCTGCCTTTCTTTAAGCTCTTTTTTGACTTCGCCATATAAAGTTTTGTAAACTTTTTCATCAGATTCATCAGATTCGCCACTTTTTTTAATAGATTCAACTTTTAAATTTTTAACTTTAAAGTTAGACACATTAGACACATCATTATCGTCACTTTTGTTGTCTAAATTAATGTCGAAGTTTGTCGATTTTATGTCCACAAATTGTCCGATATGGTCCTCAATAATCTTGTCTACATCAACACGTCTAATAAGGACACGGCGACCGTTTTTTCGTGTCTTGAAACGGTATTTTCTTACATACCTATCAATCGTTCTTGTTGAGACTTTTAAGATTTGACTTGCCTCTTCGCGATCTACGTAAGTGTTGGACATAATGGCTAAAATAATTTATGTGATATTTATTTTGTACACCCTGTCTACTACATTTTAGACAAAAAATCTGGAGATGTAAAGAGAAGGATATCGAAGCTAGTATAGCATTCTCAATAAAAGCGTCAATTTATTTTACAATTCTCTCAATAAAATAATCAAACAGGTACGCAGCATCTTCTGGCCCTGGGCTGGCTTCGGGATGAAACTGAACTGAGAACCATGGTTTTGTAGAATGTTTAATTCCTTCCACCGTTCCGTCATTCGCATTTCTAAACCACACCTTCCAACCCTTCGGAAGGGTCTTTTCATCAATAGCATAACCATGATTTTGGGAGGTGATATAGCATCTCTCAGTTCCAACATCCGAACAAGGCTGATTTGCACTGCGGTGTCCGTACTTTAATTTGTAAGTTTTAGCACCGGCAGCAAGCCCCATAATCTGGCACCCCAAACATATACCAAAAATGGTCTTATTTTCCTTCATTGCCCACTTCATATTCTCAATAGTTTTATCTACAGTCTCTGGATCACCGGGTCCATTACTTACAAAAACACCATCGTATTTTTCCTTAACAGTGGAAAGGTCGTAATTCCAAGGGAGTCTTATAACTTTAACCCCTCTATCCAAAAATGATCGAATAATATTATGTTTAATTCCACAATCATATAAAACAACAGCCCCTTTTGACTTCCCCTTTGGCTTTAAAACAGTCTTCTTCTTAACCGATACCTCAGCAACTAAGTTGGCAGCATTCGGATCATTGAACTGCATATTTTTTGAATATTTAGTCGGCTCAGAAACAATTTTACCAAGCATTACACCATGTTCTCTTAATTTTTGCGTCAAAGCTCGAGTATCAACACCTTTAATTGCCGGTATTTTATGTTTCTTTAAAAAGTCAGACAGGGTTTTTTTGCTCTCCCAATGACTTGGGTCTTCACAATATTCACTAATCACAATTCCACGCAAATGAACATCCAGACTTTCGAATCTTTTGCTGAGCGAGGAGTCCAATTTGCACTCACCAGGAATACCATAATTACCAATCATAGGATAAGTACACACCAAAATCTGCCCTCTGTAACTCGGGTCCGTAAAGGTTTCGGGATAACCAACCATACCCGTATTAAACACAACTTCACCATCAATTTCCTCTCCCTTTTTTGGGGAATAACCGAACGACTCACCTACTATCTGCGTGCCGTCCTTTAGTATTAATTTTAGTTTCATATTTCCTATATATTTCGTCCCGCTGGGACTGTGGATTCGGCTAACGCCTGTGGATGCGCTAATGCTGTGGTTGTAATACGTTCACAGCGAAGCGAATCAACAGCCCGATAGGGCGAATCCACAACGTAGTGATTTTATTATTAATTACTCTGTTTTAAATCAACAACTCTCATCTGCAACTTCCTATATCCTTTCCACTCATTAATTTCCAAATTAAATGCAATATCGTAATTTTTATCTTGGTCAATTTTATCAAGATGCTCACCAAAACGAAAGGCAATTGCTTGCACCATTTGATCACCATACTGGACAGGAAACTGAAGATGCTCCCCCTTTGAACCAACCTGCTTTATGCTAAGTATTTTAGTGTTTTTTAAGACCAAAGTTGGTTCGGGGTTTCCATTCCCGAATGGTTCTAATTTATTGATGTGATTACTGGTTTCGTAATTAAGTTCATGAGGTGCAATTTCACAATCAATTTCCAAAGTTCCGTGAAAGTCATCAGGATTCAGACAATTTTTTGAAGCAGTAGTTACCCGTTTTACAAACTCATCATAATTTTTCTTTGGAAGAGTAAAGCCACCAGCTAATTTATGACCACCAAAAGCACTAAATAAATCATCAGTCTCTTTGCGTAAAAAAGCAGTAATATCAAAATCATTTAAACTTCTACAAGATCCAACATACTCATCATCACGCTCCTGCATAGCAATAGTCGGCCGATGAAAGAGATCACATACCTTTCCGGCAATTAGCCCCAATGTTCCCACATGCCATTTTGAATCACTGATTAAAATTATATTTGGAAGGCCGTCTTTTTGCTCAACATAACCTTTTGCTTCATTTACAAATTTCTCCACCACCCTCTGTCTTTCACTATTTAATTTGCTTAATGTGGTAACTTTCTCCACATCGCCAAGTAATAATTGGAATGCATGGTCAGCAGTATCAAGCCTGCCAGCAGCGTTAATTCTTGGTCCGAGATAAAAACCAATCGTGGTGCTCGTTACCTTACCTTGTACTCCAGCACTTTTCATTAATGCTACAATTCCTGGATTCTTACCACTCTCCAAACTCTTTAACCCATATTTAGTCAGGATTCTATTCTCCCCGGTAAGCGGCATGCAATCTGCAACTAGTCCCAAAGTAGCCAGTCCAAGTTGATTGTTCAAATATTCATTTACATCTTCCGGTGCTTCAAAAAAGTAAGGAACAAGAACTCTAATCAGCTTGTACGCAACACCCGAACCACTTAAGTCCTTATTTGGATATGGGCAATCTTTTTGTTTGGCATTAACTATCGCATAAGCTTTTGGCAATTCATCCGGCACATCATGATGATCGGTAATTACAACATCTATTCCCAATTCATTTGCAAGATCCACTTCGTTTACATTTGCAACTCCACAATCAACGGTAATAATTAAATTTACCCCATCTTCCTTAAACTTTTTGATGAAATAATCCTTTAATCCATAACCATCATTTTCTCTATTTGGGATCATGTAATGAGCATCGGCACCTATACGCTTTAACAAGTCATACACAATCACAGTTGAGGTAATACCATCAACGTCATAATCACCAAATACCATTATCTTTTCTTCATTGTTTACCGCTTCCTGAATCCTATCAGCAGCTTTTTTCATATCCTTAAAAAGAAAAGGATCATGCAGACTTTCGAGCTCACCTTCAAAAAATAAACGCTGCTTTTCCTCGGTATCCAAGTCACGATTATGAAGCAACTTAGTAACAACATCCAAATCCTTATCTTGATTTTGGACAACCCATTTTTTTCCTATAAAACTCATACTTTTATTATTTAACGCTTTAATCTTCTACCACTATATACTATCTATTCTTTACTTTCTAACTAAATGCTGGGGGGGCATGCTAGTGGTTTTTTTGGGAAAAGGCAAGCAAATATTTATCATTTTGCATTTCACGCGCGTGTATGCACCCCTTCTTCACCCCCTTCGGGGTAAGAGGGTCACTAGTGGAAGGGGAAAGAAAAGAATTTAATAAGAAAAGAAATTTTTCAAGAAGAAAACAATCCGTCATATGGCTTTAATTAAGTAAAAGCCTTGTTTTTCAAGCAGTTTTTTGCTATAATATAAGGATTATATTGTCAATAAACAAACATCAAATCTGCGATTTTCGCAACTAATACATGGATAAAGAGCTATTATTTCAAATCCTAGGTTGGCTAAAAGTATACTGGTTATGGCTTATTATTGGGGTCATAGGTGGTTATTATGCATTAAAAATCTTCATCAAATTTATTAGAATCGCCCACATGCATTTTATTGCGAAGCATTTGATTTATATCAAGGTCGCATTACCGCGAAGTGATTCCAAAATGGACCAGGAAAAACGAACTGAAAAAGATTTTAAGGAAAAGGTTGCAATAATGGCTCAGCTCTTCCGGGCAGTTTATGAAATACGTGAACTTAATTTATGGAATCTGCTCAAAGTTAAAATTTGGCAGGCAGACAATGTCTCTTTTGAGTTATTTGTAGAAAAACAACAACTTAATTTTTATGTAGTAGTTGATAAATATTATAAAAATATTCTCGAGAAACAGATCACCACATTTTACAAAGATGCAGATATAGAAATTACAGAAGAGCCATACAATCTTTTTGAAAAAGGAAAAAAAGCAAAATCATACTTCATGTTCACCAAAAGAGATTTTTGGTTCCCAATTAAAAGCTACAAAAACATGGAGCAAGATCCATTAAATGATTTAGCAAATGTGCTTTCCAAATTAGAACCGAACGAAAAAGCAGGAATTCAAATTATTATTAATCCAGTTGCCAATACTAAATGGAATAAAAAAACAGAAGATGTTGGTACTAAGCTTTTTAGAGCCCAAAAACTCCCAATAAAAATACCAATTCCAATAATTGGTCCAATTCTGAGCTTTTTTATAAACATGCTTCGAAACGTTGCAACAGGTAAAGGCGGTGGTGCTCCTGGGGCCGAGGGGGGACATTCTTATGTTCGTATGCTGCAACCAAAAGAGGAGGCCTATAAACAAATTGGTGAAAAAGCCAGCCAGGTGGGGTTTGATACCTCCATCCGTATTGTTGGCGTTGCAGATAGCAATCAACGAGCTACTGAAATTACAAATAATATGAATGTGGCTTTCAGCGTTTATCACGATCAGTATCTAAACTGGTTTCAGGGTCGTCGTATCCTTCCTTTCAATTTCATTAATAACCCATTGATGAAATATTTATACAGGCGTCGAATACCTGGCATTTTACATAAACGTGCATTATTTGCTCAAGATGAGCTCGCATCACTTTTTCACTTTCCAGATTCTCGCTATAACCCAATTCCAATCATCAAATGGCTTAAGTACAAAGTTCTTTCGCCACCTGTTGATTTGCCAACCGAGGGGGTAGTTATTGGTAAAAGTAATTATCGAGGACAATTAAAAGAGATACGAATAATGCGCGATGATCGAACTCGACATCAATACATAATCGGTAAATCTGGTTCCGGTAAATCCGTACTCTTGAGTTATATGGCTCGTCAGGATATTGCTAACGGAGATGGCTTATGTCTTGTAGATCCGCATGGAGATCTAGTTGAAGATACATTGCAAACCGTTCCAAAAGAACGCGCAAAAGATATTGTCGTCTTTGACCCCGCAGACACAGAAAGGCCAATGGGTCTCAATCTCCTAGAAGCCCATACGCCGGAAGAAAGAGATCGCGCATCACTCGATGCTATGGAAATTTTTATCAAAATATTCGGTGATGAAATCTTTGGTCCGCGTATTCAGCACTACTTCCGTAACGCCTGTCTTAGTCTTATGGAAGATGAAGAGGAAGGGGCAACTTTAATTGATGTGCCTCGTATGTTTGTGGATGAGGAATTTTTGAAATACAAATTAACCAAAGTTAAAAACACCGTTGTCCGCTCATTCTGGGAGCATGAGTATGCCAGTACTGGTGATCGTGAAAAACAGGAAATGATCCCGTATTTCAGTTCTAAATTCGGTCCATTTATCACCAACACAACAATTCGCAACATAATCGGCCAACCAAAAAGCGCATTCAACATTCGTGAAATAATGGACACCCAAAAAATCCTACTCGTAAACCTTTCCAAAGGTAAAGTTGGCGATGTTAATGCTCAGCTTCTCGGTCTGATTTTTGTAAACAAGATCAATATGGCAGCCATGAGTCGTCAGGAAATTCCAAAAGCAGAGCGCAAAGATTTCTACTTATACGTGGATGAATTCCAAAACTTTGCCACGGATACTTTTGCCTCGATACTTTCCGAAGCTCGTAAATACCGCCTATCTCTAATTATGGCCCATCAGTACATTGCACAGCTCACCAAAACACCAACTGGCCACGACGACACACGTGTTCGCGATGCCGTATTTGGTAACGTGGGTACAATGATGTCCTTTAAAGTAGGCGCAGATGATGCTGAATATTTAGCAAAAGAATACGCTCCAGAACTTTCCGAGCAAGACATAATCGGTATCGCAAATTACAAAGCCTACATAAAACTAAACATCCACAACACAACATCCCGCCCATTCTCCATGGAAAGTATTTGGGATCCAGTCGATAATTCAAAGCTCGCTGAAATCCTTAAAAAATATTCCCGCATGAAATATGGCCGTAAGAAACTTTTTGTAGATCAGGAAATTGAAGCGAGGCTTGGGATAAGTTAACTGTCTGAACCATGATTTATAGGATTTTTTTGATTACGTGGTTTTTTCATTACACAGACACGCAGGCGAGGATAGCTATCCTCGCTTACGGATGTAGAGGTTATAATAAAAATCAAGAAATCCTCTAATCAAGAAAATCAAGGTTCAGACAACCTCCTTCCCCTGAAAATACACCTTCTCCACCTTCCCCTCTAACTCTTCCATACTCCCACTCACAATATCCCGAATGGCTCCTTCGGCATCTTTTGGCTGTTCGTCTGTTTTTACAATAACTAAATTCGCTTCTTTTCCTATATCCAAGTTACCCATCTTATCACCTCTATCCAAAAGCTCCGCACCGGCAAGAGTTGCTCTATAAAGTGCATCTTGTGGTGTGGCTTCTACGTTTGCTTCTGCGTGCTGCTCCATATATTTTTGCATAACATGAAGCAGGCTCAGGCTTGGTCCCGCTCCAACATCAGAACCTAATGCAAATGGGATACCCCATTTCCTAATTTTCTCCACTGGCATCCTGCCGCTACCGAGCGCGATGTTGGAGGTTGGACAGTGAGCAATTTTAGTTCCGGTTTCTTTGAGTATATCTAACTCCTCATCACTCAAATGAATACAGTGAGCCATTATAGTTCTTGGGCTTAAAAGTCCCGCTTTTTGGTATACATCAGTATAAGAATCACAATCAGGGAATAGTTCTGATACCCACTTAACTTCATCCAAATTCTCAGAAAGATGCGATTGGATCCAGGTGCGATACTGCCTTGCTATCTCCCCAACTGCCATCATTAATTCCATTGTGCATGTTGGAGCAAATCTTGGGGTTACAGCAAAATGTTCCCCATATTCCCGCGCGCATCTTTCAGTAATTGCAATTGCTTCTTCCGTACTTTGAGATAGATAGTCAGGAGAGTTTTCGTCCATTAGCACATTACCTGCGATCGTATCTCCAATTTTATGGGCAAATGTTGAATGCAAAGCATGCTCATGAATAGTTGCATACACAAGCGAAAGCAGTGTTCCCTGGCCTGCTAAATCCTGATAAAACTTTTTGGCTTTTTCATCAGCAACACGGGGGTCTCTAAATCCTGCTTCTTCAGGCCAAATGCAGTTTTGCAGCCACGGTAAAAGTTGACCGGCAAATTGTCCTCGAACATGGTTCTGAGGCATATGAACATGCACGTCCACAAAAGCCGGGACAATAACCCCGTCCGTTATCTCAGTAACCTCGCCACGAGTTTCTTCAATAGAATCAAAATCTCCAACAGCTTCAATTTTCCCATCATCACCTACAAGCACTCCTCCATCTTTATAAAAATTACACTGATTCTCCGATTGAGGATTTAAAATTGGGCCTCTAAATATTGGCATAATTTAACATCATTAAATTCCAGTATCTAAAAATACCTCAAGTTAGCACTTAGTTCAATAAGAACCTTGATTCAATTTTAAATTCTAATAAACAAATCCCAAATTCCAAACAATAATCAAAATAAATATCGAATAATGAACGTCGAATGTCGAATAACGATTGAATGGATACATTCTACATTCAATGTTCGGTGTTCGACATTCGATATTAAAAAGTTTTTAACATTGAACATTGAAATTTGGAAATTGTTTGGAATTTGGTACCTGGAATTTGGTTATTAAAAAGTAAATTTTTGTCATAACTAAAATTAATATAAAACTTTCGCAATTCACGTAAACCTTGTTTTTTTCAAGAAAATCTGTAAAATTCTATAGCCTATATTAATTAACTACTTAATTTTATGAGAAACTACGAAAAATGGATTGTTCCAACTCTAGTATTTTCAGTTGTTGCCTTAGTTCTATCTATTTACGCTGGGGTTAATGCATACAACTTAAAAGCTAATTTATTAGATGCAGATAACTTTAACGTAAAAGTTGAAGAAGGCATTAATGCATATGTTCAAAAACAACAAGAACAATATGCTGCTCCAGCTGCACCAGATACACCAATCGAAGTCAGTATTGATGACGATGCAGTAAAAGGTGATGCAGATGCACCTGTTACCATTGTTGAGTTTTCTGATTTCCAATGTCCTTATTGCAGCCGTCACGTAACAAACACAATGCCGGATATTATCGAAAATTACATCGATACCGGAAAGGTTAAATATATTTTCCGCGATTTTCCTCTAGGCTTCCACGACAAGGCAAAACCAGCTGCAATGGCGGCAGAATGTGTTCATGAGATGGGCGGTGCTGATGCATATTGGGAATATCATGACACTTTATTCGCAAACCAGGGATCTCTTGATTCAGACAGCCTAAAATCATACGCATCAGACATGGGTTATGATATTGCTGATTGTCTTGATAGCGAAAAATACGCTGATGAAGTTGACGCAGATATGGCTGAAGGTCAAGAATATGGAGTACAAGGTACACCTGCATTCTTCATTAATGGCTACATGATTTCCGGCGCACTTCCATACTCTGCATTTGCAGATATGATTGATGCGGAACTTGCTAAATAAAAATCACTACGTTGTGGATTCGCCCTATCGGGCTGTTGATTCGCTTCGCTGTGAACGTATTACAACCACAGCGTTAGCGCATCCACAGGCGTTAGCCGAATCCACAGTCCCAGCGGGACGAAATATATAGGAAATATGAAACTAAAAAATATACTAATAGCGCTAACAATTGGAGTCGCAGTACTTGCGGCTCCTTTAGCAAATGCAATAGACCAACCGGAAGATACCGTTCGCATCGAAGTTTTTGAGAGAGATGACTGTGGTCATTGCCAAGATGAAAAAGAATTTTTAAATGACCTGCAAAAAGAGCGAGGAGATCTTATTATCGTATATCACGATATTGGAGAAAAGTTTCACAAGGAACACTTTCTTCAGTTAACTGAGCTCGAAAATATACCAAAAGTTACACCAATCACGATTATTGATAGTGTAATATTGCAAGGATTTGATACCGCAGAAACTACTGGTAAAAAAATGCAGGCACTGATTGATGGCGCCAAAGGCAAAGTTCAATACACATTTTCAGAGTTCATTGAGATAGGAGGAAGTGGTCAGATTGAAACAGGTGGCGCAACTTGTGATATAGAAGGTGAGGAAATTGGTTGTGGTATAGACACAGTCGATTACATGGTAACCGTACCCTTTGTAGGCCCTGTAAATGTAGCCAAATATTCACTCCCAGTCCTTTCTGTAATCCTCGGATTTGTCGACGGATTTAACCCATGTGCTATGTGGGTACTAGTCCTATTCCTAACAATTTTAATGGAAGCTGGCTCTCGCAGACGCATGTTTGAAATGGCCGGCCTCTTTATTTTTGCAGAGGCTGTCATGTACTACCTCATCCTCAACGTCTGGATGACCGCATGGGATTTTGTCGGATTGGATGAAATTGTCACTCCAATAGTCGGTCTTGTTGCCGTAGGTGCAGGGTCATATTTCCTATATCTCTTCTACAAAGAAGATACCAGCTGTAAGGTTGGCAGTTTAGAGTCTAAACGCAAAACAAGTGAAAAAATAAAGCACTACGCAACTGCACCAATGACCATAATCACAGCCGTTGGAATATTAGGATTGGCATTTTCAGTAAATATCATCGAATTTGCGTGCAGCGTCGGAATCCCGCAAACATTTACGAAAGTTCTGGATATCAATTATTTAAGTTGGGCCGGCAAGCAAATCTACAACGCTATCTATATATTCATGTATATGGTCGATGACTTGATCATCTTTGCCTTGGCGCTTTACAGCTTCGACCGCATTGGCCTTACAACTCACAAATACACCCGCGCATCACATCTTATCGGCGGTGCATTGATGGTTGTTCTCGGTTTAATCCTTTTATTTGATCCGACGTTGTTGGTGTTTGGATAAAATTAATAAATAAATCTCCGAAGGCGCGAATGGCCATTCGCGCCTTCGGATTTTAAAAATTCCCTTTATCTAAATAAGCTTTTCGTATACAATATTTGTACAACCTTTGACTTTCTCAGGTTGTCAAAGACAAAAATGCTTAAAAAACTTTTCAAACATGGGCTTTTGATGGCAACGGCATTCTTATGTCTCGGTTTTTTTACGTCAAATAGCTTTGCAGCGGATTACAACAAGCATGAAATTGTTGTAGAAAAGGCCGGATCTGAGATTATTTTTGAAAACCAGCCATTCAGTGCTGTATCCGTTCAACTGGATGAAGTTATTGACGATTTAATGGTCAATTTTGGTAATGGCTGGGAAGAAGTAGAAATACACGACGATGGATTTGGTCCGGAAGCTTTATTATTCACATCACCAGCTTATACAGTTGAATTCAAAAGAGAGTCAGGAATTCCAGCCACTCTAACGTCCTACGTCTTTTATTCTGAACCGGAATACGTCGCTGCAATTGGCGGCCCCGGTTTACTTGCAAGCACTCAGGTTGCAGGAATATCCAGTAATTTTGAAGTGATTTCAAGAGTTGAATGGGGCGCTGATGAAAATCTGCGTTATTGGAATCCTGATTGGGATGATGACGCAGGTGACGACGGTGAAAAAACCAGCTCTGATCCATGTGGCGATTTTGCAACAACTTTTGCAGCAGAACTGGATATTTCATACGTGAAAGAATATAGCCCAAGCGGAGAGCTTTTAACATGGCCACTCCAATACATGGATAGAATCCGTAAAATTATTGTGCACCATACCGATTCCGAAGTACGCGATTTAAATGGTGATCACAGAATGGACAGCCGGGATTATAAATCGATGATCCGTTTAATTTATCAATATCACGCTGTTTCACGCGGTTGGGGAGACATAGGCTACAATTACATAATCGATCCACTCGGTAACATCTACGAAGGGCGTTATGGCGGAGATAAGGTAATTGGTGCCCATGCTCTTTGTTATAACAACGGATCACTGGGCATAGCCATAATAGGCAATTACGAAGAAGATCAGGTTCCCGAACCAGCACTAAATGCATTAATTTCTCTTGTCGCACAAAAATCAAGACAATACAGCATTGACCCAAATGGCACGTCGGTATTTCGCGGCAAACAACTATCAAATATAATTGGTCACAGAGATGTCAGAGCTACCGCATGCCCAGGCAGGTATTTATATGAATTGTTACCAACCGTCAGAGAACGCGCTGCACTTGCTATTAGAAGCGGAACATTCAGAGAAAGCAATTTGCAGGTTGAAAATCTTGATTACAATGCCGAGGCCATATCGGATTTTGCAAATATCACCTTAAGGCCAAATGAACGAAAAACGCTCCAATTACGCTTTAAAAATACAGGCCTGGAAACATGGGATCAAAATACATGGCTTCATGTGGCTTTAAATAACAATCCAAATGCCAGAGTTATTCCAGCCGTTGAAGACAAAGCTTTTGTAGCAGCGGATTTAAAAGAAAGTTCCGTCGCCCCCGGAAAAACAGGCACCTTTGAAATCACAATCGAAGGAGGTTACTATGCTGGCAATTACAGTTTTCCAGTTGCCCCTGTGGTCAATGGCAGATACAAAGTTTCACGCTCAGCCGTTAATGTTGCATTTGCGGTAGATCAGCCTGATTTGAATTATGAAGTTGTAGATCAAGTATTGCCAAGCGGTACTGTTTTTCAGGGAGAGGCACTGCAGGCAGCAGTTCAGCTCAAAAACACAGGTAATGTGATTTGGAAAAATTACGGTGATCATCAGATTACATTAGGAACATCCGGTCCGCGAGACAGGGCCAGTATTTTTATTGAAGAAAATCCATCACGTTTGGGTTATATGATAGATAGTGAAGTAGAGCCCGGTGAGACAGGCCGTTTTGTTATGAACTTACAAGTCCCAACGGATAAATCAGGGCTTGTAATTGAACAATTTACACCGGTAATTGAAAACGTAGGATGGCTTCGGGATAATGCGTTAGGTTTCAGAGTAAGCATTAAAGAACCAACTCACTTAGCCAAGATCAATAAAGTAAATGACATAAATACCCTTCTTCCCGGAGAAATGGTGAAGGTGGAACTTGAAATGGAAAATAAAGGCGACTTAGCTTGGAATATGGATAACATGCAAACCATCCTACTGGGTCGAGGCGTGGCTGTATTTAAAAGATATCTAACACCATCTGATCCAGTTGAACCAGGTGACACAGCTAACTTTGATTTCTGGGTGCAGGCACCTTACGAAGAGGGGAATCATAGCATTTTCCTCCGATCCAAATATAACGACACTTCCATTCGGGGAGGGGTTGCCCGTTATGCAATTAGTGTAAGCAAGCCAAGTTTGCGAGCTGAGCTTATAGAGCAAGAAAATGCAAACATCAATTTAAAACCTGGTCAGGAAAAAGAATTAACCGTAAGCTTTAAAAACACGGGCAATGTCATTTGGCGCAACAAAGGTCCAAATGCTGTTTATTTGGGAGCTTCAAATCCTCGTGATCGATTAAGCCGCCTTTATTACGAGGATGGCTGGACAAATAAATACAGATCAGCCACGCTCGAAGAAACTGTCATTTACCCCGGAGAAACCGGTACATTTAAATTTAAAATAAAACCAGAAGATAAGGGTGTTTACAGCGAAGGCTTTCAGCTTGTTGTAGAAAATGTCGGTTGGATTGTAGGCGGTAATGCCAGGTATACATTCCGCGTATTTGGCGATCGCGTAACAAGCTCCACAGATTTAACCGATGCGGAAATTAATCACGTCCGTGCTTCTTCTGTAATTACTCAGGCTACTACAACAGCTCCAGTGGAAGAAGAGTCAGTTGAGGAAGAGGATACAGAAGAAACAGCTGCCAAACCCCCGCTAAGCGGGACTCCGTCAGAAGACACAGAAGAAACTCCATTTAGAGTCAGATTGTCTTACGGGGGTTCGTCTTCCAAAATAACGTCAAATAACAACTTTAAAATTACCGATGGCAATGGAACTCAACTATTCTCCGTAGCCGCAGGTAACACAGCGTCCGTCCGAAAGGTCGGCAACAATATTCACGTACAAGTCGGCAGTTCTTCAAAAAGCGGTTCCGTTATCCGTTTTGTACCAATAGGTAACGGAATAATGGAGATCGTTACAATGGAAAACCGTCCTGCATGGAATACGAGTTTAAATGACAACCGATTCCGTGGCACAATCGAAGTCCGCGTTGTTAACGGCGAAGCCGCATATATCAACGAGCTGCCTCTGGAAGATTATCTAAAAGGTCTTGGTGAAGTATCTAATAGTGACCATTTTGAAAAACAAAAAACAATTGCAGTGCTCGCTCGTACATATGCTCGTTTTTATATGGAAGAGGAGAATAGAAAATTTCCTGGTCTGCCATACGATGGCAGTGACGATCCAGACATATTCCAAAAATACCTGGGTTACGGCCTTGAAGCCAGGTCCCCAAATTTTGCAGGTGCTGTCGCAATCACAAGTGATGAAGTTGTAACTTATCAGGGTGAGCTTGTAAAAACTCCTTATTTCAATCAAAGCGATGGCAGTACCCGTTCCGCAGAAGAGGTTTGGGGCTGGACAAACACGCCCTATTTAAAGTCCGTTGCTGACCCCTGGTGTGCAGGCTTAACAAAAAACGGCCACGGTGTCGGTCTAAGCGGCTTTGGCGCGTCTGCCCAAGCGGAGGAAGGAAAAACTTACGACGAGATTATTAAATATTATTATCAGGGGGTTGAGGTAGAGGAACTAAATTTCGAATAGTGGCTCGCATAGTTGCTCGAATAGTG